>NZ_JBHXTJ010000003.1:0-358586 GCF_042677525.1 Streptomyces sp. NPDC127114
CACGCGGCCGCCTCGGCGGGGCGGGCGGGCCGCTGCTGGCCGGGGACACCCATCGACTCGCACAGGTCGTTCCAGTGCCGGTCCTGCTCCTGCTGCGTCCACAGGCTGTGGGTGCCGTCGGGGCGTTCGGGGCGGACGGGCACGGCTTCCTGCATGAGGCGTTCCATGGTGCTCACGGCTGGACCTCCTTGGCTTCCTTGATGCGGCGGGCGTGGGCGTAGCCGAGGGGCTCGCCGTTCTGGTGGCAGGGGGTGCCGGGGGTGACGGTGCATTCGGGGCAGCAGGGCTTCGTTACGAGTTGACCGCTCCGCGCAGCTCCGCCACGTCGAGCTGCTCGGTCTCGTCGTGCGCGGTCAGGTCGATGACCTGGCCTATCGCCCGCCGGTCCGCGGGCCGCGCGGCGGCGGCCGCCAGGACCTCCTCGCCGACGACGTCGGCCAGGTCGGTGTCCTGCACGGCCTCGATCGCGGCGGCGGCCTTCTTGGCGCCCAGCGCGGCCTGCGCACCGCCGTGCGTTGCCTGCGTGCCGAAGTAGTCGAAACCGCCCGACGGGCGCGGGGCCGGCCGGCGCGAGGCGTACGGGACGATCGCGGCCGCGGCCGGGACGTGCCGCATCGCGGGCGCCTTGGTGTGGGCGTCGTGCGCGTCGTGGCCGTCCTGCGTGCCGTTCCTGGCCGTCTCGGCCTGCGGCTGCGGCGCGGGGGCCGTCTTCGTCTCCGGTGCGGGAGCCGTCCTCGCCGTCGCCTCCGGCCCGTCCTCCGGCTGCCGGGTGGTCTGCGGGTCCGGGTCCGGCTCGGACCGGGACGCCAGCTTCCGCAGGGCCTCGGCGGCCCGGCGGTAGGCCTCCGGCGTCGGCGTGGAGCCGGCGGCGGGCAGGGCCTTGGCCTGGGTGGCGGCGGAGCTCTCCAGGGCGAGCACCCGGCGGCCCTCCAGCGCGCTGGCCCGCTCGGTCTCGGCCGTGGCGTACCGGCGCAGCAGGTCGGCGTGCTCGGTGCGGAGGCCGGCCAGCTCGACGCGCTTGGCGCGCAGCTTGGCGTCGAGGCGGGTGCGCAGCTCGCGCGACTCCTCCAGGTCGGACTCCAGTTCGGCGACCCGCTCCTCGTGCTTCCACTGGTCCGCGGCCCGGGCCCGGGTCAGCTCGGCGACCTGGCGGCCGGCGCCTCGGTCCCAACTGCGCATGAGGACGGCGCCGGTGACCGCCGCCGCCGCGGCGGCCGCGACGAGCAGCCGCAGGACCACGGGATCACCGAACAGCCAGGCGCCCGCGGCACAGACGACCGAAGCCCCGGCGACCGCGGAGGGCGGCAGGAGCTTGTGCAGAGGTGGGGAATGACGGTGACGTCCACGTGGCATGGCCTGAAATTTACCGTGCGTAGGCGCCGTATGGGGCGTCGGCCCGGCAATCTCTTGGCGAGTTCTCGCCGTAGCCGGCCGGGCCCGTCGCCATTCCCGGCCGGGCCCGGCCGACTCCCCTTACCCGGTGCCTACTTCTTGAGCAGCCCCTTCGACTCCAGATAGGCCTTGGCGACGTCCTCGGGCTTCGCCCGCTCCGCGTCCACCTTGCGGTTGAGTTCGGCGAGATCCGCCGTGGTCAGCACCTTGGTGATCTTGTCGAGGGCGGCGGCTATCTCCGGCGAACCGGCGTCCTTGGCATTGACGACGGGCAGCACGTTGTCGGCGTTCTGCAGCTTCTTGTCGTCCTGGAGGAAGACCAGTCCGAAGGACTCGACGGTGGCGTCCGTCGTGGTGGTGAGCACCAGCTGGTCGATGCCGTCCTTGACGGCCTGCTTGGCCTGCGGGGTGCCGACTCCCCGCGGGTCGACGCCGGTCACGTCGATCCCGTACGTCTTCTTCAGACCGGGCGCGCAGAAGGGCCGGATCTCGCATTCGTCGCCGGCCGCGATCTTCACCTTCAGCTTGGCCGCGCCGAGATCGGAAAGCGTGCTCAGCTTGTTCTTCTCCGCGAATTCCTTGCTCACGGCGAAGGCGTTCTGGTCGACGGCCGCGCCGAACGCCAGCACCTTCAGTCCGCGCGGTTCGGCGAGCTTCTTCAGGGCTTCCGTGGTGGCGGCCGGGTCTCCGGAGGCGACCGGCTTCTCCTCGGGCGCCTTCGGCCCGTTCACCTTCGCGTTGAGGAATTCCGCGAGCGTCGCCGCGTATTCCGGTACGACGTCGATCTCGCCCTTCTCCAGGGAAGGTTCGTACAGCTCGCGATTCTTCACGGTGGTGACGCTCGCGGAGTATCCGGCGTCGTCGAGCACCTGGGCGTAGAGCTCCGCGAGCACCTTCGACTCGGTGAAGGCCGCGGCGCCGACGACGAGCCGCCCCTTGCCGCCTCCGCCGCTCCCGGTGTCGCCGCCGCCCTCCTTGGACTTCTCCAGGCTGTCTCCGCCACCGCACGCGGCGAGCGAGACGGCCAGCACAGCCGCGCCCAGTGCCGCTCCCGTGACACGCAACGCCCTGGTCACAAAGATCATCCCTTCAGTCGTGCGGCGCGGCCGACGAGCCGGTCCGCTGCCACGAGCAGCACCTCCACGAGGAGGGCGAGCAGGGCCACGAGCACGGCGCCCGCGACCACCTGCGGTGTGTCGTACGTGTTGAAGCCGGCGGTGATGATCCGGCCGAGGCCGCCCTGGCCGACCATGGCGGCGATGGTCGCGGTCGCGACCACCTGCACGGCCGCCGAGCGCAGACCGGTCATCAGCATGGGACGGGCCAGCGGCAGTTCGACGCCGCGGAAGAGCTGGCCGCCGGACATGCCCATGCCCCGGGCGGCCTCGACGACCGCACGGTCCACCTCCCGCACGCCCACGTAGGCGTGGGTGAGCAGCGGGGGTATCGCGAACAGGACGAGCGCGACGACGGTCGGCACGTAGCCGGCGTTGCGCAGCGGCGAGACCATGAACAGCGCGAGCACCGCGAAGACGGGCACGGCCCGGCCCGCGTTGGAAACGTTGACCGCGACCGTGCCGCCCCTGCCGAGGTGGCCGAGCCAGAGGCCGAGGGGCAGGGCGAGGGCGCAGGCGAGGAGCAGGGCGGTCCCGCTCACGTACAGGTGCTCGGCGAGCCGGTGCCAGATCCCGCTCTCGCCCGACCAGTGGGCGCCGGTGGTGAGCCAGCTCCAGGTGTCCGCGACTACGCGCATCTCAGCCGCCTCCCGCCGGGGCCGGGTCGGCGCCCCGCCGCGTCCAGGGCGTGAGGAGCCGCTGGAGCGCGAGGAGCAGCAGATCGGCGGCGACCGCGAGCAGCACGCACAGCACGGAGGCGGCGAGCACCTGGGCCTTGAAGAAGGTGGGCAGGGCGTCCTCGATGAGATTGCCGAGGCCGCCGCGGCCGACGATGGAGCCGACCGTGGTGAGCGCGATCGTCGACACGGTCGCCATCCGTATTCCGGCCATCAGCTGGGGCAGGGCGAGGGGGAGTTCGACCTGCCAGAGCAGCCGCCCCGCCCCGTAGCCCATGCCTCTGGCGGCCTCCCGGGTCTCGGCGGGCACGGCCGCGAGGCCGGCCAGGACACCGCGGACCAGGATCGTCAGCGAGTACAGCACGAGGCCGGTCACGACGAGCGCCGAGGACAGTCCGAGGAAGGGCAGCAGCAGCGAGAACATCGCCAGCGAGGGAATCGTGTAGAGCAGGGTGGTGAGCCCGAGGACCGGGCCCGCGAGCCTCGGCCGGGCCCGTACGAGCAGGGCGAGCGGAACGGCGACGGCCAGACCGATCAGCACCGACACCACGGTGATTCCCACATGCTGGAGGGTGGCGTCGGTCAACTCCTGGGAGCGGGTGCGCAGATACTCGCCGCAGATCCAGTCGTTCGTCACCAGACAGTTCGCCGCGGCCATGTGCGTACACCCCCCGTCGTCACGCTTCGCCGGTCCACCGGCCTTCCGGACGCCGCCGGTCGGACATCCGCGTGGCGACCCTAACCCCGGCCACTGACAATCACCGGCGAACGCCACAGTGTGGAAATACTTCCTTCACACAATGCGGGCCGCGAAGGGTCAGAATGGGGAACCATGATCCGGTTCGAGCAGGTCACCAAGCGGTACGCGGACGGCACGACCGCCGTCGACGAACTGTCCTTCGAGGTCGCCGAGGGCGAACTGGTCACGCTCGTCGGCCCCTCCGGCTGCGGCAAGACCACCACCATGAAGATGGTGAACCGGCTCGTCGAGCCGACCGCCGGCCGGATCCTGCTCGGCGGCGAGGACGTCGCGACCGTCGACCCGGTCCGGCTGCGCCGCACCATCGGCTACGTGATCCAGCAGGTCGGCCTCTTCCCGCACCGCACCGTCCTCGACAACACGGCCACCGTCCCCGCCCTGCTCGGCTGGAAGAAGGCCAGGGCCCGCGAGCGCGCCGCCGAACTCCTCGACCTGGTGGGCCTCGACCCCGGCACGTACGGCCACCGCTATCCCGAGCAGCTCTCCGGCGGGCAGCGCCAGCGGGTCGGCGTGGCCCGGGCGCTCGCCGCCGACCCGCCGGTGCTGCTCATGGACGAGCCGTTCGGCGCGGTCGACCCGGTGGTGCGCGAGCGGCTGCAGAGCGAGTTCCTCAGGCTCCAGGCCACCGTCCGGAAGACGGTGCTGCTCGTCACCCACGACCTGGAGGAGGCGATCCGGCTCGGCGACCGCATCGCCGTCTACGGGCAGGGCCGCATCGAGCAGTTCGACACCCCGGCCACCGTCCTCGCGGCGCCCGCCACCCCGTACGTCGCCGACTTCGTCGGCGCGGACCGCGGCCTCAAGCGCCTCGCGGTCACCCCCGTCACCGAGGCCGACCTGGAGAAGCCGGCCGGAGACCCGGCCCCCGGCGCCGCCGGCGGTGCCGCCCCCGGTGAGGCCCGCGGAAAGACCGCCGGCACCGCCCCCGGCGAGGTCCCCGGCGAGGCCCCCGCCCCCGCCGTCCCGCTCGGCGCCTCCCTGAAGGACGCCCTCGCCGTCCTCCTCCAGCACGACGCCGGACACATCGCCGTGCACGCCCCCGACGAGCCCGGCCGGGTGCTCGGCTCGCTCACCACGGCGGGCGTCCACCGCGCCCTGCGCCGTACCGCCGCGGCGGACGTCAGCTCGCGCTGAGCCGCTCGCTCATCCACACCAGACCCGGCGGGATCTCCCGGTTCCACGTGTTGAAGTTGTGGCCGCCGCTGTCGAGCATGATCGAGGAGACCTTCGCCGGGGCCTTCACCTTCCTGATGAACTCCTGCGTCCCCTTGAGGTTCCCCTCGCCCTGCCGCGACGACGTCACCAGGAACGACGAGTTCCCCTGCTGCACGTGGTCCAGGCTCCACAACAGGTCGGCCCGGTTGCGCGCCGCCCCGTCACCGTGGAACAGGTCACCGGTCGTCACGTCCTCGGCCGCCTTGTAGTACGCGGAGAAACCCGCACCCGCCGCGAACCGGTCCGGGTGGTGCAGCGCGATCTTCAGCGCGCAGTAGCCGCCGGTCGAGTTCCCCATGAAGCCCCAGTTCCGCGCCTTCGTCCCGACCCGGTAGGTCTCGGAGATCGCCTTCGGCAGGTCCTCCGCGAAGAAGGTCTCGGTCTGCGGACCGCCCGGCACGTCCACGCACTCGGTGTCCCGCGGCGGCGCCACGGTCGGCCGCAGCATCACCAGGATCATCGGCCGCATCTTCCCGTCCTTGGCCTGCTGATAGGCCGTCTTCGGGTACTTCAGGCCCTTCAGCAGGTTCTCGGCCGTGCCCGGGTAACCGGTCAGCACCACCGAGGCCGGGAACGTCGACTTCGCGTACCGGTCCTGGAAGTACTCCGGCGGCAGGTACACGTACGCCGGCGAGTCGATCTTCGACTTCTCGCCCGCTATGACGACCTTCTGTATCTGCCCGCCGACCGACGGACGCCCGCCGCCCGGCACGTCCATCGCCTGCGTGCCGACGACCTTCACGTCCTTGGAGCCGGCCGAGTGGTCCACGACCACGCCCATGTCCTGCTCCTGCCCGAAGAGGTCCGCCCACGAGCCGTAGAACAGGAACGAGTTGTTCGCGGCCAGACCCACCGAGGCGAACAGGGCCACCTGGGTGGCGAGCAGCAGCCCGATCCGCCCCAGGACGGACTTCCAGCCACCGCGCGCGAGCCGCGGCCAGAACCAGACCGTGGCGACGAACAGCACCACGGCCAGCACGACCGCCAGCGCGAGAACCTTGTTGCTGGTGAGACCCATGAGACGTCCGAGCTTTCTTCCTGAATTTTCCCTGAGATTTCCCTGACGGCGAGTGAACCCGCCCCATCGCCGCTCCGTCCTAGAAGGCGCAAACCCCCGGAACGGCCCGCCCGACCAGCGCGGCCGACCGGAGGACCAACGATCTCTCGCGAAACCACGGGAAGCACGGGAAGCGATGTCTGTCACGGTAGATGGGGACAAATCCGGATCGGTTCCGGATCGGGTACGCCGGATTCTTCGCGGCCCCCGACCGGAGAAGGTCCCGGCACTCGTCGGTACGGCCTGCACCCTGATCGGCCTGATCGACATCGCCGCGGGAGTCTTCCCGCGGTTCCGCGCCAGCCGCATGCACGCCGTCGCCGAGGTCCTCCCCGGCACCCTCGGGCCGCTCTCCGCGGCCCTCTCCCTCAGCGCCGGCGTCCTGCTCCTGCTCCTCGCCCACGGCCTCAAGCGCAACAAGCGCCGCGCCTGGCGCGCCGCCGTCGTCCTGCTGCCCCTCGGCGCCGTCGCCCAGTTCGTCTGGCGCCACTCACTCGCCGGCGCCCTGCTCTCCCTCGCGCTGCTCGCCCTCCTCCTCCGCCACCGCGACCAGTTCGCCGCCCTCCCCGACCCGCGCAGCCGCTGGCGCGCCCTCGCCAACTTCGTCCTCATGGGCGCCGGCTCCATCGCCCTCGGCCTCGTCATCGTCAGCGCCCACCCGCGCCGCGTCGTCGGCAGCCCCAGCCTCACCGACCGCCTCGAACACGTCCTCTACGGCCTGTTCGGCGTCGAAGGCCCCGTCGCCTACACCGGCAACGTCGACTGGACCGTCGGCTACTCCCTCGGCGCCCTCGGCATGCTGACCGCCCTCACCACCATCTACCTGGCCTTCCGCCCCGAACACCCCGCCGCCCGGCTCACCGAGGACGACGAGGCCAAGCTCCGCGCCCTCCTCGACAAGCACGGCGCCCGCGACTCCCTCGGCCACTTCGCCCTCCGCCGCGACAAGGGCGTCGTCTTCTCCCCCAGCGGCAAGGCCGCCGTCTGCTACCGCGTCGTCTCCGGCGTCATGCTCGCCAGCGGCGACCCCATCGGCGACGTCGAAGCCTGGCCCGGCGCCATCGAACGCTTCATGGACGAAGCCAAGGCCCACTCCTGGACCCCCGCCGTCATGGGCTGCTCCGAGACCGGCGGCCAGGTCTGGACCCGCGAAACCGGACTCGACGCCCTCGAACTCGGCGACGAGGCCGTCGTCGACGTCGCCGACTTCTCCCTCTCCGGCCGCGCCATGCGCAACGTCCGCCAGATGGTCAAGCGCATCGAACGCAACGGCTACACCACCAAGGTCCGCCGCGTCGCCGACCTCAGCGACGGCGAACTCGCCCGCATCCGCCGCGCCGCCGAAGACTGGCGCGGCACCGACACCGAACGCGGCTTCTCCATGGCCCTCGGCCGCATCGGCGACCCCGGCGACGGCGAGGCGGTCATAGCCACCGCCCACAAAGAAGACCCCGAGAACGCCGACTCCCCCTACGGCGACCTGAAGGCGATCATCCACTTCGTCCCCTGGGGCCCCGACGGCATGTCCCTCGAACTCATGCGCCGCGACCGCAGCGCCGACCCCGGCATGAACGAGCTCCTCATCGTCGCCGCCCTCCAGAACTCCCCCCGCCTCGGCATCCAGCGCGTCTCCCTCAACTTCGCCATGTTCCGCGCCGCCCTCGCCCGCGGCGAGAAGATCGGCGCCGGCCCCGTCCTCCGCCTCTGGCGCGGACTCCTCGTCTTCCTCTCCCGCTGGTTCCAGATCGAATCCCTCTACAAGTTCAACGCCAAGTTCCAGCCCCGCTGGGAACCCCGCTTCGTCGTCTACCGCAAAAGCCGCGACCTCCCCCGCATCGGCTTCGCCGCCATGCAGGCCGAAGGCTTCGTGAACGTCACCCTCCCCCGGCCCCTCCGCCGCCGCTCCCACACCCCCGCACCCCGCCCCTGCGCCCACATCGTCCCCAGCAAGGCCGAGCACGAGATCCGCGCGGCCTGAACCCGCCCCCGGGCCCTACGCTGGACGCATGAGTACGACGATCGACCGGGGCACGGCACTCGGCCTGCCGGAGTGGGACCGCTGCGCGGTCATGGGCGTGGTCAACGTGACCCCCGACTCCTTCTCCGACGGCGGCCGCTGGTTCGACACCACGGCCGCCGTCAAACACGGCCTCGACCTCGTCGCCGAAGGCGCCGACCTCATCGACGTCGGCGGCGAATCCACCCGCCCCGGCGCCAGCCGCGTCGACGAGGACGAAGAACTCCGCCGCGTCATCCCCGTCGTCCGCGGCCTCGCCGCCGAAGGCGTCACCGTCTCCGTCGACACCATGCGCGCCACCGTCGCCGCCCGCGCCGTCGCCGCCGGCGCCACCCTCGTCAACGACGTCAGCGGCGGCCTCGCCGACCCCGACATGGTCCCCGCCGTCGCCGCCGCCGAAGTCCCCTTCGTCGTCATGCACTGGCGCGGCTTCAGCGACAACATGAACAGCCTCGCCGTCTACGACGACGTCGTCACCGAAGTCGTCACCGAACTCCGCACCCGCATGGAAGCCGTCATCGACGGCGGCATCGCCCCCGAACGCATCGTCGTCGACCCCGGCCTCGGCTTCGCCAAACTCGCCCCCCACGACCTCGCCCTCGTCGCCCACCTCGCCGACCTGCGCACCTTCGGCCGCCCCCTCCTCGTCGCCGCCTCCCGCAAGCGCTTCCTCGGCCACGTACTCGCCCACGACGGCGCCGCCCCGCCACCCGCCCGCGAACGCGACGCCGCCACCGCCGCCGTCTCCGCCATCGCCGCCCACGAAGGCGCCTGGGCCGTCCGCGTCCACGAGGTCCGCGCCACCGCCGACGCCGTACGCGTCGCCAGAGCCGTCGAAGGAGCCCGGTGACCCGCACCCGCGAAGCCGACCGAGCCGCCGTCGAAGCCGCCAACACCGCCTTCTACGAAGCGATGGAACAAGGCGACTTCGACACCATCACCGACCTCTGGCTCGACGACGGCGCCACCGAGATCTCCTGCGTCCACCCCGGCTGGCCCGTCCTCACCGGCCGCGGCGACGTCCTGCGCTCCTACGCGCTCATCATGGCCAACACCGACTACATCCAGTTCTTCCTCACCGACGTCGAGATCTCCCTCGCCGCCGACGTGGCGGTCGTCACGTGCACCGAGAACATCCTCAGCGGCGGACCCGCCGAGGACGGCGCCGAGCTCGGCCCCCTCGTAGGACAGCTCGTCGTCGCCACCAACGTGTTCCGCCGCACGTCGGCAGGGTGGAAGGTGTGGTCCCACCACGGCTCCCCCGTGATCCCCGAGACCGACGCCGACGACGGCGACGACCCCACCGACCGACCCACCGACTGAGCGGCCGTTCAGGAGCCCGTCGTCCCGCTGTCAGTGCCCGCGGGTAGATTCGGTGGTGGACACCCGGCCGTCCGCACCCGGCTGCGTGGCCACCGGAACTACGACAGCAGGAGTGATTCGCGTGGATCGTGTCGCGCTGCGCGGCCTCAAGGCCCGAGGACACCACGGCGTCTTCCCCAAGGAGCGCGAGGAGGGGCAGACCTTCATCGTCGACCTCACCCTCGGCATCGACACCCGCGCCGCGGCCGCCGACGACGACCTGACGAAGACCGTCCACTACGGCGTCGTCGCCGAAGAGGTCGTCGACGTCGTCCAGGGCGAACCCGTGGACCTCATCGAGACGCTCGCCGAACGCATCGCCCAGCAGTGCCTCAAGCACGCCGGCGTCCAGGAGGTCGAGGTCGTCGTCCACAAGCCGGACGCACCGATCACCGTCCCCTTCGACGACGTCACCATCACCATCACCCGGAGCCGCGCATGAAGCCCCCGCACAGCGACCCCACCGTGCAGCCCGTCCCCGCGGCCGTCACCGCCGCCGTCGACGCCGCCGACCACACCCTCTCCAACCCCAAATGGGCCGTCATCGCCCTCGGCGCCAACCTCGGCAACCGCCTGGAGACCCTCCAGGGCGCCGTGGACGCCCTCGAGGACACCCCCGGCGTACGCGTCAAGGCCGTCTCCCCCGTCTACGAGACCGAGCCCTGGGGCGTCGACCCCGGCACCCAGCCCTCGTACCTCAACGCCGTCGTCCTCGTGAAGACCACCCTGGACTCCCGCTCCCTCCTGGAACGGGCCCACGCCGTCGAAGAGGCCTTCCACCGCGTCCGCGAGGAGCGCTGGGGCTCCCGCACCCTCGACGTCGACATCATCACGTACGCCGACGTCGTCTCCGACGACCCGGTCCTCACCCTCCCGCACCCCCGCGCCCACCAGCGCGCCTTCGTCCTCGCCCCCTGGCACGACGTCGACCCCGAGGCCCTCATCCCCGGCCACGGCCCCGTCGCCGACCTCCTCACCGCACTCGGCCACGAGGGCGTCGCGGCACGGAGCGACCTGGAACTCCGACTCCCGGAGTAGTCGTTAGGCTCCTCAGAGACACCACACTCTGAAACACCCGACGGACCAGGCACCCGCCCCACCCGCCCGGCACACACGAAGGACGACTCCCGGTGAAACAACTGCGGCTCAAGGTGCTCGCCGGACTGTTCCTCGCCGCCGGAATCCTCTCCTGGGGCGCCGCCCGCCTGTGGAACTCGGTCGGCACGCTGCCCAGCGTGCCGCTCGCCGCCCCCATCGTCCTCGCGGCCATCGCGGCCGTCCTCTTCGCCACGGCCCTCTCGCTGCGCGCCCGCCTCAAGGCCCAGCGCGAGCGCCGCCCCGACGCCAAGGGCGTCGAACCCCTGATGGCCGCCCGCGCCGTCGTCTTCGGCCAGGCCAGCGCCCTCGTCGCCGCCCTGGTCGCCGGCATGTACGGCGGCACGGGCGTCGTCCTCCTCGACTCCCTCGACATCCCGGCCCGCCGCGACCAGGCCATCTACGCCGCCTTCGCGGTCCTGGCCGGCATCGCCGTCATCGCGGCCGCCCTCTTCCTGGAGCACGTCTGCAAACTCCCGGAAGACGAGGACAACAACGGCCCGGGCAAGGCCCGGGCCTGACCCCCTCGGTCAGCGATCACGTTCGCTGACCGAGGGCGGTATGGAGCAAGGCGGACAGACCGCCGCTAACGGGCCAGTATCAGGGACATGGCCTCGGCTCGTGTAGTGGCGTCACGAAGCTGGCCACGTACCGCCGAGGTCGTCGTCTTCGCACCCGGCTTACGGACGCCACGCAGCGCCATGCACATGTGCTCGGCCTCGATCACGACGATCGCGCCGCGCGCGTCGAGGATCCTCATCAGCGAATCGGCGATCTGGGTCGTCAGGCGCTCCTGCACCTGAGGGCGGCGAGCGAAGACGTCGACAAGGCGGGCCAGTTTCGACAGGCCGGTAATTTTGCCCGATTCAGCCGGAATATAGCCAATGTGCGCTACGCCATGGAATGGCAGCAAATGATGTTCACATTGCGACACCAGTTCGATATCTTTCACGAGCACCATTTCGTCGTGCCCGAGGTCGAACGTCGTCGTCAGGACCTCCTCCGGCGTCTGCCACAGCCCCGCAAACAGCTCCTTGTACGCCCGCGCCACCCGCGCCGGCGTCTCCCGCAGCCCCTCGCGGTCCGGGTCCTCTCCGACCGCGATCAGCAGCTCCCGTACGGCGTTCTCGGCGCGCTTCTCGTCGAACTCGCCGATCGTGCCCTCGCCGTCCAGCGTCACCGGGTCGGTCATCTGTGCCTCGTTCCGTCTGTCTGACATGGCGCGAAAAGAGCCGCGCCCCCACAGGCTAGAACCTGTGGGGGCGCGGCTTCCATTCCGGGCCTGCGGAGCCGTTACGGCTCCGGGGTGTCCTCCGGGGCGATGTCGATCGCCTTGGTGGTGTCGACCGGGGTGGTCGCCGCCGAGGAGCCGTTGGCGCTGTTGGTCAGGGCCAGCTCCTTCGGGGAGAGGACCGGCGGGCGGGTGGACGGCGTGCGGCGGGCCGAGCCGGTCCAGGCCGGGCGGGCCGGGCGCTTGACGATGGGGGCGAAGATCTCGGCGATCTCCTCCTTGCCCAGGGTCTCCTTCTCGAGGAGGGCCAGGACGAGGTTGTCGAGGACGTCGCGGTTCTCGACGAGGATCTCCCACGCCTCGTTGTGCGCGGTCTCGATGAGCTTCTTGACCTCTTCGTCGACCAGCGCGGCGACCTCTTCCGAGTAGTCGCGCTGGTGCGCCATCTCACGGCCGAGGAAGGGCTCGGTGTTGTCGCCGCCGAACTTGATGGCGCCGAGCCGCTCGGTCATGCCGTACTGGGTGACCATCGCGCGGGCGGTGGCGGTGGCCTTCTCGATGTCGTTCGCGGCGCCGGTGGTCGGGTCGTGGAAGACCAGTTCCTCGGCGGCGCGCCCGCCCAGCATGTAGGCGAGCTGGTCGAGCATCTCGTTGCGCGTGGTCGAGTACTTGTCCTCGTCGGGCAGGACCATGGTGTAGCCCAGGGCCCGGCCGCGGGACAGGATGGTGATCTTGTGGACCGGGTCGGAGTTCGGCGAGGCCGCCGCGACCAGGGCGTGACCGCCCTCGTGGTACGCGGTGATCTTCTTCTCCTTGTCCGACATGATGCGGGTCCGCTTCTGCGGGCCGGCGACCACGCGGTCGATCGCCTCGTCGAGGGCCTTGTTGTCGATCAGCTTCTTGTCCGAGCGGGCGGTCAGGAGGGCCGCCTCGTTCAGGACGTTGGAGAGATCGGCACCGGTGAAGCCGGGGGTGCGGCGGGCGACGGCGCCGAGGTCGACGTCCGGGGCGACCGGCTTGCCCTTCTGGTGGACCTTGAGGATCTCGAGTCGGCCCTGCATGTCGGGGCGGTCGACGGCGATCTGCCGGTCGAAGCGGCCGGGGCGCAGGAGGGCCGGGTCGAGGATGTCGGGGCGGTTGGTGGCGGCGATGAGGATGACGCCGCCCTTGACGTCGAAGCCGTCCATCTCGACGAGCAGCTGGTTGAGGGTCTGCTCGCGTTCGTCGTGTCCGCCGCCGAGGCCGGCGCCGCGGTGGCGGCCGACCGCGTCGATCTCGTCGACGAAGACGATGGCCGGGGCGTTGGCCTTGGCCTGTTCGAAGAGGTCGCGGACGCGGCTGGCGCCGACGCCGACGAACATCTCGACGAAGTCGGAGCCGGAGATCGAGTAGAACGGCACGCCCGCTTCGCCGGCGACGGCGCGCGCGAGGAGGGTCTTGCCGGTTCCGGGCGGGCCGTAGAGCAGCACGCCCTTGGGGATCTTGGCGCCGACGGCCTGGAACTTGGCGGGTTCCTGGAGGAATTCCTTGATCTCGTGGAGTTCCTCGACCGCCTCGTCGGAGCCCGCGACGTCCGCGAAGGTCGTCTTGGGCGTGTCCTTGGTGATGAGCTTGGCCTTGGACTTCCCGAAGTTCATGACGCGGGAGCCGCCGCCCTGCATCTGGTTCATCAGGAAGAGGAAGACGACCACGATGAGGACGAAGGGCAGCAGGGAGAACAGGACCGAGACGAACGGGGACTGCTTCTCCGGGGAGACGGTGTAGCCGTCCTTGATCTGCCCGGCCTCGAACTTCTCCTGGAGCTTGTCGGCCAGGTCGGCGCCCTGGGTGCCGATGTACGGGGCCTGGACCTTGCTGCTCTTGTCGATCTTCTGGCCGTCGACGAGCGTGATCTTGATGTTCTGCTCGTCACCGGTGGTGAGCCTTGCGGATTTGACCTGGTTCTTGTCGATCGCCTGGACGACCTTGCCGGTGTCCACCGTCTTGTAGCCCTCGGACGAGCCGACGACCTGCATCAGCACGACCACGGCGAGGACGGCCAGCACGATCCACATGACCGGCCCGCGGAAGTATCGCTTCACGTCCATCCATACGGGGCGCGCTCGGCGCCCCGTCCCTCCTGCCCGTAGGTGAATGCTGCTGAGTAGCTGCGGTTGTTTGGAGCTGCGGTATGAAAAAGCTGTTCTTCGGACGGTACCCCAGCATTGTCACCCGCGACCGTCTTCCCTTGGTTCAACGGAGGGAAGACGGTGCGGGTTCCCGTGGGTCGTGGTCCCTCAGCCGCCGTAGACGTGGGGGGCGAGGGTGCCGACGAACGGGAGATTGCGGTACTTCTCGGCGTAGTCGAGGCCGTATCCGACGACGAACTCGTTCGGGATGTCGAAGCCGATCCATTTGACGTCGATCGCGACCTTGGCGGCGTCCGGCTTGCGCAGGAGGGTGCAGACCTCCAGGGAGGCCGGTTCGCGGGAGCCGAGGTTGGACAGGAGCCAGGACAGGGTCAGGCCCGAGTCGATGATGTCCTCGACGATGAGGACGTGCTTGCCCTTGATGTCGGTGTCGAGGTCCTTGAGGATCCGGACGACTCCGGAGGACTGGGTGCCGGCGCCGTAGGAGGAGACGGCCATCCAGTCCATGGTGACGGGGGTGGACAGGGCGCGTGCCAGGTCCGCCATCACCATCACGGCGCCTTTGAGGACGCCGACGATGAGCAGGTCCTTGCCCGCGTACTCCGTGTCGATCTTCGCGGCCAGCTCGGCCAGCTTCGCGTCGATCTCTTCCTTGGTGATGAGCACCGACTTGAGGTCGCCGCCCATGTCCTTCTCGTTCACCCGCGTCACTTTCGTTGCAGCCTTGCGTCAGCCTTGCCGAATGACCAGTCTGCCACCCTGCCGCAGTGCCTCGACGCGGCCGGGCAGGTTGATGGCCCCTTGGCCGCGCCATCCGGTGATGAGCCGGTCGATTTCCTCGATGTGGCGGGCGAAGAGGGAGCCGGCGGGTGCGCCTTCGGCGATCACGGCGCGGCGCAGGACGCGGCGGCGGACGGCGGGCGGCAGGCCGAAGAGTTTGGCGCATTCGAGGCGGCCGGACTCGTCGCGTACGGAGGCTTCGGCGTCGGCGGCCCAGGAGTCGAGGGCGTCGGCGTCGTCGCGGGAGAGCTGGGCCGTTCGGGCGAGCGCTTCGACGACTCCCTTGCCGAGGGCCTTTTCGAGGGCGGGGAGGCCTTCGTGGCGGAGGCGGGAGCGGGTGTAGGCGGGGTCGCTGTTGTGGGGGTCGTCCCAGACGGCGAGTTCCTGGGCGATGCAGGCCTTGCGTACGGTCTGGCGGTCGAGGTCCAGGAAGGGGCGGCGGTAGCGGCGGGCGGTGCCGGAGACGGCGGCCATGCCGGACAGGGAGCGGATGCCGGAGCCGCGGGCGAGGCCGAGGAGGACGGTTTCGGCTTGGTCGTCGCGGGTGTGTCCGAGCAGGACGGCGGTGGCTCCGTGGCGTTGTGCGGCGGCGTCGAGGGCGGCGTAGCGGGCGTCGCGGGCGGCGGCTTCGGGTCCTCCGTCGCGGCCGACGGTGACGGCGACGGCTTCGACGGGGTCGAGGCCGAGGGCGGTCATGCGGTCGGCGACTTCGTGGGCGCGCTGGTCGGAGCCTGCCTGGAGGCCGTGGTCGACGGTGATGCCGCCGGCGCGGAGGTCGAGTTTGCGGGCTTCGAAGGCGAGCGCGGAGGCGAGTGCCATGGAGTCGGCTCCGCCGGAGCAGGCGACGAGGACCAGGGGGGAGCCTGGTGGGGTGGGCCGGTCCGGGGTGGGGCCGGTGGGCTGGGTGCCGGCCGGTGTGTCGTGGTGCGGGGCGGAGTGTGCGGTGGTGTGCTCGGTGAGGACGTCGTGGAGTACGCGGCGGACCGCCAGGCGTATCGCCGCGACCGCAGGATGGGGACCCATGTCCGGTGCCCTTCGTGGAGAGAGTGCAGTGCCTCGGTCGGAGTCTTAACGGTCGGAAGTGGGGGTTCGGTCACTCAGAGTGCGTCGATGGTGACAGAACCTGGCCGTGAGCCGAGCATTGCACGCCTTACCCGCCGTCTAGGGTCCCTCGGATGGGTGATTGGTGGGGTGTTGTTCCGCCATCGGACGCACCTGTCTCATGAGTCTGCCTTACGGTGCACCCTCGCGACCCAGTCGGCGGGGCTGGCGATCTCTGTTTTGGTGGGGAGCGTGTTGGGCGAGGTCCACACGCGGTTGAAGCCGTCCATGCCGACCTGGTCGACGACGGCGCGGACGAAGCGTTCGCCGTCGCGGTACTGGCGGAGTTTGGCGTCGAGGCCGAGGAGCTTGCGCAGGGCGAGGTCGAGGCGGGAGGCGCCGCGGGCGCGGCGTTGCTGGAACTTCTCGCGGATCTCGGTGACGGAGGGGACGACGTCGGGTCCGACGCCGTCCATGACGTAGTCGGCGTGGCCTTCGAGCAGGGACATGACGGCGGTGAGGCGGCCGAGGATCTCGCGTTGTTCGGGGGTCTGGACGAGTTCGACGAGGGAGGGCGTGGGTTCGCCGCGTTCGCCTTCGGGGCGGCCGCCGGCGAGGGCCTGGGCGGCTTCGCGGAGGCGTTCGACGACGGTGCCGGGGTCGACGTCGGTGGCGGCGAGGAATGACTGGATCTCGCCCTGGAGGTGGTCGCGGAGCCAGGGGACGCCGGTGAACTGGGTGCGGTGGGTCTCTTCGTGGAGGCAGACCCAGAGCCGGAAGTCGTGGGGGTCGACGTCGAGCTCGCGCTCGACGTGGACGATGTTGGGGGCGACGAGGAGGAGGCGGCCGCCGCCGTCGGTGCCGGCGGGGAGTTCGCGGGTGGCGGGGGCGAAGGTCTCGTACTGGCCGAGGATGCGGGAGGCCAGGAAGGAGAGCAGCATGCCGAGCTCGACGCCGGTGACCTTGCCGCCGACGGCGCTGAGGACGGTGCCGCCGGGGCTGGTGGAGCGGCGTTCCTTCATCTTGTCGAGGAGCGGGGAGAGCAGTTCGCGGAAGCCGGCGACGTTGGCCTTGATCCAGCCGGTCCGGTCGACGACGAGGACGGGTGTGTCGTCGGGTGTGTGGCCCTCGGGGATCATGCGGGTGTAGCCGCGGACGTGTTCTTCGGCGGCCCGGGCGTGGCGGCGGAGTTCGGCGACGACGTCGCGGGCCTCCTCGCGGCTCACCTCGGGGCCCGGGCGTACCAGGCGGGTCGCCGTCGCGACGGCGAGATTCCAGTCGACCATCCCCGATGTGCCTGCACCACCGATGCTCGTCATGCGTCAACCGTACGTTCTCGGCGCCCGTCTGGTGAGGGTTCGGGCGTGTTCGGCGTGGGTGGTGCGGGGGTGGTCGGTGCGGGTCAGCGGGGTGGGGCGAGGGCGGCGGAAAGCCGGTCGAGGGCGGGCTGGGCGGTGTAGGGGGAGGTGGTGCGGCCGGCGAGGAAGGCGAAGGCGAGGAGTCGGCCGTCGGCGGTGACGACGGTGCCGGCGAGGGTGTTGACGCCGGTGAGGGTGCCGGTCTTGGCGCGGACGAGGCCGGCGCCGGAGACGGCGGGGCCGGTGTCGAAGCGTCCGGCGAGGGTGCCGCTGAAGCCGCCGACGGGGAGTCCGGTGAGGACGGGGCGCAGGGCGGGGCGGGCGGGGTCGGCCGCTCGGGTGAGGATGCCGGTGAGCAGGGCGGCGGAGACGCGGTCGTCGCGGTCGAGTCCGCTGCCGTCGGCGAAGCGGGCTCCGGCGAGCGGGAGGCGGAGCCGGGCGAGTTCGTCGTGGACGGCCTTGCCGGCGCCGGCGAAGCTGGCGGGCTGTCTGCGGGCGAGGGCGGTCTGGCGGGCGAGGGCTTCGGCGAGGTCGTTGTCGCTGTGGGTGAGGGTGCGTTCGACGAGGTCGGCGAGGGGCGCGGATTCGGTGCGGGCGAGGGGCGCGGCGGTCTTGGGTCCGGCGGCGGTGGCCCTGTCTTCGCCGGTTGCCTGGTCGTGGCCTTCGGTCTTGTCGTCGGCGGTGCCGGTGGCGCCTGCGGCCTTGGGGGGCTTGGGGGCCTTGCCGGGGGCGGGAGTGCCCTGGACGGTGACGCCGGCCTTGCGCAGCAGGTCGGCGAAGGCGGTGGCGGTGGCGCCGGCGGGGTCGGCGGTGCGGGGTGCGGGGCCGCTGCGGCTGCCGTCGAGGCGGCCTTCGTCGGTCATGAGGGCGGTGACGGGGGCGAGGTTCTCGTTGGGGCCGATCGGGTGGAGCGTGGGTCCCGTGTAGAGGCTCGTGTCGTAGGTGAGGCGGACGGGCGTGGTGGTGCCGCGGGCCTTGAGGGCGCGGGCGGTGGCGTCGGCGAGGGCCTTCAGCCGGGTGCGGTCGAGGGTGGGGTCGCCGCCGCCGACGAGGGTGACGGTGCGGCCGTCGGGTGCGGCGACGGTCGTGGTGGCGATCCGGTGGTCGGGGCCGAGGGCGGAGAGCGCGGCGGCCGCGGTGGCGATCTTGACGGTGGACGCCGGGGTCATCGGGGTGGCGGCGCCTTCGCCGTACAGCTGGCGGCCAGTGGTGGTGTCGACGACGGAGGCGGTGCGCAGGGGTCCGAGGCCGGGGTCGGCGAGGAGGGGGACGAGGACGGCGGCGAGGTCGCCCGTCCGGGTGGTCTGCTTCGTGGTGCCGGGGGCGGCGGGCCGGGTGCCGGCGTCGAGGGCGCGCAGCACGCCGGGGGCGCTGGGTGCGGGGGCGGGGCGGCGCGGGGCGGCGGGCGGGCCGGCGTGATGTGCGCCACCTCGGTCGTCGGCGAGGACCGCCCGGGCCCGCTCGGCCTTACGCTGGCCGGAGTCCCACGGGCCGGCCGCGCCGGCGGCGCCGGCGGCCAGGGCGAGACCGAGCACGGCGGAGCCCGCCGCGAGCTGCCAGGTTCTCGGCTCCGGCATGTGATGACCAGCCCCTTTCGCGATCAAGAGCGTGCGTGAGAGACACTTAACCACCGCGCGTCGTCGCGAGCATTGACATGTGTTGATTCAGGAGGAGATCCACCCGTGGAGTTCGACGTCACCATCGAGATCCCCAAGGGGTCGCGGAACAAGTACGAGGTCGACCACGAGACCGGTCGGATCCGCCTGGACCGCCGCCTCTTCACCTCGACCGCCTACCCGACGGACTACGGCTTCGTCGAGAACACCCTCGGTGAGGACGGCGACCCGCTGGACGCGCTCGTCATCCTCGACGAGCCGACGTTCCCGGGCTGCCTGATCAAGTGCCGCGCCATCGGCATGTTCCGCATGACGGACGAGGCCGGCGGCGACGACAAGCTGCTGTGCGTCCCGGCGACGGACCCGCGCATGGAGCACCTGCGCGACATCCACCACGTGCCGGAGTTCGACCGCCTCGAGATCCAGCACTTCTTCGAGGTCTACAAGGACCTCGAGCCGGGCAAGTCCGTCGAGGGCGCCGACTGGGTCGGCCGCGCCGAGGCCGAGGCCGAGATCGAGAAGTCGTACAAGCGCTTCAAGGAGTCGGGCGGCCACTGAGGCGGCTTGATCCCGGGATCGGCTTGATCCGGTCTTGTGCGAGGGCGGTGCACCTGCTGAGGTGCGCCGCCCTTCGCGCGTTCATACTGGGCTTCAGCCGGCCCGTATGGGGCCCGGTGGTGCGGGTACCAGGCCGGAATGAGGGCGACGAGAGTGGTGGCGAAGCCGGACGGGCCGGAGGACGTACCGGAGGACCGGAAGCCGCCTTCCGACGAGGCGCGCAGCGCGTTCGTCCCGCCGGCCGGGGTGGAGCCGCCGGAGCCGCCGGAGGAGGAGCATCCGACCTCGGAGTTCGCCCTGCCGGAGGGTCTCGCGCCGGAGCCGCCGGCCGAGCAGGAAGGTTCCGCCTTCGCTCCGCCGGCGGCGTTCTCGGCGGACTCGGCCCAGCACTCCGCGCCGGCTTTCACCCCGGCGTACGGCATACCGCTGGCGAAGCTGCCGCAGGACGCGCCGTGGCAGGACCGGATGCGGACGATGCTGCGGCTGCCGGTCGGCGAGCGGCCGGTGCCGGAGGCGCCGCGGAAGGCCGACGAGGCCGGGCCGCCGGTGCCGCGCGTGCTCGACCTGACGCTGCGCATCGGCGAGCTGCTGCTCGCGGGCGGTGAGGGCGCGGAGGACGTCGAGGCGGCGATGTTCGCGATCTGCCGCTCGTACGGGCTCGACCGCTGCGAGCCGACGGTGACGTTCACGCTGCTGTCGATCACGTACCAGCCGTCGCTGGTGGACGATCCGGTGACGGCGAACCGTACGGTTCGGCGCCGGGGCACCGACTACACCCGGCTCGCGGCGGTCTATCTGCTGCTCGCCGACATCAACGACCCCGACCACGACGTGTCGCCGGAGGAGGCGTACCGGCGGCTGGCGGAGATCCGGCGCAACCGGCACCCGTATCCGGGCTGGGTGCTGACGGCGGCGGCGGGCGTCCTGGCGGGCGCGGCCTCGGTGCTGCTCGGTGGCGGGCCGACGGTGTTCTTCGTGGCGGCGCTGGGCGCGATGCTGGGCGACCGGCTCGCGTGGCTGTTCGCGGGGCGCGGGCTGCCGGAGTTCTACCAGTTCCTGGTGGCGGCGATGCCGCCGGCGGCGCTGGGTGTGGCGCTGACGCTGCTGCACGCGGATCTGCGGCCCTCGGCGGTGATCACGGGTGGCCTGTTCGCGCTGATCCCGGGGCGGGCGCTGGTGGCGGCCGTGCAGGACGGTCTGACCGGCTTCTACATCACGGCGTCGGCCCGGCTGCTGGAGGTCGGGTACTTCTTCGTGGCGATCGTGGTGGGCGTGCTGTCGGTGCTGTACCTGGCGGTGCAGTTCGGCGCCCAGCTGAACCCGGAGGGCGTGCTGAGCCCGGTCGAGCGGCCGTGGGTGCAGATCGCGGCGTCGATGGTGCTGTGCGCGACCTTCGCGATCCTGCTGCAGCAGTCGCGGGGGACGGTGCTGTTCGCGACGCTGAACGGCGGGGTGGCCTGGGTGGTCTACGCGTCGATCGCGGTCACCGCGGACGGCTCCGCGGTGATGGCGACGGCGGTGGCGGCGGGTCTGGTGGGCCTCTTCGGCCAGTTGGCCGCCCGCTACCACCACACGTCGTCGCTGCCGTACGTGACGGCGGCGATCGGCCCGCTGCTGCCGGGTTCCGCGACGTACTTCGGGGTCCTGGCGATCGCGCAGAACAACCTGGACCAGGGCTTCGGCTCGCTGGCGAAGGCGGCCGCCCTGGCCCTGGCGATCGCGATCGGCGTGAACCTGGGAGGCGAGCTGGCGCGCCTGTTCATGCAGGCTCCGGGCGCTGCGGCGGCCCGCCGTGCCGCGAAGCGGACGAGGGGCTTCTGACCCCCGCGCGCCGTGGCGCGGTCAGGTCACAAGCCCCTCGGGTGCCGGTTCAGCGCTTGGCGTGGCGGCCGCGCTCGGCCGGCGGGTTCGGGGTGCCGGGGCCGTCGTGACCGCCCTGGTCGCCGTGGTCGCCGTGGTTGCCGGCGTTCTTCTTCGACTGGGAGCGGGCCCGCAGGTACTCGATCACGATCGGGACCACCGAGATCAGCACGATGCCGACGAGGATCATCTCGATGTGCTTGTGCACGAAGTCGATCTTGCCGAGGGAGGCGCCGAGCAGCGTCACGCCGGCGCCCCACAGCACGCCGCCGATGATGTTGAACGTGATGAAGGAGCGGTAGTTCATCCGGCTGACGCCGGCGATGATCGGCGTGAAGGTCCGCACGATCGGCACGAAGCGGGCCAGGATGAGCGACTTCGGGCCGTGCTTCTCGAAGAACTCGTGGGCCTTCTCGACGTTCTCCTGCTTGAAGAGCCGGGAGTCGGGGCGCTTGAAGAGCGCCGGGCCGACCTTGCGGCCGAAGAGGTAGCCCACCTGGTCGCCGATGATCGCCGCGGCGACCACCAGGGTGCACACCACCCACAAGGGGGTGTCGAGCTTTCCGGTGGTGACGAGCAGGCCGGTCGTGAAGAGCAGCGAGTCGCCCGGCAGGAAGAAGCCGATGAGGAGTCCGGACTCGGCGAAGACGATGACGAGGACACCGATCAGACCGAAGGTCTGGATCAGATAGTCCGGGTCCAGCCAGCTCGGTCCGAGGGCAAGCGTGTTCACGGGTTCCGGGCTCCTGCGGTCGGTGGGGGTGAGAAGGGCGTGAAGGGGGATTGTCGTACAGGACTGCCGCCCCAAGCTATCAACGCGAAGTGAACCCCCCGGGTTCCACCCGCGTCCACCCGGGGCCGCCCGTCGCCACCCCGGCGCCCGCCCGCGTCGCCCGCCCGCGGCGCCCGCCCGGCCTCGCACCGGATGCGGGCGGGCCGGGCCGCCGCCAGGCTGAGGGACCAGGAGGTGGATGCGGATGAGCATCGACGAGTACGGCGGCGGGCAGCCGGCGCAGGCGGCTGTGCTGGTCGTCACGACGAACGACGTGCCCGGATACCGGGTCCGGCAGGTGATCGGCGAGGTCTTCGGGCTGACCGTCCGCTCGCGGCACCTGGGCAGTCAGATCGGCGCGGGCCTGAAGTCGATGATCGGCGGGGAGCTGAAGGGTCTGACGAAGACGCTCGTGCAGACCCGTAACCAGGCGATGGAGCGTCTGGTGGAGCAGGCCGCCGCGCGCGGCGCGAACGCGGTCCTGATGTTCCGCTTCGACGTCACGGAGGCCGCCGACGTGGGCACGGAGGTGTGCGCCTACGGCACCGCCGTGGTGATCGAGCCGCTCGGCTGACCCGGCCTCGGACGCCCCGAGGGCTAGACGCCGCCCTGTCCTCGGGCTGACGCGGCGTGAGCTGCCGCCCCGAATGTCGGGAGGTTATGCGGCATTTGCTCACCTATGGTGGGGCGGTGGCCACCGAGACACCCGCGAAACACCCGCCCGAGGCGCCCCTGAGGGTCCTGCTGCCCCAGATCCTGCCCGCCCTCGTGGTCGGGGTCGGCTCGGGTCTGCTGTTCCTCGGCGTCAGCGAGCTGGCCGACCAGCTCCAGGAACTGCTGTGGAACGACCTTCCGGACGCGCTCGGCATCGGTCACTACTCCGTCCTCTGGATGATCGTCATGCTCACCGCGACCGGTATCGCGGTCGGCCTGATCGTCTGGAAGGCGCCCGGGCACGCCGGGCACGACCCGGCCATGGAGGGGCTGGGCGGCCCGCCGCTGCCGCCCGTCGTGGTGCCCGGCCTGCTCCTCGCCAGCGCCCTGGCCCTCGCCGGCGGCGTCAGCCTCGGACCGGAGAGCCCGACGATCGGCTCCGTCATCGCCCTCACGTACTGGGCGGGCCACCGGCTGCGGCCGGCCGTGCCGGGCGCCTTCTGGGTGTCCCTCGGCATCGCCGGCACCCTCGGTGCCCTGTTCGGCAGCCCGATCGCCGCCGCCCTCGTCATCTCCGAGGCGCTGGCGTCCAGGCCCGGCCGGGGCTCGCTGTGGGACCAGCTCTTCGCTCCGCTCCTCGCCGCCGGCGCCGGGTCGATGACCGCCCAGCTGGCCTCGAGCCCCAGCTTCGACATGGGGCTGCCACCGCTGGACACCCCCGGATTCGAGGACCTGCTCGCGGCCCTCGTCCTGGCCAGCCTGGCCGCCGCCTTCGGCCTCCTCGCCTGCTCCGTCTTCCCGCACCTCCACCGGGCCTTCACCCGTCTGGGCCATCCGATGCTGGCCCTGCCGGCCGGCGGTCTCGTCCTCGGCCTCCTCGCCGCCGTCGGCGGGCATCTGACGCTGTTCAAGGGGCTCCACGAGACCGAGGAGATCGTCCAGTCCGTCGGCACCCTCGGCTCGGGCGAACTGGCCAAGCTCGCCGTGGTGAAGACGGCCGCCCTGCTCGTCGCCGGCGCCTGCGGCTTCCGCGGCGGCCGGGTCTTCCCCGCCGTCTTCATCGGCGCCGCGTTCGGCCTGTGCGCCCAGGCGCTCGTACCGGAGATCCACCCGGCCGTCGCGGTCTCCTCCGGCGTCCTCGGCGTGCTGCTCGCCACCACCCGGCAGGGCTGGGTGAGCCTCTTCGTCGCCGCCGTGATCGCCGCCTCGCCGGCGATGCTCGCCCTGCTGTGCCTCGCCTCCCTGCCCGCCTGGCTGGTCGTCACCGGCCGCCCCTTCCTGCAACTCGACGAACAAGGCAAACCCCTGCGCTGACCCCGGCACCCCCGCCCGCCCCGGGGAACCGGCCGGCCCCCAGACGAAGGAGACCCCGTGCCGCTGCACAAGGGACCCGACGACCACGGCACCGCACACCGCCGCCTCGCCTTCAACCCCTTCTTCGGCGAGGCGAATCCGGTCGGCGGCATGACCGAGGCCCCGCCGCGCCACCGCCTGCCCGACGGGCCGCTGCCGCCCATGAGCGCCTACCAGCTCGTCCACGACGAGCTGATGCTCGACGGCAACTCCCGCCTCAACCTCGCCACCTTCGTCACCACCTGGATGGAGCCCCAGGCCGGCGTGCTCATGGGCGAGTGCCGCGACAAGAACATGATCGACAAGGACGAGTACCCGCGCACCGCCGAACTCGAGCGCCGCTGCGTCGCCATGCTCGCCGACCTCTGGCACGCCCCCGACCCCTCGAGCGCCGTCGGCTGCTCCACCACCGGCTCCAGCGAGGCCTGCATGCTGGCCGGCATGGCCCTCAAGCGCCGCTGGGCGAACCGCAACGCCGACCGCTACCCCGGCGCCCGGCCCAACCTGGTCATGGGCATCAACGTCCAGGTCTGCTGGGAGAAGTTCTGCAACTTCTGGGAGGTCGAACCCCGTCTCGTGCCGATGGAGGGCGACCGCTTCCACCTCGACGCGGCCTCCGCCGCCGCCCTCTGCGACGAGAACACCATCGGCGTCGTCGCCGTCCTGGGCTCCACCTTCGACGGCTCCTACGAACCCGTCGCCGACATCTGCGCCGCCCTCGACGAGCTCCAGGCCCGCACCGGCCTCGACATCCCCGTCCACGTCGACGGCGCCTCCGGCGCCATGGTCGCCCCCTTCCTCGACGAGGACGTCGTCTGGGACTTCCGGCTCCCCCGCGTCTCCTCGATCAACACCTCCGGCCACAAGTACGGTCTCGTCTACCCGGGCGTCGGCTGGGCGCTGTGGCGCTCACCCGCCGAACTGCCCGAGGAACTCGTCTTCAGGGTCAACTACCTGGGCGGCGACATGCCGACCTTCGCCCTCAACTTCTCCCGTCCCGGCGCCCAGGTCGTCGCCCAGTACTACACGTTCCTCAGACTCGGCCGTGAGGGCTACCGGACCGTCCAGCAGACCAGCCGCGACGTGGCCCGGAGCCTGGCCGGGAAGATCGAGGCCCTCGGCGACTTCCGCCTCCTCACCCGCGGCGACCAACTGCCCGTCTTCGCCTTCACCACCGCCTCCGACGTCACCTCCTTCGACGTCTTCGACGTCTCGCGCCGGCTGCGGGAACACGGCTGGCTCGTCCCCGCCTACACCTTCCCGGCCCACCGCGAGGACCTGTCGGTCCTGCGCGTCGTGTGCCGCAACGGCTTCTCGGCCGACCTGGCCGGCCTCCTCGTGGAGGACCTGGGCCGCCTGCTGCCCGAACTGCGGCGCCAGCCGCACCCGTTCACCCGCGACAAGGAGGCCGCGACCTCCTTCCACCACTGAGCGACACCCGAGCGCCGCGAGCGCCGAAGAGCGCCACCGAGCGCGGTCGGCCGCGGCCGGGCGCGGCCGGGCGCGGCCGGCCACCTCCTGCGCCACCGGCCGCCCCGTCCGTCAGTCGCCGCCGGTCCGTCAGTCGTCCTCGCAGGCCAGCAGGAACTCCGACCAGCGCACCCCGTCCCGGCTCGACCGGAACTGACAGCGGTCCGCCTCCCGCAGCAGCCCGATCCCGGTACGCCGCACCCAGGACGTGCCGTCACCGGTCTCACGGAAGCTGCGCCCGCCGTCCGTGCTCTCGTACGTCGAGAGCTCGGCCGGCACCGTCACCCGGCCGCCCGGGCCCGGCACCGGCATGCCCATGAGCGTGCGCGGCTCCCGCACCGGGCCGGTGGTCCACATCCGGGTCCAGGTGCGGCCGCCGTCGAGCGAGCGGTGCAGGGCCCGCATCGGGTTCTTCACCGGCTCGCCGCCGTCCAGTTCGCCCAGCTCGGCCGCGTAGACCGCGTCCGGCCCCACCGCGACCGTGACGTGCCGGCCGGAAGTGCTGCCGCCAGGGCTCGGCAGCGGGCTGACGGCCCAGCTCCGGCCCGCGTCACGGGAGACGGCGACCGCGGCCCGCCCCGACTCCGGATCGACGCCGGACACCCACCACGAACCGTCCGGCTCCGCCACGGGCGCCGGCCGCGGGTGCGCCCCGAGCTCCGGCACCCGGGCCAGCGCCCGGCGCCGCCCGTCCTCCGGCGAGAGCACCACCAGCCGCTCACGTGCGCACTCGTCCGGGCCGGCCCCCGCGGGCGACGCGCACGCGGCGGCGAGGACCCCGCCGTCGGGTATCAGCGGAGCCGTGCCGGCCGTCCGGCGGTCGACCGCGCGCCAGTTGCGGCCGCCGTCGCGGGTGAACCAGGTCCGCTCGGGCTCGTCCCCGCCGCCGTCCTCGATCAGCGCCCGCCCGGAACCGAGCACCGTCAGCCCTGCCGAGACGCCCCCCGTCGCCGGTATCTCGGGCAGCGGGGTCGACCGCAGCGCCCAGGAGCGCGCGCCGCGGTCCAGCACGGCGACCTGCTGGCGGCAGAAGCCGTTCGCCGGCCGGGCCTCGTCCGTCACGCACTGCGTCAGCAGCACGAACCCGCTGCCGTCCGCGGCGAAGCCCACGTCGTGCGCCCGGCCGGGCAGCCCCGGCGCGGACGGTATCCGCGCCGGAGCCCCGTACCGCCCGTCCACCGCAGGCGACTTCGGCGGCGACGTCCTCGGCGCCGGTGTCCCCGGCGTCGACGGCTTCGGCGCCGGCGACCCCGTGCAGGCCGCGAGCACCAGCAGGAGCACAGCCGACCAGGCAGCCGGCCGGAAAGCCGGCCAGGCACGCGTCCGAGAAGCCGTCCAGGAACCTCGCATCGCACTCCCCCTGTTCTCCGTCTGCTTCTGTTACGTCTGCCTCTGTTACCTCTGCTTCTGTTACACCGCTCGCCGCCTCCGGGTTCCCATGATCCGCGCGCTATTTCCCGAGCCGCCCGAACTTCCGTACGGCCAGCGGGAAGAAGACCGCCACCAGCGCCACCGGCCACACCACCGCCGCGCCCACCCAGCCCGGTTCGCCGCCCGGGCCGCCGAACAGGTCCCGCACGGCCGTGGCGGTCGCCGACATCGGGTTCCACTCCACGGCCGCGCCCAGCCAGCCCGGCATCGCCTCGGGCGTGGCGAACGCGTTGGAGAGGAAGCCGACCGGCCAGACCAGGATCTGCACCGCCTGCACCAGCTCCGCGCGCCCCGCCACCAGGCCCAGGAAGATCCCCGCCCACAGCATCGCGAACCGCAGCAGGAGCAGCAGCCCCAGCGCGCCCGCGAAGGCCCCGGGCCCGCCGTGCGTCCGCCAGCCCATCGCGTGGCCGACCCCGACCATCAGCAGCAGCCCCACCGCGGACTGGAGCATGTCGGCCGCCGCGCGCCCCACGAGCACCGCGCCGTCGGTCATCGGCATGGCGCGGAAACGGTCGATCACCCCCTTGTTCAGGTCCTGGGTGACCGCCGTCATCGTGCCTTCGAGCCCGAAGACCATGGTCAGGGTCAGCATCCCCGGCACGAGGAAGTCGACGTAGTCGCCCTCGACCGCCCGGCCGCCGCCGACCAGGTAGCCGAACATCAGCAGCATCATGACCGGGAAGACCAGACCGACCACCACCTGCACCGGCTGCCGCCCCCAGTGCGCCAGCTCCCGCCGGGTCATGGTCCAGCAGTCGCTCACCGCGTACGCCGCGCTCATGCGGCCACCTCCGTCCGCTCCCGCGGTGCTCCGGTCAGCCGCAGGAACACCTCGTCCAGGGTCGGGCGTCGCAGCGCGATGTCCTCCGCCTCGACGCCCGCCTCCTCCAGGGCCCGTACGGTCAGCGCCAGCGCGGCCATCCGGTCCTCGACGGGCGCGCTGATCCGCCGCCGGTCGCGGTCCACCTCCGCCTCGCCCGGCCCGAACGGCAGCACCCACAGCGCCTCGTCGAGCCGTGCCCCGTCCCGTACCACCACGTCGATCCGGTCCCGGCCGGCCCGGCTCTTCAGTTCGTCGGGCGTGCCGTCGGCGACCACCCGGCCCCGGTCGACGACCGAGATCCGGTCGGCCAGCCGGTCGGCCTCCTCCAGATACTGGGTGGTGAGCAGCACCGCCGTGCCGCCGCCGACCAGGGAGCGGACGGACTCCCACACCTCGCCCCGCCCGCGCGGGTCGAGGCCGGTGGTCGGCTCGTCGAGGAAGAGCACCTCGGGATCGGTGCCGTCTCCGTTGCCGATGAGCGAGGCGGCGAGGTCGAGCCGCCGCCGCATGCCGCCGCTGAACTGCCGTACGGGCTTGCGGCCGGTGTCCGCGAGCCCGAACCGCTCCAGGAGCTCGTCCGCGCGCCGCCCCGCGCCCCGCGCGCCCAGGTGGTGGAGCCGCCCGAACATCTCCAGGTTCTGCCGGCCGGACAGCTCCTCGTCGAGCGCCGTGTGCTGGCCGAGCAGCCCGATCCGCCGCCGCACCTCGGCGGCCTGTCGCCGCACGTCGTGGCCCGCCACCCGCGCCACGCCCCCGTCGTGGCGGAGCAGCGTGGCGAGCACGCGTACGGTCGTGGTCTTGCCGGCGCCGTTGGGGCCGAGCAGGCCGTGCACCGTCCCGCGCGGGACGGCCAGGTCGAGGCCGTCCAGGGCGGGCTTGTCGCCGTACCGCTTCCGCGCGCCCTCCATGAGGATCGCGTCGTCCACTGACATCCGTTTCCTCCGCATTCTCCCGAAAGCGTAGTAGTCAAATTTGACCACCGTCGCGACGGAGGAGGCTATGCCCTCCCGAGCACCTAGTCAAACTTGATTAGCGCATCTTCTCGTCGGCCGGGTGCGGGCCGGTCGCGTACGGGTTCTCCTGCCCGTCGGCGAGCACGCCCACGAAGGGCTCGCCCTCGCCGGCGAACACGTACGCCCCGCCCTCGATCCGCTCGATCAGGCCCAGCGTCCACTCCCGGCCGGCGTCGGCCGAGTGCACCCAGAGGTGCATGATCTCGCCGATGTGACCGAGCTGCCCGGGCCCGCCCTCCGGCGTGTAGTACTCGGTGACCGACGCCCGCCACGCGTCCAGGCCCCGCACCCGGGCCCGCAGCAGCTCCACCGCCTCGGCCCGCGGCAGGTCCACGATGAAGCCGATGGCCGAGGACAGCACGTCCATCTGCTGGTCGTACGTGGACAGCGCCTCGCGCAGCAGCCGGAAGTACTCCTCCCGGCCCGCGTCCGTGATCTCGTACTCGACCCGCGGCGGACCGCCCGCCGTGCTCGGCGCGATCTCGTCGGCGGCCAGCAGTCCCTGCTTCGCCATCTGCTTGAGCGCGTGGTAGATCGAGCCGGGCTTGGCGTTGGACCACTCGTGCGCGCCCCAGTACTCCAGGTCGTTGCGCACCTGATAGCCGTGGGCGCGGCCGTGCATCTTGACCGCACCCAGGACGAGAAGACGGATCGCTGACATGCCCCGAGTCTAGTGAGGCACTCGTCAACCTTGACTAGGAGGCGGTTCCCGGGCCCGCCGCCGCGGCCTGCTCCAGCCCGATCAGCTCGAAGGAGCCCTTGCCGTCGAGCGACTCGCGGATGATGTCGGCGTGGCCCGCGTGCCGGCCCATCTCCTGGACCAGGTGCAGCAGCATCCAGCGGACCGAGACCCGGCCGCCCTTCGGGAACCAGGGCGCCGGCGGCAGCGGGAAGGTGTCGTCCAGGCTCGGCACGTTCCGGACGAACTCCTCCGTCTCCTTGGCGACGCCCTGCCAGAAGGCCACCGTCTCCGCGACGGTCTCGTCGTCCAGGAGCCGGAAGGCCTCGCCCCAGGTCTCCTGGGTCCGCTGCCGCTCGTTCGGCCGCTGCTGGGCGAGCCGCAGCCAGTTGAGCTCGACCTCCGCGACGTGCTTGATCAGCCCGGAGAGGCTGAGCTCACTGGCGCTCGGGCGGCTCGCCGCCTGCTCCTCGGTGAGCCCGAAGGACGCCCGGACGACCGCGGCGCGCTGGGCCTCGATGAAGTTGAGGAACGCTCCGCGCTCGTCGCCGGGCTTCTCCGCGGGAACAAGAGCAACCATGACTGCCGCCTTCCGTAGCGTCCGTAGCGTCCGTGGCTGCCGGACGGGCTTCCTTCTCGACACCGGCCACGCTACGGACCCTTGCGGACAGCTACGGTCCGCAATGCGCCGGTGAGTCGCCCTCCGTGGAATCAGAACGGGAAGCGGCTGCGCCCGTGCTGGATCGAGATCCACTTCTGCGTCGTGAACGCCTCGATCATCGCCTCGCCGTTGAGCCGGCCGATGCCCGACTGCTTCTCGCCGCCGAACGGCACGATCGGCTCGTCGTGCACGGTGCCGTCGTTGATGTGGATCATGCCGGTGTGGATGCGCTTGGCGATCCGCACGCCCCGCTCGACGTCCGCGGTGTGGACGGCGCCGCTCAGGCCGTACGGGGTGTCGTTGGCGATCCGTACGGCCTCGTCCTCGCCGTCGAAGGGCACGATCAGGGCCACCGGGCCGAAGATCTCCTGGGAGAGGACCGGCGCGTCGGCGGCGATGCCGGTCAGGACGGTCGGGGAGACCAGGCTGCCCTCGACCGAGCCGCGCAGCAGGGCGGTCGCGCCGCCCGCGACCGTCTGCTCGACGACCGCCGACACGGCTTCCGCCTGCTGGGAGTTGATGAGCGGGCCGATGTGGGTGGCCGGGTCGGCCGGGTCGCCGACCCGGAGCGTCTTCACCTTCGCGACGAACTTCTCGGTGAACTCCGCCTCCAGGGTCCGGTCCACCAGGATCCGGTTGGCGGCCATGCAGACCTGCCCCTGGTGCACGAAGCGGCTGAAGACGGCGGCGTCCACCGCGTAGTCGACGTCGGCGTCGTCGAGGACGATCAGGGCGCTGTTGCCGCCGAGCTCGAGGACGGCGTGCTTGAAGTGCTCGGCACAGACGGTGGCGACGTGGCGGCCGGTCCGGTCGGAGCCGGTGAAGGAGATGACCTTGGGGACCGGGTGGGTGAGGAGCGTGTCGCCGATCTCGGCGATGTCGGTGACGACGACGTTGAGCAGGCCGGCCGGGAGCCCGGCGTCCTCCAGGACCTTGGCGACCAGGGTGCCGCCGCAGACCGGCGTGTTCTGGTGCGGCTTGAGGACGACGGCGTTGCCGAGGGCGAGCGCCGGGGCCACCGACTTGATCGAGAGGAGGAAGGGGAAGTTGAAGGGCGAGATGACGCCGACGACGCCGACCGGGAGGCGGTAGACCCGGTTCTCCTTGCCGTCCACCGGCGAGGGCAGGATGCTGCCCTCGGGGCGCAGCGCCAGCTGGATCGCCTCGCGCAGGAACTCCTTGGCCAGGTGGAGCTCGAACGCCGCCTTGAGGCGGGTGCCGCCGAGCTCGGCGACGATCGCCTCGGCGATCTCCTCCTCGCGCTCCTCGACGATCCGCAGCGCGCGCTCGAAGACGAGCCGGCGGGTGTACGGGTTGGTCTCGGCCCACGCGGTCTGGGCGCGCTCGGCGGCCCGGTAGGCGCGGTCCACCTCGGCGGCGGTGGCGACCGTGATGGCCGCCAGCTTCTCTCCGGTGTACGGGTTGAAGTCGATGATGTCCCACGAGCCGCTGCCCGGCTTCCACTCGCCGTCGATGTACTGGTGCGCCAGTTCGGTGAAGTAGTCCGAAGAGGAGGACAACGAGGACGGCGAAGACGAGGAAGCCATGGACGAGACCCCTTACCCGCGGTGGCGGACGTCGGCACGGACAGCTGCCGCGTCACAGCCGTCACACTGATGTCTCGTCATCGTACTGACGTATCAGGAGAGTTGAAGGAGTCCTCGGAGAAGATCGCGGCTTTCCGAGGGATCGGGGCTGTCCTTCCGGAGCTTTTCCATCACGCGCACGTACTGGCCGACCTCCTCGCGCTTGTCGAGGTAGAGGGCGCCGGTCAGCTGCTCCAGGTAGACGATGTCGGAGAGGTCGTCGTCGGGGAAGCTGAGCATGGAGAAGGCGCCGCTCTCGCCCGCGTGGCCGCCGAAGCTGAACGGCATCACCTGGAGCGTGATGTTGGGATGCTCGGAGACCTCGATGAGGTGCCTCAACTGTCCCTGCATGACGGCACGGTCGCCGTACGGGCGGCGCAGCGCGGCCTCGTCGAGGACGGCGTGGAGATGCGGGGCGTTCTCCGAGACCAGGACCTTCTGCCGCTCCAGGCGGAGCGCTACCCGGCGCTCGATCTCGGCGTGCGGGGCGCCGGGCATGCCGCGGGTGACGACCGCGTGGGCGTAGGCCTCGGTCTGCAACAGACCGTGTACGAACTGCACTTCGTAGATGCGGATGAGCGAGGCGGCGCCTTCGAGGCCGATGTACGTCTGGAACCAGCCCGGCAGCACGTCGCCGTAACTGTGCCACCAGCCCGCGATGTTGGCCTCGCGGACCAGGCGGAGCAGCGAACCCCGCTCGGCCTCGTCGCTGACGCCGTAGAGCGTGAGAAGGTCCTCGACGTCCCTGGCCTTGAAGCTCACCCTTCCCAACTCCATACGGCTGATCTTGGATTCGGACGCCCGGATCGAATAACCGGCGGCTTCCCGGGTGATGCCGCGCGATTCGCGCAGTCGCCTCAACTGGGAGCCCAGCAGGATGCGGCGCACCACGCTCCCGCTCGCCCCGCTCGATTCGCCTGCCGTCACGGCTCCAGCCTCCCCTTCACGGTGCTGCTCTCGCTGTCGAGCCCCCGTCGAGCCCCGGATTCTGCCACTAAACGCTTCAGCGCGTACACATTCGATTACGGATAGAGGGCGGGTTCCGGGCACCTTCGCGACGGCCGGTGGACGACTTATGCACAGAATCGGGTCGTGGACGGACAGGTCCGGCGCGTGCACGTGCATCTGCCCTTGCATCCCTCCGTTGCATTCGGAACCATGGTGCTCGCACAGCCGCGTACTCACGCGGACTGACGCGCCGTTGTCGCACCGCCTTTGTCGCACCACCGCCGCGATTCCCGGGAGTGCCTCGCATGGGACCGAATGGATCGACCATGCTCGAGCCGTTACGGCAGGGGCTTCCGCCGATCGACCCCGCGACGGTGTCCAACTCGGCCTCCTGCGCCCTTCCGCCCCGCTACGAAGCGGTGCGCGGCGCACGGAAGTTCACCAGTCAGACGCTCAGCAACTGGGATCTCGCGGACCGCTTCGACGACGTCGCCCTCGTCGTCTCCGAACTCGTGACGAACGCCCTGCGGCACGCGGTGCCGGCGGGGACGGATCCGGCCGCGACGACCGAGCACGAGGAAGGCCTGAATCCGCCCGTCCGGCTGCACCTCATGCGCTGGGCCTCGCGCCTGGTCTGCGCCGTGCGCGACCCCAGCCAGGCGAGCCCGGAGGCGCGCAAGGACGAGGAGGACTTCGCCGCGGAGTCGGGCCGGGGGCTGTTCCTGGTGGAGTCGTTCAGCGACGGCTGGGGCTGGCATCCGCTCGCGGGCACGCTCCAGGGCAAGGTGGTGTGGGCGCTGTTCCGGCTGGGGCCGGAGTAGCGCGCGGTGCCGTACGGCACGCGGTGACGAACGGGAAGGGCCCCGGTGGCGACAGCCACCGGGGCCCTTCCCGTTCCGCGGTTCACGTTCGCGTTCACGTTCGCGTTCGCGGTCAGTTCACACGGGCGGTTCACACACGCGCGGTTCACCCGCGCGGTTGGCCGCGGTCACACCAGGTGGTCGAACTCCCCGGCCTTGATCCCCAGGAGCATGGCCTCGATCTCGGCGGGCGTGTAGACGAGCGCGGGGCCGTCGGGGTGGCGCGAGTTGCGCACGGCGACGTTCCCTCCGGGCAGCTTGGCGAACTCCACGCAGGCGCCCTGGGAGTTGCTGTGCCGGCTCTTCTGCCACACGACACCACGAAGCTCCGTGGCCGCCATGCCGTTGTACGCGTGGTGCGCGTGATGCACTGGTAGCTCCCCGAGATGATTGGTGCAGGTGTCAACTTCCTCGGATCATAGCCCTGTTCACATGCGCATGCATGAGCAGATGCACGTGCACGAGGGGTGGTGTAGTGACTACGCGACTCAGCGTCTACTCGCGGGTAGGTCGCGGAGCCGCCCTGGACTCTGACGGCACGTGAGCGCTATCGGTTGCCATAGGTGCCCGGAAGCCCGGCGAGCCGCCTGCCCGAGCGGTCGTACAGATACAGGTCCGCGGTCCCCGGATCCTGCTCCCCGGAGCCCGTGGCGACCGGCGTGTACACGTACCAGACGCCCCAGCCCGGACGCCCCGGCAGCTCCAGGAGCCTCGCGAGGACCGTGCGGCCGTCCGCCTCGCGCAGCTCCACCCGGCCCACGGAGCGCGTGCCGTAGTAGAGCCCCGAGTGGAAGGCACCCTTGGCGTCCCCCTCCTTCTGGTACGAGACGCCCGGCTGGGCGGTGTCGATGTTCCCGTCCGTCACGCTGCGGGAGTTCTCGTAGCCGTCCGGCCCCGTCCAGTGCTTGCCCTCGGCGGTCAGCCACACCGTCCAGCCCCTGCCCGCGTCCACCCGCTCCCCCGACCGCACCACACGCACCTCGGTGACCTCGGGAGCGTCGGCCCGGCTGGGGGCCACCGCGGCGGGCGTACGGGCCGAGGGCGCGAGCGACGCGGGCGGTGCGGTCGGTACGGGCGGGGCCAGGGTCACCGCGCGGTCGGCGGGCAGCGACAGCTCCGCCACCGTGGCCGCGCCGGACACCGAGAGCACTGCCAGGGCCGCGAGGGTCACCGCGCGGCGACGCCGGTGCGCCCGGCCCTGGCGGCGGACGGCCGCCAGCGGCACCGGGTTCGGCGTGACGTCGTGCGCGGCCTCGGCGAAGACCGCGCGCAGACGACCGTCGACGTCGGGATCGGAGCCCTGAAGGGGGTCCGGCTCGGTGCCGGGCTCCGAGTCCGGCTCGGTGGCGGGTTCGGAGTCTGATGCGGGGGTCATCGTCGGGCTCCGGCGGTGGTCGTGGTGGCGGTGGGGCGGGAGCGTCCGGGCGTCGGCGCGGTGCCGGACGCCGGCGCGGGGTCGGGCAGGGTGAGGCCGGGATGGGAGCGCAGCGCGGCGAGACCGCGCCGGGCGTGCGTCTTGACCGTACCGATCGAGCAGTCCAGCACCGCGGCGATCTCCGTCTCGCTCAGGTCCTCCCAGTACCGCAGCACCATCACGGCGCGCTGCCGGGCGGGCAGGTCGGCGAGGGCCGCGAGGAGCGCCGTGCGCTGCTCGACCGCGTCCGCGTGGCCCGCGGAGGCGTGGCGTGACGACTCCGGGAGCACCGGCGTCAGCAGGTGGACCACGCGCTTGCGGCGCAGCCGGCTGAGGTTGTTGTTGATCAGCGCGCGGCGCACGTACAGGTCGACCTCCTCGCGCGGGACCCGGCGCCAGCGGCCGTACAGCTTGGCCAGCGTCGTCTGGACCAGGTCCTCGGCCTCGTGGAAGTCGCCCGTGAGGAGCTGGGCCGTGCGGACCAGGCGCGGCCAGGCGCCGACGGCGAACGCGGCGAACCCGTCGTCCTCGCTGACGGATTCCTGCGGCTCGGCGGGCTCGTACGACGACACGGTGACCGACCTCGGACTCACGGAGGGAGAGGTGCAGGGCCCGCCCCGTGCCGGGCCCTGCAGAGGAACACGCACGACGACGGGTCAGGCGTTCCAGCCCGGAAGCTCGGCCAGCAGCCTCCCGTTGCGGTCGTAGAGCGCGACGGCGGCGCCGCCGTCGTTCTCCGGGCCCGTGTGCGCGTACCAGACGCCCCAGCCGGGCCGGCCGGGCAGTTCGAGCAGGGCCGCCGTGGTCTTCGTCCCGTCGGTGCCGGTCAGGACGACCTTTCCGACCTTCTTGGTGCCGTAGTAGAGGCCGGAGTGGAACACGCCGGCCGCGGAGCCCTCCGACTGGTGGCTGACGCCGGGCCGGGACAGGTCGACGTTGCCGTCGACGACGCTGCGGAAGTTCTCGTAACCGTCGGGTCCCGACCAGTACTTGCCCTCCTCGGTGAGCCACACCGTCCAGCCGTCGCCTCCGTCCACGCGCTCGCCGGAGGCGACGACGCGGACGGAGGACGGGGCGGCCGTGAGCGCGGTGGACGCGGAGGTCACGTGGGGTACGCCGGTCGCGGAGGACGCGGCGCCGGCGGCGGTGGCGGCGGCGGGGGTCGCGAACGCGGCCGCGGCCGCGAGTACGGCCACCACGGCGGCCGCGGCCGGCAGGTACTTCTTCATACGGTTGCTCCTGGTTTCCGGTGAGCGGTCCTCACTCCTTCCAACTCCCGCCGCTGACCGGTCGGATGACATGCGGTAGGGAAATTCTCAGCGCGCGAGGACCGCCGACAGCTCGTCGAGGGCCGCCAGGAGCAGCACGGCGCCCTTGCGCAGCAGGAAGTGGTCCGGCGCGCCCTCGCCCCGTTCCCAGGCCTCGACGGTCTCGCGCAGCTCGTCCCAGCGCGGCGTCCTTCGTTCCCGTACGGCCTTCGCGCCTCGCTCCGTCGCCCGGCGCAGCGCCTCCGCGAGCGCCGTGGCCTCCGGTACGGGCGGGGCGCCGCGCTCCGGGAGGTGTGCCTCCAGGAGCATCGCGACCCGCCCGCACTGGGCGAGCGCGTCCTCGGCCTCGCCGGCCGCCGCGTGGGACAGGCCCCGGTGCCGCACCGGCTCGTGGACGGCCCGGGCGACGCCCTCCTGCCAGGCGATCCTCGCCGCCCGGTTGGCGAGCAGGGCCTCGCGGACGTCCGGGTAGACCGGGCCCGCCGGCTGCGCGTAACGGGCGACGACGGTCGCCGCGTAGCGCCCGTCCGCCGCGAGCCAGTCGGCGAGCCGGCCGCGCAGCCGCGGGGTCTCCCAGGCCGGGTAGACGGCGTACGACAGCATCGCGAGCAGCCCGCCGAGCAGGGTGAGGAGCACCCGGTCGCGCACCGTCTGGGTGACGCCCACGCCCTCCATGCCGAGCAGGAAGACGACGTACGCGGCGACGAAGACCTGGCTCGCCGCGTAACCCGTGCGCATCAGCAGGTACATCCCGAAGGCGCAGAGGACGGCGAGGCCGGCGGAGAGCCAGGTGCCCGGGTGCGCCGTCTGCACGATGCCCGTCGCCAGGGCCACGCCCACGAGGGTGCCGCCGAAGCGGGCGACGGAACGGGCGTACGTCTGCGAGAAGTCCGGGCGCATCACCATCACCGAGGCCATCGGCGCCCAGTAGCCGTGGCCGAAGGGCAGGGCGGTGCCGAGGAGGTAGCCGGCGGTCGCGACGGCGGTGACGCGGACGGCGTGGCGCAGGACCGGCGAGTCGTGCCGCAGCTCGGCGCGCATCCTGCCGAGCGCGACCGGCAGGAGCCGCAGCAGCGTGGGGCGGCTGCGCGCCTCGGCCGCCGTCTCCGTGCGCGGTTCCGCCGTCTCCACGACGTCGCCGAGCAGCGCGGCGAGCCGGGTCGCGGCCCGGCGGGGCGCGCCCGACAGGATCGCTCCGGTGTCGGGCGTGCGGAGGGCGGCGACGGCGGCCGGGGGCAGCTCGACCGGTTCGCCGTGGCGGATGGCGTGCGCGCAGGCGTCCAGGACCTCGCCGGCCGCGCCGAGCAGTTCCCGTACCCGGTCCCGCTGCGGCCCTTCGGCGGGCGCGCCGACCGCCGGGTCCGCGAGGGAGGCGAGCACCGGCCGGATCCGCTCGGCGAGGCCGCGGGCGCCGTGGAGCTCGGCGGGGCGGCGGCGGGCCTGGCGCGGGGTGACGGCGGCGGCGCTGCGGGCGGTCATCAGCGGTACCGGGTCGAAGGACGCGGTCGGGTCGTGCCGCAGCCGGCGGGCGTAGTCCGCCTCCGCGGCGAGCGCGTCGGCGAGCGCGTCGCGCTGCGCGCCCCAGCGGCGCACCGGCATCAGCACGATGAGGGCCGCCTGCACCAGGCCGCCGACGGCGATCATCGCGGCGTGGCCGGCGGCGGTCGCGACCGAGGTGGGGAGCGTGACGGTGACGAGCATGATCGCCACGTTCGAGGAGGCGATGATGCCGACGGTGGGGCCGACGGCCCAGGCGAGGCCGGAGACGAAGGTCCACAGGGCGAGGAGGAGCAGGAAGAGGACGAGGTGGGCACCGGTGAGATAGCCGAGGAAGGTGGACACGGCGAGGCTCGCGCCGGAGGCGAGGGCGAGGGTGGGGCGGGGGCGGTACGAGCGCTGGAAGGTGGCGATCGCCGCCTGGAACGCGCCGAACGCGGACGAGGCCGCGACCGCGGGCCCGAACAGCGCGAGCGACACGCCCACGACCAGCGCGAGCCCGAGCGCTCCCCGCCCGGCCACGGCGGGCTCCAACCGCCTCCGCTCGACGGAGAGCCCGGAGCGCGCGGTCTCCTTCAGCGCGCGAAGCCAGCTCATGGGCCGAGCGTAACGGCGAGATGGGGCGAAACGGTCATTTGGTGCGGCGTGAGGCTACGGCGGGGGCGGCAGGGGCGGGCGCGGGGCGCGGGGCGGGCGCGGAGGCGCCGCTGTGGGCGCCGTCCCGTGGCCCCGCCCGTCCCACCCCAGCGGGACGAACCCCCACACGGGGGGGCGGGGCGGGGCGAGGGGTCGGTCGGGCGACGGGGTGTTGTTCTCAGTCCCGGATCTCGCCCCTGGGGTGGGGGCCCAGGCCCGCGCGGTTCGCCGCCGAGGTGCCGTGGGTCCAGCCCGCCTCGTCCCAGGCGGCGCGTACGCGGGTGGTGCGGGTCTCCGGGAAGAGCTCGTCGGTACGGGCGGAGACCGCAACCTCGCGCGAGGCGAGGGCCGGGAGCAGGGTCGGCGTCTCGGCGGCGACGCGACGGGAGGTCGCCGCGAGGCGGGCGCCGAGGCGGTTCGCGTAGGCGAGCAGGAAGGACTGGCGGAACGACTTGGTGCGCTTGCGGCCCGCCGCCCGCTGCTCGGCCTCCGCCCGGGTCATCGCCGCCGTGCCCTGCACAAGCAGCGAGGTGTAGAGCAGTTCGACCGGGTCGAGGTCCGCCTCGAAGCCGACGACCGTGGAGAAGCCGTACGCCTCGTTCCACACCGCCCGGCAGTGGTTCGCGGTCGCCACCGCGTCCAGCAGGATCGCCTTCGCCTGCTCGTACGGCGGGTCCACGCCGATCCGGATCGCGCCCGGCGTCTCGGGCGCCGGCGCGCCCGCCGCCAGGCTCGCCTCGTCGAGGCTGTGCCGGGCCATCAGCTCCTGCGCCTTCGCGGTCAGGGCCTCGGCCTCCTCCGCGTACGTCGTCGCCTCGGCCTTCGCGAGCAGCGCCCTGATCCTGGTGAGCAGCTTCGGCTCGCCCGCGGTCGCGGGCGGCAGCGCCTCACCGGGCACGGCGCCGACGGCGTCGAGGCGGGGCAGTCGTACGAGCAGCCGGTACAGCTCCAGGACGGCCGTGGCGTACGAGAAACGGTCGGGTGCCGTCCACTCGTCGGTGTCCAGCGCGTCGAGCTGGGCCTGCCAGCGGTGCGGAAGGCGTTCGTAGCTCGCGGTCTCGGACCTGATCAGGCCGATCAGCAACCGCACGTGGTCGTCGGCGAGTTCGCGTCGGGCCATGCGCACGAGGTCGGCCGGCTGCCAGCCGCGCGTCCACAGGGTGCGGACGAACTCCTCGCCTCGGCGGGTCAGTTCGGCATCGGCGGCGGGGTCGGCGGCGAGGCGGGAGGCGGCGGCGTCGAGCCGGTGGTCGGCGTCGCCGCGCCGACGCCCGGCGTCCTTACCGCCTTTGCGACCCTTGCCGCCCTTGCCGCTGCCGGCCTCGCCCTCGGCGTGGGCGGAGGTGTCGTACAGCGCCTTCAGCGCCTCCGTCACCGTGCCCGCCGGATCCGTGGCGCTCATGCGGGGTGCCTCGCGTCCCACTCCGCGCGGGCCCGGGTGATGGTGGCGCGGTGGTCGAGGGACCAGTCGATCAGCTGCTTGATCAGGTGCGTCATGCTGTGCCCGGTCTCGGTGAGCGAGTACTCGACCTGCGGTGGCGTGGTCGGGAACACCTCCCGCCTGACGAGCCCGTCGCGTTCCAGGCGGCGCAGCGTGAAGGTCAGCATGCGCTGGGAGACGCCGTCGACGAGGCGCTGCAGTTCCCTGAACCGCCGCGGTCCCGCCGCCAGTTCGACGACCACGTGGACCGTCCACCGGTCGCCGAGCCGGTCCTGGACGTCCCGTACGCCGCACTCCTCGGCGCAGCTGACGAGCGGTTCCGCCGGGCCGGTGGCGGTTACACCGGTGTGCCCCTCCGACATCAATGTGCCTCCTTCCACGATCGCGCCCGTACCGACACGATGGTCCCAGGCACCTCGCCTGCACACCCATTCTCGGTTCTCAGGGGGAAACCATGCTGCTCGTCACCGGAGTCTCCGGCGCCCTCGGCTCGCTCGTCGCGGAGCGGGTCGCCGGCCGCGACGACGTCGTCCTCGGCACCCGGGCCGGGCTGCCGGGGACCCGGCTCGTCGACTTCGACGACCCGTCGACGCTGCCCGAGGCCTTCGCCGGCATCGACACGCTGCTGCTGATCTCGGCCGGTTACGGGGAGGACGACGTCGTCGTCGCCCGCCACGAGGCCGCGATATCCGCCGCCGAGGCGGCCGGCGTCGGCCACGTCGTCTACACCAGCCTCTCCGGCGACGGCGACCACGTCACGTACGCGCTGGCGCACCGCTGGACCGAGCGGCGGCTCCAGCGGTCCACGCTGAACTGGACGATCCTGCGCAACGGCCTCTACGCCGAGTTCCTGACCTGGATCGCCACCCCGGACGCCGACGACCGGATCACCGGGCCGCTCGGCGAGGGCCGGCTCGCCGTCGTCGCCCGCGCCGACCTGGCCGACATCGCGGTCTCCGTCGCCACCGACCCGGCGCCGCACGCGGGCCGCGTCTACGAGCTCGTCGGGGAACGCGCGCTGGGCGGTGCCGAACTGGCGGAGGCGCTGGGCGCCACGTACGAGCCGGTGACGCTCGCGGAGGCCCGTACCGGCATCGCGGCGTCGGGAGCGCAGCCGTTCCAGGTGCCGATGCTGGCGAGCACGTACTCGGCGATCGCGTTCGGCTTCATGGACGGCAGCGGCGTGAAGAGCGACCTGCGCGCGCTGCTCGGGCGCGAACCGCTGGACGCTCTGGAGGTGTTCGTGGCGGCGGTGCGGGGTGCGTAGCGCCACCGGGATCCAGGGAGCAGGTACGTACCAGGGGACTTGGGGACCAAGGGCGTAGGCGGAAGGCAGGGCCGGCACCGGTAGGGCTGGCACTACCTCTCGGACGCCCGCTGGTGGTCGTGATCGGGGCGGGCGGAAACGGTTCGCTGGAGGCATGACTTCCACGCACTCGAATCCGGCTCCGGCTTCGGCTCCGTCCTCGGACCCGGCCTCCCGTCCCGTCGGCGGCTCCGGCGCGTTCCCGGGCGTCGGCGCCGCCGGCAGCGGCGTGCGCGTCGCCGTACGTCTGCGGGGGCTGCGGCGGTTCCACCGCGACGTCCGTGCACTCGACGGGGTCGACCTCGACCTCCCCGCCGGGACCTTCACCGCCGTCATGGGCCCTTCCGGCTCGGGGAAGTCCACGCTGCTCCAGTGCGCGGCCGGCCTCGACCGGCCGACGGCGGGCAGCGTGGAGATCGACGGCATCCCGCTGGCGGGCCTGAGCGAGCGGCGGCTGACGCTGCTGCGGCGGGACCGGATCGGTTTCGTGTTCCAGTCGTTCAACCTGCTGCCCGCCCTCACCGCCGCCCAGAACGTGGCCCTGCCGCTGCGGCTCGCGGGCCGCCGCCCGTCCCGCGCGGAGGTGCGGGACGCCCTCGCCCGGGTGGGCCTGGCGGGTCGCGAGCGACACCGGCCCGGCCAGCTGTCCGGCGGCCAGCAGCAGCGCGTGGCGCTCGCCCGCGCCTTGATCACCCGGCCCGCCGTCCTCTTCGGCGACGAACCGACCGGCGCCCTCGACTCCACCACCGGCCGTGCGGTCCTGGACCTGCTGCGCGAACTCGTCGACCGGGACGGCCAGACGATCGTCATGGTCACCCACGACCCGGTCGCGGCGGCCCGCGCCGACCGCGTGGTGTTCCTCGTCGACGGACGCGTCCACGGCGAGCTGACCGCGCCGACGGTCGAGGCGGTGGCGGCCCGGATGGCAGGCCTGGAGACCATGACGGGAACGGCGGGGGCAACGACGGGCCCGCCCGCGCCGGCGCCCACGCCGACACCGGGGTCCGGGTCGGCACCCGCAGAAACGTCCCCGTCGGCACCCTCGGCAGTGTCCGCGCCGGCCTCCTCGTCGGCGCCCGCGTCGGCTCCCACCACCCTGACGGGCGGTGCCCCGTGCTGACCGTCGTCCTCGCCGGGCTCCGTACCCGTTGGGCCTCCTTCCTCGGAGGTTTCACCGCGCTCACCCTCGGCGTGGGGCTCCTGACCGTCATGGGTCTCGGGCTCTCCGCCACCGTCGGCGCGCCGGAGCGCGCGCCGGTGCGATTCGCGTCCTCGCCCGTCGTCGTCCAGGGTCAGGACCGACTGTCCGTGGAGGTGCGGCGCGGGCCGGACACGGCCGTCGTGACCGCGCCGCTCGACCGTCCACAGCCTGTGGACGCCGAACTCCTGCGCGAGCTGCGCGCCCGTTGGACCGTCACCGCCTCCGGCGGCCCGGACGCCGTCGGGGTCGACGGGCCCGCCGACGAGGTACGGGCCGTCGTCCGCGCGACCGTCGGCGACCGGGCGGCCCGGGTGCTCACCGGGGCCGAACGCCGGGCGGTCGACCCCGACGCCGCCCGCGACGCCCGCGCCCTCGTCACCCTCAACGCCCTGCTCGGCACCTCGGGCGGCGTCACCGCCTTCGTCTCCGTCTTCGTCGTCGCCTCCACCTTCGCCTTCGCCGTGGCACTGCGGCGCCGCGAGTACGGGCTGCTGCGCACGGCCGGCGCCACGCCCGGCCAGGTGCGGCGGCTGCTGCTCGCCGAGGCCGCGGCCGTCGGATTGCTCGCCTCGGCGGCGGGCTGTCTGCTCGGGGCGTGGGGCGCGCCGCGGCTCGCCCGGGCGCTGGTGGACGGCGAGGTGGCCCCGTCGTGGTTCACCATCGGGACCTCCGCCGTCTCCTGGCCGTACCACGCGGCGTTCTGGACCGGCGTGACCGTCGCCGTGGCGGGCGCCCTCGCCGCCTCGCGGCGCGCCGGGCGGGTCGGACCGACGGCCGCACTGCGCGAGGCGGACGTCGACACCGACGCGCTGCCGCTGGGCCGGGCGCTGTGCGGCGCGGCACTCCTGCTCACGGGCTTCGCGCTGCTGGCGTGGACGTACGCGACGGATCCCTCCGAGCTGCTGAAGCGCAAGACGTACACGACCCAGCCGATGCTCCTGATCACGGGCGCCGCCCTGCTGGCCCCGGCCCTGGTGCGCCCGCTGGCACGGGCGGTACGGCTCCCCGGCGCGTCGGCGACGGCGCTCCTGGTGCGCGAGAACAGCGCGGCCGCCGTACGCCGTACCGCCGCCGTCGCCGCCCCGGTCCTGGTGACCGTCGCCCTGGCGGGCACGCTGCTCGGCTCGGCGGCGACGGTGAGCGCCGCCCGGGCGACGGAGGCGGGCCGGCAGACGGGCAGCGCGGAGACCTCGGTGTTCGTACGGGACGGGGCCGAGGCCCTGGTCAAGTACCCGGCCCGGGCGGTCCCCGACCCGGCCCGCTGGGCGGCGGAGGCCCGCCTGCCGGTGGTCGCGGGCGACCTGCGGGACCTGGACGACCGGTCGATCGTCGTGAACGAGGAGTTCGAGCGGCACACGGTCGGCGACCGGGTCGACGTCTGGCTCGCGAACGGCCAGGGCCCCGTCAGCCTGCGCGTCGCCGCCGTCCTCGCCCTGGGCGCCGGCGGCAACGAGCCGTACGTGACCTGGGCGAACGCGCCGGGGACGGTCGCGGAGGCACCGGCCGCGAAGGGCGCCGGCGCAGAGGCGCCAACCGGCCAGGGAGCCGCCGCGGAGACGCCGGCCGGAACGGGGGCGGAGATCTGGGACGCCGGGTCGCCACAGACGCGGCTCGGGCTGGTGCTCGTGCTCGGGATCGCGCTCGTCTACACGGTCATCGCGCTCGCCAACACCCTCCTCATGGCCACCTCGGTGCGCGGCCCCGAACTGCACTCGCTCCGGCTGGCCGGAGCCACCCGGGCGCAGATCCTCCGCGTGGTCGCGGGCGAGTCGCTGCTCGCGGTGGGCATCGGCACGGCCCTCGGGGTGGCCGTCGCCGCCCTGTGTCTGGGCGGCCTCACGGCAGCACTCGCCTCGCTCGCCGCCCCTGTCGCGCTGACCCTGCCGTGGGCCACGGTGGCCGCGGCGGCGGGAACGTGCGCGGTGGTCGCGGTGGGGGCCGCGGTGCTTCCCGCGTGGCGGCAGACGCGCTGAGGGGTGAGGCTGGGAAATCGGGACGGGACGGGGACTGGGGTCGGAGCCGGGTCCTCGTCCCGTCCCGTCCTTCGTGGTCCCTCTCCCGCCGGGCCACGACCGGTCCGACCAGCACAGACCGGGTCCCACCCGGCCGTCCGGGCCCGGCGGGATGTCAGTGGTGGCGGATAACGTGCCCGCACAGGCATGGACGGGCAAAGGGGGGCCGGCGTGCATCTGCATCTGCGTGCCGCGGCGGAGCCGGACATCCGGGACGACCACGCGTGGCTGACCGCGTTCATGGGCGTGACCTGGGGCCACCACGAGGTCGAGTGCGCGGCGGGCATCGCCCACTCGATCGAGAAGGACCACCACCAGCTCCACGAGATGTACGCCGGGAGCCAGGACGCCGACGCCTGGCTCCCGGTGTTCGGCGGCCGCCGGCCGGCGGACCCGCCGGCCGGAGGGCTCCCCCACCCGCCGCTCGTGCTGATGGACCCGGCCGAGGCCGGCCGGGCCGCGGCCTTCCTCGCCGCCGTCACGTTCGACGACCTCTGGTCACGGGCGGGCGGGCGGATCGTGAGGTCCTCCGGGCCCGGTCGGTCCGCCGACCCCGAGCGGATACGCGGGATCTTCCAGGGCCACCACCAGGACCTGCGGGCCTTCTACGCCCGGGCCGCCGCCGCGGGCCACGCCGTCGTCAAGGCCGGCTGGTTCTAGGGCCCGTCCGGCCGCCCTGATCCGCCGGGCCCTGGCAGCGGCCCGCTTGAGCGCGCGCCGGGCCCAGGCTCACGCCGCGTTCCACGTGTCCGTCGTACAGCCCGTCTCCCAGTGCCACCAGCCGTCCTCCGTACCCCGTACGAGGAGCGCCTTGATCTCCGTCATCGGGGCGTCGGCCGGCACCGTCAGGGCCACCAGCGGGAGTGTCGCGCTGAAGGACTCGCCGCCGAGCCCGAAGCGGGCGAACCGTTCGTGCACCGCGCGGGCGTCGGCGCCGAGCGGGCCGAAGCGTTCGGGCAGGACGCGGATCGTGACGTTGCCGGACGCCTCCGCCCGGGCCGTTGCCCAGTGCCTGCCCTCGGCGTCCGTGGCGTACCGCACGACGTCACCCTCGGCCACGCCGTCCTGGAGGAACGGCACGTTGGCCACCCGGGCGGTGTCCGCGCCCACCGGGACGGCCCACAGCCCCTCGGTGTCCTGCGGGAGCCAGCCCTCGCGGGGAACGAAGCGGAACCAGATCTTGATGCGGTCGCGGTCGCGGTCGCAGTCGCCGGGGACGGCGCCGGTGTCGGCGGTGACGTCGGTGTCGGCGATGACCGCAGTTTCGGCGTCGGCGGTGACCGTGGCAGTGGCGTTGGCGTTGGCGGGGGCGTTGGCCGGTGTGTCGCTCACCCCGCGAGGTTAGCCCCCGCCTCCACGGCCCGCCTCCGCAGCCCGCCTCCGCCGGCCGCCGGCAGCGTGCTCCGCCTCCCCCGTCGCCCGCCCGGAAACCCCCGTACTCCGGGCGAGCCGAACGCCACCGCCGCACCCGCGCCGCACACCGCCGGAGTCCGCCGATCGCCACCCGCCCCCGGTCACGCTCCCGACCCCGGCCCCGACCCGGGCCCGACCCCGGCCTTACGGCAGCAGCACCAGCTTCCCCCGTACGTGGCCCGCCTCGCTCAGTTCCTGTGCCCGGGCGGCCTCCTTCAGGGGCAGCACCTCCGCGATGTCCAGCCGCAGCCGGCCCTCGACGACGAGGTCGGCGAGTTCGGTCAGCCAGCGGCGGGCGAGGGCCGCCTCCACGGTGACGCCGGAGAAGACGATGCCGTGGTCGGCGGCGTCCGGGGCGGCGATGGTGACGATCCTGGACTTCTCCCCGCCGAGCAGCTCGATCGAGAGGGGCAGGGTGTCACGTCCCGCCGCGTCGAAGACGGCGTCGACGCCCTGCGGGGCCGCGGCGCGGATCCGGTCGCCGAGCCCGTCCCCGTACGTCACCGGGTGCACGCCGAGCTCGCGCAGGAAGGCGTGGTTGCGCTCGGACGCCGTACCCACCACCGTCACGCCGGACGCGACGGCCAACTGCGCGGCGACCGCCCCCACGGCTCCGGCGGCGCCGTGGAGGAGCAGGGTCTCGCCCTCGCGTACGGCCAGCAGGTCGAGCACGCGGCGGGCCGTCTCGCCCGCGACCACGACGCTCGCGGCGAGCTCCCAGGAGAGGGCGGCGGGCTTGGTGACGACGGCGGAGGCGTCGGAGAGGGCGTACTCGGCGTACGCGCCCGTCTTCGTCCAGCCGAACACCTCGTCGCCGACGGCGAGTCCGGTGACGCCCTCGCCGAGCGCGTCGACCCTACCCGCGAACTCCAGGCCCGGGACGGCCGGGAAGGTGGTCGGGTAGAACTCCTCCACCCAGCCGTAACGGCGCTTCCAGTCCACCGGGTTGACGCCGACGGCCTCCACCTTCACCCGCACCTCGCCCGGGCCGGGCTGCGGCACCGCGACGCCCGCCTGGTGGCGCAGCACCTCGGTGCCGCCGAACTCCTCGTACACGATTGCTTCCATGGTTCCGCTCCCCCAGAAGTCGTGACCGGCCGATCCGGTCGCCGACCGGCCGTCCCGGTCGATCACCAGCCTCCGCCCGGCACCCCCCTTCCCCCGCCGGTCGAACGGCCAGTCGCACCTGGCCGAAAGGACGGGCACCCGGCCGCCCGCGTCCGTACCCTTGACGACCATGGAACTCACCGCGACCGGCGCCCTGTTGGCCGCCCACGACGTCATCCGGCAGCCGCTGGGCGCGATCCTTCCCCGCCTCTCCGAGGTGCTCGACGAGCTGATCCCGCACCGGGTCGCCGCCGAACTGTCCACGCACTGCGCCCACTCGCCCTTCAAGCGGACCGACGCCGACGCGCCCGTGCTGCCGATCACCGCCGCGGAGCTGGCCCCGCTGCTCGCCGAGGGCGTGCCCGGCCGGCCCTGGCAGGGGCAGGCCGTCGTCGGCGGGGCGGCGCGGGAGGTGGTCGCGGTGCGCAGTGACGCCACGGCCCGAGGCTCGGTCCTCGTCCTCGTACGGGAGGACGGCGCCGCACCGGCGGGCGAACCGGAGCTGGTCCTCGCGCAGCTCCTGTGGGACCTGGTGACCAGCCACTTCGACCGGTTCGCGCGCGAGGCGCTGCCGGGCGCGCTCGCGCGTTCGCGGGCGGCGGCCGACACCCGGGCGCGGGTGACGGCGGAGCTGAGCACGGCGCACGCGGCGGCCCTCTCCGGCGTGCTCGGGGTGCTGCGCAGCCGTTCCCTGGACGACTCCGCGGCGCGGGCGACGGCGACCGAGCTCGCGGTCTCGGCGCTGATCGAGCTGCGGGCCGCGTCGGACCGGGACAGGTCGATCGCCGAGGAGCCGGCCTTCGAGGCCTTCGCCCGGCTCGCGGACGGGCTGCGCCCGATGCTGCGGCACAGCCCCGTACGGCTCGAACTCGGCCCGCCGGAAGGGCCGGACGCCGCCCGAGGCCTGCCCGGCGACGTGGCGCACGGCGCCCGGGCGATCGTGCGGGCGCTGCTGTTGGTGATGCTGGAGCAGGAGTCGGTCACCCGCGTGCACGTCGGCTGGCGGCTGACCGAGCACGAGCTGCGCGCCTCGGTCCGCGACGACGGTCCGGGCCTGCTCGACGCCTGCCCGCTCGGCGCGGGCAGTGTCACCGACCGCCTCGAGGTGCTCGGCGGGCACCTGGAGATGGACGCGGTGCCGGGCTGGGGCACGACGATGACGGCGGTCGTCCCGCTCGCCACACCGGAGGCCCCGGTCGCCGCGATGGACCCGCTGAGCGGGCTCGGGGAGCGCGAGGTGGAGGTCCTGACCCGTCTGGCGCTCGGGCACCGCAACCGGCAGATCGCGCAGGAGCTGCACATCAGCGAGTCCACGGTGAAGTTCCACGTCGCCAACATCCTGAACAAGCTGGGGGTCGGATCGCGGGGCGAGGCGGCGGCGCTGTTCCACAAGGCGGCCTAGACGGGGCAGGTCGGGCGACGCCGGGGCCCACGCGGCCGGACCGACGCCGGGGCCCACGCGGCGGACCCACTCCGGACGGAGGCCAGGCCGGCAGAGAACGGACCGGCACCGCCATAACGGGCGAATCGCCCGATTGTCAGTGGCAGGTGTCAGACTCGCACCCGTGAACGAATGCCGTGGCCGGTGGGCACTCGCGCCCGAGCCGGGCGCCGACGGGGCGCTGCTCGTGCCCCTCGGCTCCGACGGGCTGCCCGCCGGCGAGGTGCGGCGCGAGCCGGACCTGGTGGCGGCGGTCCGCTCGCGCCCGGACGTCGACCGCTGGGTGTGGCGGTCGACCGCCGAGGTGTATCCGCGGCTGCTCGCGGCCGGGGTGCGCGTCGAGCGGTGTTACGACGTGGAGGACGCCGAGCAGCTGCTCCTCGGTCACGAGGGGCGGCTCGGCGAGCCCCGCTCGGCCGCGGCCGCCTGGGCCCGGCTGCGGAACGCGCCGGTGCCGCCCGACCCGCCGCTGCGGGCCGCGGAGCCGACGGCGCAGGACTCCCTCTTCGAACCGGCGGCGACCACCACCGCCGCCGCACCGCCCTTCGACGCCCTGCTCCAGGTGTACGCGGAGCAGCAGCGCCGGCACGAGCGGGCCGAGCACCCGGGCAGGATGCGGCTGCTCACCGCCGCCGAGTCGGCGGGCATGCTGGTCGCCGCCGAGATGCACCGGGCCGGGCTGCCCTGGCGGGCGGACGTGCACCGGGAGCTGCTGCGGGAGCTCCTCGGGGAGCGGTACGCGGGCGGCGGCGAGCCGCGCCGGCTCGCGGAGCTGGCCGACGAGGTGTCGGCGGCGTTCGGCCGCCGGGTGCGCCCCGATCTGCCCGCCGACGTGCTGAAGGCCTTCGCCCAGGCCGGGATCCGGGTGCGGTCGACCCGCCGCTGGGAGCTGGAGGAGATCGACCACCCGGCGGTCGCGCCGCTCGTCGCGTACAAGAAGCTGTACCGGATCTGGACCGCGCACGGCTGGTCCTGGCTGGCCGACTGGGTGCGCGACGGCCGCTTCCGCCCCGAGTACCTGCCGGGGGGCACGGTCAGCGGCCGCTGGACCACCAACGGCGGCGGGGCGCTGCAGATCCCGAAGGTCATACGGCAGGCCGTGGTCGCCGACGAGGGCTGGCGGCTCGTCGTGGCCGACGCCGACCAGATGGAGCCGCGGGTGCTCGCCGCCATCTCCCGGGACCCGGGCCTGATGGAGGTCGCCGGGCACCCCGACGACCTCTACACCCGCCTGTCCGACCGGGCCTTCTCCGGCGACCGCGCCCACGCCAAACTGGCGCTGCTCGGCGCGATCTACGGGCAGACCAGCGGCGACGGCCTGAAGAACCTGGCCGCCCTGCGCCGCCGCTTCCCGCGCGCGGTGGCGTACGTGGACGAGGCGGCGAAGGCGGGCGAGGAGGGCCGGCTGGTCCGCACCTGGCTCGGCCGGACCAGCCCGCGCGCGGTGGGCGCGGACGAGGACGGGGAGGCGGGCATCCCGCAGGACGGCCTCGCCGGGGCGGGACCGGGAGGCGCGGAGAGCTCCGAGGGGTACGTCCCGGGGTACGCGTCGAGCGATGCCCGTGCCCGGGGCCGGTTCACCCGTAACTTCGTCGTCCAGGGCAGCGCCGCCGACTGGGCGCTGCTGATGCTGGCGGCGCTGCGGCGCGCCACCGCCGGGATGCGGGCCGAGCTGGTGTTCTTCCAGCACGACGAGGTGATCGTGCACTGCCCGGCGGAGGAGGCGGCGGCGGTCACGGAGGCGATCAGGGCGGCGGGCGACGAAGCGGGGAGGATCGCGTTCGGGGACACACCGGTGCGGTTCCCGTTCACGACGGCGACGGTCGAGCGGTACGCCGACGCGAAGTGACGGGCCGGGCCTCGGCGGAGGCCCGGCCCGTGGACCGGCATGCTCGATGCCGGTCCCGCGCTATCGCGTCGACGACTCGCGCCACCTCGGGCTCAGCGCGATGTCCTTCAGCTGCTGCGTCGTCAGCGCCGGCTCCTCGCGCGTGGCCGCCTTGTGCTGGTCGCCGGTGTTGAAGCAGGAGACGACGACCCGGAGGCCGTCCTCGGCCAGCGTGTCGGCGCTCCACCAGACGACGCCCGAGCCGCCCTTCTCGCCGACCTGCTTCGTCAGCTTCACGCGCGTGCCGTCGGCCGCGAAGGTCACGTCGCCGCCGCTGAAGTGCTGGAGGCGCATGTCGTCCATCTGCGGCTGGACGTTGACCTGGAGCAGGCTCCTTCCCTTGCCGTCGTCGAGGACGACGTAGCCGTAACCGCTGCCGTCGACGCCCTTGTCGACGATCTTCATGCCCGGCCGCGGGGACAGGAGCGAGCGCAGCGTCTCGACGACGTCGGGGCCGTCGTCCTCCGGCGCCGTCGCACCGGAGGAGGCACCGGGCGCGGACTTCAGGGGCTTGGGGGCGGGGATCTGCTTGAGCAGCGTGCGCCAGCCCTCGGCCGTGACCAGGGCCTTCAGCTGCGCCGGGTCGAACGGCGGGTTCTCGCGGCTGATCGCGGAGCCCTTCTCGCTCGGCGCGTTGTACTCGCTCGCGTCGATGAGGAAGCCGTCCGCGGTGAGCAGCACGGCCCGCCAGTTCTTCGTCTCCACCCGCTTGTCCGGGTACTCGTATCCCTGGATGACCATGAGCCGCCCGCCACCGGGGATCCGCTCGCTGGTGCAGTCGTCGTACGGGACGGCGTCCTCGTCCGGGCAGGTGACCTGGCCGAGGCCGCTCTCCTGCGTGGTGCCGGCGCGGTACAGGCCGACGGAGACGGCCGCCCTGCCCTTGCCGTCGTCGTAGACACCCAGGACGGACTGGCCGGTGCCGTCGGGGTTGTCGATCTGCCACTCGCCGGCCGGAGTCGCGGCCTTGAGCACGGCGGCCAGGTCGGCGACCGGGATCTGTGCCATGTCCCGCTGCCGGGGCAGCGGCTTGGGCCCGGCGACCGAGACCTGCTCGGCGCCGCCGGCCGGGCCGAGCAGCGAGCCGCCGTACACGCCGCCCACGCCGATCAGGGCGAGGGCGAGGGCGCCGCCGACGGCGGCGACGCGGCGGCGCACGAGTCGGCGGCGGCCGCGGACGAGGCCGCCGTTGACGAGTTCGCGGCGGTCGTCGAGGGCGAAGCCCTCTCCGGTGCGGCGCAGGACCGCGCCCAGTTCCTCCTCGAATCGTCCGTTCGTCGGGTCGTGCTCTCCGTGCTGAGGCATGGCGGGATCACCGTTCCGGGTCAGTGAGTCGAAAACAGGGGGTGGGCCCCGGGCCGAGGGGCGGGGATCAGCGGGCGGCGAACTCGGTGATGCTGCCGCCGAGCCGCTTCCGCAGGGTGGCCAGCGCCCGCGTGCTGCGGGTGCGCACGGCGGCGGAGCTGGTGTTCATCACGTCGGCGGTCTCCTCGATGCTGCGGTCCTCCCAGTACCGCAGCACCACCACGGCCCGGTCCTTGGGCGCGAGCCCGGCCAGGGCGTCGAGGAGGGCGATGCGCAGGGCCGGGTCCTCGCCGGTGTCGGGGGCGTGGTCGGGCAGCTCGCCGAGGGGGCGCTCGGTGGCCGAGCGGCGTCTCCGATGGCTGAGGAAGGTCCGTACGAGGACGGAATGGGCGTAGCCGGCCGGGTTGCCGACCCGGGCCATGCGGCCCCACACGGCGTACATGCGTCCCAGCGTCTCCTGCACGAGGTCCTCGGCGAGATGGGTGTCGCCGCTGGTCAGCAGGCATGCCGAGCGGAACAGATGGCCCGATCTCGCCGAGGCGAACTCCAGGAACTCGTCCGCGCGGGACGTTCTCATGTCCCTCCCCTCCGTCGCTGTCACGAGTCCGTTTGCTCGGTACACCTCCATGACGCGGCGCCCCCGGGGAAATGTTTCACCCCTTCTCGGGCCGTTCTCCGGCCGACGGGGAGAAACAGGAGGAACAATTCAGACGAAACGGGGTAATCCTTGAGTATGAACACTTTCCTCGTGGAGTCGGCCCAGGTCGCCACGGCGGCCGGTGTCTGGCAGTCGGGCCTCGCCCAGGTGCTGGGCGGGCTGATCGTGGTCGCCGTCCTCATCGGCGCCTTCATTCTCGGTATCCGGGTCAGGAACAAGGAACTCCCGCCTCCCGACCCGGAGGAGCAGCCGCACCGGCCCGAGACCGAACGGCCGCCCGGTGAGATGTCCGAGTACCGTCGGCCGGCCGAGATGCCGCAGACCGACGGCGAGCACCGGCTCATGCCGTACCAGCTGAAGGACGGCGGCACGTCCGGGACCGAGACCTCGCCCGAGCCACCGAGCGAGGAGAAGCGCAAGTGGGGCGGCATCTCCAGCGGCGGCTTCGGCAGCGGCGGACCGGGCCACGGGGACTGAGCCGGTGGGCACACCGGTGGACGACCGCACCGAGACGGATCCCGCGCCGGGCCGCGCGGGATCCGGCGCGCCCGGCAGCGGGCCCGCGAGCGCGTCCGGCGGCACCGCCGACAGCGGGGCCCGTGGTGCGCCCCTCCGGACCGTCGCGCTGCGCCTGCTCGGCTCCTCCGAGGCCGCGGAGGAGGTCCTGCGGACGGCGACGGACGCGGGGCGGCTGAGCGAGGTCGCCGGGCTCTGCCTGGACCGGCTGCGCTCGCGCGAGTCCCGGCGCCCGGCCGTCCGGGACCCTTTCGACGCCTCGGGCGCCCCGGGCGGTGACGTCCCCGACACCCTGACGCCCTCCGAGCGGCTCGCCTTCGTTCTGCACGAGGACTTCGGCGTCCCGTACGACGACATCGCCCCGGTCGTCGAACGGACGCCCGCGGCCGCCCGGCAACTGGTGGCCCGCGCCCGGCGCCGCGTCGAGGGCACGGAGGAGATGCCCGAGCCCGACCCGGAGCGCCAGCGGCAGGTGGTGGCGGCGTTCCTGGCCGCGGCCCGCGCCGACGACGTCGAGGCGCTGGTCGCTCTCCTCGACCCGGACGCGGTGCTACGGGCCGACGCCGAGGCCGTACGGAACGGTGCGGCGCCCGCACACGGCGCCCCGGCCGTCGCCCACCGCGTCGCCGGGCGCGGACACGAGGCCCGGCTGGCACTGGTGGACGGCGCGGCGGGCCTGATGTGGGCCGCGGCGGACGGGAAACCGAAGGCGGTGCTCCGGTTCACCGTCCTGGAGGGTCGCGTCACGGCCGTCGACGCGCTGGCCGACGGGCCGCACCTCGACCGACTGGAGCTGGACCCGCTGGACGCCCCGTAAGGCAGCCGGCCCCTCCGCACGCCGGCCCCGCTGCTCTGCAAGCCCGCCCCGGTGCCGGGCCGGCCTCAGTCGCCGCGGTGCTCGCCGAGCACGCGTCCGGCACGCCCGGCGATGTGCGCGGGCGGTTCCGTCCCGGCCGGCAGCAGCGGGTCGGCCTCCGGCTCGCCGAACCGCGTGACGACCGGCAGTACCCCGGCCCACAGTCCCAGCTCGGCGTCCGGGCTCTCGCCGTCGTCCGGCGGCCCGCTCGCGACCTTCACGGACGCCTCGGTCAGTTCGAGCGCCACGAGCGCCGTCGCCGCCAGCTCCTTGCGGCTCGGCTGCCGCACGTACTCCCACTGCCCCGGCGCGGACTGCTCGGTGAGCGCCCGCAGCCCGCGCAGCTTCTCCTCCGGGTCGGTCACCGTCCGCGGCACGCCGTAGACCATGGCGCTGCGGTAGTTCACCCCGTGCTCGAACACCGAACGCGCGAGGACGAGCCCGTCCACGTGCGTCACGCTCACGCACACCACGCCGTCGGGCGCCTGCACCAGGCTGCGGCTCGCGACGGACCCGTGGACGTAGAGCGTGTCGCCGTCGACCCCGTACACGGTCGGCACGACCATCGGCGTGCCGTCGACGACGACGCCGAGGTGGCAGAGGAAGCCCGCCCCGAGGACGGCGTCGAGGTCCGCCCGCCGGTGGCTCCCCTTGTGCCGCATCCGCCGCAGCCGCGTCCGCTCGGTGACCTCGAACTCCCCGGCCGTCCCACTCATCACGTGCGTCCCTCCCCGTTCGCCGCGCGCGGCAGCGCACGGACGCACGCATCCTAGGCAACGCGCGTCCGAGCCCGTCCGGCCCTCTCGGTCCACGCGCAGGCGACCGGTACCGGCTGCCGCTCGCGAGGCGCGCTCCAGCGGACCCGCCGCCAGGTGCCCGCCCGCTGCCCGAGGGCCACGGGGACGGTCCAGGGGCGGGCGGCGAAACCGGCGCCGACGGCCTTCACGCAGGCCTCCTGGGCGGTGAAGATCCAGGCGAACTCCCACCGGCGCCGGTCCTCGGCCATGGCGGTCAGCGCGTCGGCGTCGGCGGGCGCGCAGCAGAACCGCAGCAGCCGGTCGCCGACGGCGGCCGGCACCTGCACGTCGACGCCGACGTCGCGGTTCCGGCCCACGGCCGCGGCGACCCAGCCGGCGGAGTGCGAGAGGCTCACGCCCAGGTCGGGCCGGCCGGGAAGGTACGGCCGGCCCCCGGGGCGCGCGGCGACCGGCCCGCCGGGGAGGTCCCCTGCGAGACCGACGACGAGATCGGCGGCCGAGTCGCCGCCGGCCCCGTGGGTGAGGCCCCCGCCGAGGTCGCCGGCCAGGCTGCCGGTGAGATCGGCCGTGGAACTTCCGCCGAGGTCGGCGGCGAACCCCTCGCCGCGGCCGGCGGCGAAGCTTCCGCCACGGCCGGCGGCCGCGCCCTCGCCGACGAAGGCGGCACAGCCCTCACCGAGGTCGCCCGCGGAGGCCTCGCCGAGGTCGGTGGTGAGGGCTTCGCCGGTCTCCCGCAGCAGGGCGCGGAGCAGCGTCCGCGAGGCGGTGTGCTCCGCCGCCCGCCAGGGCGGCAGCCCCGACGCGGCCGCCCGGTCCGCCGCGGCAACGGGCAGTGCAGCCAGGACCTCCTCGCTCCGGGCCACCGCGTAGTACACGCCGTCAGCTGCCGTGCGCGGCCGCCAGGCCCGCCGCTCAGGCGCGGTCCGGGACACGGCGCAGCGTACGGATCGGGCGGGTGGCGAGCAGGGCGGCAGAGGTGAGGAAGCCGACCACAACACCCACGACGAGCACCATGTCGGTGCCGAACGAGTCGACGGCGGGACCGGCCAGCGCGCTGCCGATCGGGTACATGCCGACGGATCCCGCGACCTCGTAGGCGTGGACGCGGTTGAGCACCTCGCCCGGCACCTGGGTCTGCACGCTGGTGGCCCACATGACGCCCCAGACGCCGATCCCGATGCCGACCAGCACCTGGGCGGCGGCCAGCAGCCAGACCGGCCAGCCGAGCACGATGCCGAGCGGGTAGACCGGGTACGCCATCATCGCCACCGCCCCCGCGGCGAGCGGCCGCGCGGGTTTGTAGCGGATGGCGAGGAGGCCGCCGGCCACGGTGCCGGCGCCCAGCGCGGCGTTGATCACGCCGAAGGCGCTCGCCCCGTGCTCGGGCACGATGACGCCGGCGGCCACCGACAGCTGCGGGCCCCAGGAGAGCACCGCGTAGAACATCCAGATGAGGATCACGCCCCAGAGCCAGCTGCGGGAGCGGAACTCCTGCCAGCCGACCACCAGGTTGCGCCACAGGCTCTGGCCGGCCGGCGGGGCGGGCACCACTCCGAGCCGGAGCACGAACAGGCAGATCGCGCTGGTGGCGTAGCAGACGGCGGAGATCACCATGACCCAGCCGGTGGACCCGAAGCCGACCATGGCGCCGGCCAGCGCCGGGCCGCCGAGGCCGGTGATCGCCTCGGAGGTGCGCAGCACGCCGTTGGCGCCCTGCACGTCACGGGAGATCAGCGGCACGGTCGAGGAGGCGCCCGGCTGGAACAGCGCGTTGGCGGTACCGGCCACCACGAGGAGCGCGTACAGCTGCCAGAGGTGGTCGATGCCGTGGATGAACAGCAGGGCGAGGAGCACGTGGGCGGTGAGGTTGGCCAGGTCGGCCACGATCATCATCCGGCGGGCGGTGAACCGGTCGGCGAGCACGCCGCCGAACAGCACCAGGCCGGCGAACGGGGCGACCAGGAAGGCCATCGAGTAGCCGGCGGCGTCCAGGCCGTAGCCGCCGCTGAGCAGACCGGCGGAGACCGCGACCGGCAGCATCGCCCAGCTGAGCAGGCCCGCGCTGCGGGCGACGAAATAGAACCGGAAGTTCCGGGACCAGATCGCCGGCTCGCCCGCGGACGGGCCGCCGGAGGAGGACTTTCCGGAGGCCGCGCCTCCCGTGGACGGGCCCGGCGACGACCGGCCCTCCGAAGACCCGCCTCCGGAGGCCGGTGTCTCCGACGACGGCTCCGCCGACGGCCGCGCGCCGTCGTGGCCGCCCTGCGCCGGTGGGGACGTCGCCGCCGCGGGCGGGTCCGCCAAGCGTTCTTCCATGACCGTTCAGCCCTTCCGTCGTTGATCGTGGTCGTCAGCGGCCGCGCCGGCGGCCAGTTCGCTCACCGTGACCAGTTCCAGGCCGCGCTCGAGCAGGCCCTCGACGATCGACGGGAGGGCCTGGACGGTCTGGCCGCGATCGCCGGCGCCCTCGTGCATCAGCACCACCGACCCAGGCCCGGCGCCCTCCAGGACGGTCGCGGCGATCCGCTCCGCTCCCGGCCGCGACCAGTCGCGGGCGTCGACGTCCCACATCGTCAGGGCGACCGGGTGCTTCTCCAGGGCGGCGAGCACCTCGGGGCTCAGCGCCCCGTACGGCGGCCTGAACCAGGCCGGGGCCACGCCGGTCAGCCCGTCCAGGGCCTCCGCCGTACGGTCGATCTGCTCGCCCAGCTCGTCCGGCGTCAGGTCGAACAGGAACGGGTGCGACCACGAGTGGTTGCCCAGTTCGTGGCCGGCCGCGGCGATCCGGCGCACCTCGTCGGGCAGCGCCGCGACGTGGTGGCCGACGCAGAAGAACGTCGCCCGGGCCCCGTAGCGGTCCAGGATCTCCAGGACCTGCCGGGTGTACACCGGGTCGGGGCCGTCGTCGAAGGTGAGGGCGACGCGCGGGAGTTCACGACTGCCGTGCTCGAAGCACCGCCCGGAGGCGGTCAGTTCGGCGACGATCGGCTCGCCGCGCCGTACGCCGTCGAAGTACTCCTCGGCGCGGCCGGTCAGGCTGCCGCCCTCGGCGGTCACCCGGGCCAGCGAGCCGGGCGCCGTCCTGGCCTGCTCCGCGAGCCGTTCGGCCGGGACGGAGCCGAACCGCGGCCGGGACGGCAGCAGCCAGGGATCCGCGCGGTACACCTCCAGGCCGGCGGCCGTCAGGGGGCCGTCGAGCAGGCCGTTGGTGCTCTCCAGGACCACGGCCGGGGCCGGGCCGCCGTCCAGGTCCCGCAGCCAGTCGACGAGTTCGGCGACCTGGGCGGCGCCCCAGCTGCTCGGCTCGACGACCCGGCGCCCCGTGCCGTCCACGACGTGGACCCGGTAGCCCGAGCCGGTCCAGGCGATTCCCGCGTACCGCGTGGTGGTCATCGGTCCCGTGGTCATCAGTCCCCCAGCGCGATCGCCTCGGCGACGACCAGCCGCTCGACCCCGCGCAGGAACCGCTCCATCCCCGCGCGGTCGACGACCGCCGGGTCGGCAGTCATGGCGAGGTCCAGGGCGCCCGGCGCGGTCAGCACGTCCACCGCCATCGACACGTTCCTGCGGGGCAGGAACTCCGTCGGCCAGCTCAGCTCGGTCCGACCGATCAGCTCGCTCAGCGCGGCCCGCGGCCGCTCGACCGTGTCGAAGGGCCCGACGCCCGGGTCGCGGGTGTCGTTCCACCAGTACGAGTGGTCCGCCGCCTCGCCCTTCTCGACGAGCAGCGCCACCTCCCGGTCGAGCGCCCACTTGTCGTACGCGGCGTGCCGGAAGGCGTTCAGCGCGACCGACCGGGTCCGCCGCACCGCGTCGCCGAAGTCCCGGTCCGCGTCCGTCAGCCGGAACAGGGCCTCCTGCGCCACCGTGCTGACCGAGGCGGCGGCGGCCGGCTGGAAGCGGTTGCCCACCACGACCTGGAACAGCACGTCGCTGCTCCCGGACATCCTGGCCAGCTGGTGGGACGCCGCGCCGAGCAGCACCGCGGCGTCGCTGACCTCCAGCTCCGCCGCGACCCGTCCGACGGCGACCGCGAGGGCGGGAGAGCGCAGCAGGGCGTTGGGGAACATCCGGGCCGGGTCGTCCGCGAGTTCCGGCGCCGCCGGGTTGCGGAAGATCCGCCGGGGGCCGGCGGTCAGCTGCTCGCACCAGTAACGGCGGGCGGCCTCGTCGCGGCGGCGGCCGAGCGGGGAGGCCTGGACCTCGGCGGCCTCCAGGGGCTGCTGGGCCGGGCGGGCCTGGCGCAGCGACGCGGCGGTCTCCCCCGCCTGGATCGACTCCAGGTCGCGCAGCAGCCGGCCGAGGCCCCAGTAGTCCATGCCGGTGTGCGCCCCGACGATCACCAGCCGGTGGACCAGGCCCTCGCTCTCCACCAGGCCGATCCTCAGGGGCCACTCCCGCGTGTGGTCGAAGGAGCGGCCGGCCAGCTCGGCGAGGAGTCCCGCGCTCACCTCCGCGGCCTTCTCCTCCGGGGAGGTCCTGACCTCCACGGGCAGCTCGCCGCTGCCGTCGACGACCTGCTCCAGACCGTCCTCTCCGGCCGGCAGCCACCTGGTGTGCAGGCTGTCGTGGAGCAGGAGCAGCTCCGTCAGGTCCGCGAGGACGCGGGCGACGGGGCGGGGCGGGGCGACGGGGAGGTCGACGGGCACGTTGTAGCGGGGCGCGTCGTCGCCGAGCCGGGTGACGACGCCCCAGATCGCCCGCTGTCCCCAGGTGGCCGGGCCGCTGCCGGACCTCGCGGACACCAGCCTGACGGCCGGCTCCTCAGCGGTGGTCATCGTGTTGCCGCCTTTCCCTCGGTTGCGAAGAGCGCCACGTGGCTGCGGCCGGAGCGCGGGTCCGTGTCGCACAGGACGACCCGCCGGTAGGACCGCTGCCACTCCTGCCAGTGGTCGGCGAGCTCCAGCCAGAGGCTGGTGCAGTAGCTGCCCGGGGCCACCCGGTGCACCGCGGTGCGCTCGGGGAGCTCCTCGGTCACCCAGGGCCCGAGCACGAGGAGCGTGCCGTCCTCGTCGAGCTCCCGCCCCCGGCCGTACCCGTCGAGCGCGGCCGCCGCCGAACCGGCCGAGTGCGCCCGGACGAAGCGCAGACCGGGCCCGTCGCAGGCGCCGAGGACGAGTGCCGCGGCCGAGTCGGTCAGCGGGGTGTCCTGGACCAGCGGGAAGGCCGTCGGAAGGGTGGTCTGCTCCAGGACCGCGAGCACGACCTCCGCGGCCCGGCCCGCGCGGTGGTACGCCGAGGCGATCCGCAGCGCGGTGAAGGGCGCGGCCAGGCCCTGCTGGGCGATCGTGAAGTTGGCCGCCCGGCCGCCGAGGCGGTCGGTGAGGTGCGGCGCGACGGCCGTGAACGGCACGACGTCCGGCAGGGCGTGGGTGACGATCAGCAGCTCGGGCCTGCTGCGGCCGACGCCCTCGTCGGCGACGAGCAGGTCCGCGAGGTCGCGGTGGTGGACGTGCGCGCCGCGGCCGAGCAGCTCCTCGTCCGGCTTCTCGCCGAAGGGGGTGAGCAGGTCGCGGTAGTAGTCGAGCACGGCCGGGTCGTCGGCCGGCCCCCGGCCCTGCGGCGAGCGCACCGCGGTGGCGGCCCGGACGGCGAGTCCGCTCATGACGTCCCCTCTGCTTCGCGGAGTGCGGCCTCGACGTAGTCGGCGAAGGAGCGCATGGTCCGCAGGTGGTCGATGTCGAGCTGCTCGGGGTCGATGGAGATTCCGGTCGTCTCCTCGACGGTCATCAGCAGGCCGAGCACGGCGAGGGAGGTGAGCTGCAGCTCGTCGAAGAGCGCGGTCTCCTCGGTGAGTCCGGAGACGGGCCGCTCCAGGACCTCGCTGAGCGCCTTCTCTATGGTGAGCAGCACTTCCTGACGGTTCATCGGCTCTCGCCTCCTGCCGGGTGGGCCCCGTCTGCCTCGTCGGCCCCACGGGCCTGGTCGGCCCGGTGGGTGATGACCATCGCGCCGAAGGTGGCGCCGAGACCGACGGAGACCAGCAGGTAGTGGGCGCCGTCCACGAGGCGGCCGGCGTCGCGCAAGGTCGTGTAGTTGACGAACACGTCGGAGGCGAAGGTGTGGCTGTAGCGGGGGACGTTGTCCAGGAAGACCTTCTCCGGCGCCACCTCCAGCTCCTTGATGGTCTGCCGCCAGGCCAGCTTGTTGACGTTGTGCGGGATCACCAGGTCGATCTCGTCGAGCGTCAGCCCGGCCTCCGCCACCGCCCGGTGGATGACCTCGGCGATCCGCCGGCCGTACTGCTCGCCGAACTCGGTGTTCTGCTCGGCGGTCAGCTCCAGCCACTGGGCGTACTCGCCCAGGGTCCGGGTGGCGAAGGACCGGACCTCGTCGCCCTCGCCGTCCAGGGTGATCAGGCAGGAGGCGGCGGCATCGGCCATGATCGAGGTGTTGGGCACGTGCTGGACGATCGGCGAGTACGCCTGCTCGCCGGTGATCATCAGGGCGTACGCGCCCTCGGCGCCCTCCGCGCGCAGCAGTTCGCCGAGCACCTCGATGGCGCCCAGGCTGCTGACGCAGGCCTGGTGGCTGAGGCCGAAGGCCTCGGTGTCGAAGAGCCCGAGCGCGTCGCCGACCTCCCGGGCCACGTCCACGTCGGCGGGAGCGACCGCCTGGGTGACGTGGGCGTAGGCCAGGTAGTCGACCCGGCCGCCCTCGGGCAGGGCGGCCAGGGCGCCGCGCGCGGCGGGCCGCAGCAGGTCGAGCAGCGGCAGCTCGGGGTCGAAGCGGAGCGTGTCCAGGCCGTAGAACTTGCGGAACACGCCCAGTTCGGCCCGACGCAGACCGAGCCGCTCGCCCAGCTCCTCGATCCGTACGCTGCGCTCGGGCAGGTAGGACTCGATCCGCTCCAGGGTGATCCGGCGGTCCGTGGTCGGCAGGCTCATCAGGCCGTCACGACCTCGGCGCGGATCAGCCACAGCCGGTTGGCGCCGCGGCGGTCCCTCGGCTGGACGTCGTACGGCCAGCGCCCCTCGCCGGCGCCCGGCTGGCCGGGCTCGCGCAGGTCGGTGGTCTTCCAGCCGTTCGCCGTCAGGAACTCCTCGGGCTCGTCGGTGCCGAAGATCCACGGCGTGCCGTCGGCGGCAAGGGTGTCCAGGAAGCGCTTCGAGAACGGGCTGCGCAGCAGGGCGCGGCCGAGGATGTCGAAGGCCAGGTGGCTGCCGGGCGCCGAGGCGGAGGCGAGCAGCCGCAGCAGTCCGGCGGCCTGCTCCTCGGTGAGGAAGAAGGTGAGCGCCTCGGCGACCCACAGGGTCGGGCGGTCGGGGTCGAAGCCGGCGGCCTCCAGAGCGGGCAGCCACTCCTGGGTGAGGTCGGCGGAGACCTCGCGCCGGTCGACGCGCGGCTCGGCGCCGAGCGCGTCCAGCCGGCGGCGCTTCTCCGCGATCAGCAGGGCGTGGTCGACCTCGTACAGCTCGGTGCCCTCCGGCCAGTCGAGCCGGAACGCGCGGGTGTCCATGCCCGCGGCGATGAGCACCACCTGCTGGATCCCGCTCTCGGCGAGGACGTCCCGGATGGCGTCGTCGAGGAACCGGGTCCGGATGGAGATGAAGGGCAGCAGACCGCCCCCGGCGTAGCGCTCGATCAGCTCGAAGCCGCGGGGCGCGGCCAGGTCACGGGCCAGCGGGTCGACGAACAGCGCGTCCTCGCGCTCGGACTCCTGCGCGCGGGCCGCGGCCATCCACTGTGCGGTGTAGGAGACTGCATCCATGGTGAAGATCCCTCCTCGGGATCAGGCGAAGAACGCCTTCTCGATGGTCGCGAGGGTCTGGAAGTCCTCGATGTCGATGTTGTCGAAGTCGATCTCGACGCCCGCGGCGTCCTCGATCGTGTAGACGAGCTCGACGAAGGCGAGCGAGTCGACCAGCCGGCTCTCGATGAGGTCGACGTCGGCGGCGAGCTCGGTGCGCTCGGGGTGACGGCCGAGGATCCAGTCCCGGACCTTGTCGATACCCGCGGAGGAGACACCTGCGGAGGAGACACCTGCGGAGTCGATACCTGCGGAACTCATGGCATTCCCTTCAGAGACGGTCGAGAGAGGTGGAGGCCGCGGCGACGGCGATGGCGAAGCCGGCGTCGTGGCTGATGCTGACGTCGATCGGGCCGAGTCCGGCGCGCCGGGCCAGCTCGGCGCCCTTGCCGGAAAGCCGGACGCCCGGCCGGCCGCCCGGGCCGCGCAGGACCTCGATGCCCCGCCAGGGAACCGGTCTGCGGACGGCCCCGAAGAGCTTGAAGACGGCCTCCTTGGCGGCCAGCCGGCCGGCGATCCCGGCCTCGTCGGCCGCGCCGTCCGGGGTCCGGGAGGCGTCCAGTTCGTCGGCGGAGAGGTAGCGCCCGAGCAGCGGCCCGGCGCCGGGAGCGGTCAGCTCGCGTACCCGGGCGAGCGGCACGATGTCGACGCCGATCAGGGGCTGGGTCACGACGCGCCGGCGGCGGCGTCGGTGTCGCCGGCCGCGGCGTCGGCGGCGGCGTCGGCGGCGGCCTCGGCGGTGGTCGCCTCGGCGGCGCGTACGGCGGCCAGCGCGGCGTCGAGGTCCGCGTCGAAGTGCTCGGTCAGGACGGCGAGCCAGCGCTCCAGGCCGAAGGCCACGCAGGCGGTGTAGGCGTGCTCGCCGGACTCCAGGCGGATGCCGCAGCGCTCGCCGAAGAAGTTGCGGTGGGTGTTCACCGACGCGATCGCCAGGTCGCCGCCGTACTGGAACTCGTACTTGACCGGGCTGAGCTTCTGCATCAGGGCGCGGCCGCCGTCGTTGCGGAAGAACGGGTCGCCCGCCGGCACCTTGGCGAGCTCGATGCCGAGCGCGGCGGCGAAGGCCTGGATGCGCCCGGTGAAGCGGGCGAGGACCTCCTGGGTGTGCGGGAAGCTGCCGAGGGCGACGATCTCGCGCATCTGGAAGCTGGCGAGGCGGCGCAGGCCGCCGTAGTGGTCCTCGTTGCGGAAGCAGCGGTTGACCAGGGTCACCAGGGTGTCGTCGGCGACCTGCTCGCCCTCGTGGAAGAGGTACGCGCCGTAGCAGGTGGCGTGCGGGAGCCCGTACCGCGCCTCGGACACCGCTCCGGGTCCGAAGCGGCCCTCCACCGGCTTGAACTGATCCTCCGTCAGATCCAGCGAACCGGCCACCCAGGCGAGGTGCGGGAAGTTGGTGTAGACGTCGAACTTCTCCAGGTCGGGCACCGGGAAGAGCGGCGGTGCGCTGATCTCCTCGGCGCCGGCCGCGAGGCCCCAGCCGGCGAAGACCCGGTCGAGCTCCTTGACGAGGCGGGTGGCCCCCGGCCCGAGGATGGCCAGGGCGGGCGCGCCGTCGCTCCCGGTCAGGCGGTTCATCGGATGATTCCCGTCTTCTCGAGGTACCTGGCGGTCTTGCGGAAGGTGCGCTGCTCGGCCTCGGCCCGGGCGGGCGACTCCAGGAGGGCCCGGCGCACCGCGTGCGGGTTCTCCAGGCCGGCGTCGCGGTAGACCTGCGGGTGGTAGAGGGACTCGAAGCTGTGCTTCATGTAGCGGCGCAGGTAGGTGGAGACGTCGTCCAGTTCCTGCTCGGTGGCGGTCTGCCGGAGGTCCTGGTGGAGCAGGCCGACGAGTTCGCGGCCGAAGGCGATGTGCCGGGACTCGTCCTGGTGGTGGATCCGGTTGATGCCGCGGATCGTTTCGTGCAGCCGTTCGTCCTCGGCCATCGCCGAGTTGAAGTGGTCGACGAGCTCTTCGAAGATCAGGATGCGGGCGAACACCAGCAGGCTCTGGATCTTCTCCGACGGGGCGGCGCCCTCCGCGCCGCCGGCGGGCTGCTTGTAGATCTTCTTGCCGTAACGGAGGCAGAATTCGGCAAAGAACCACATGTGCTCGTTCTCCTCACCGATGAAGTGGTGGAAGAACTCCGACGGCGTTTCGAAACCGGCGGTGTGAATGCGGTTGACCACCTCGACGAGCAGTTCCCGGATTCCGTGCACATTGAGGCTGTAGAAGTTTATGCTCTCGTGCTTGGAAAGCGTGTGGAGTTGTTGCGGGGTGAGCTTCTCGACCCATTCCGTCCCGTACGTGGTGGTGAGTTCGGGGCTCATCCACCACATGTCCTCCGGGAGCCGGTCCGGCCACTCGAACAGCCGGTACGGGTTGTAGTAGTCGTCGATGGACTTGGTGGCGAGTCGGTCCAGAATTCCCCGGAACCGGTCGTTCCGGTCGATCACGTCGCTGACCATCGCGTGATGTCTCCGTCTGCTTCGGGGGCTCTTTGCTGGATCCAGCCTAGAAATTCCCCGGGCGGTTCATCAATGACCGGAACCGGCTGCCGAATTCGGTCAGCGGGCGGGTCGTACGGCGGAGTCGCGGTGCGCGGCGATTTCCGCGCGCAGGCCGGCGTTCTCCTGCTCCAGGCGGGCGAGGCGGTCGCGGACCGGCGCCAGGGCGTCGGAGAGTTCGCGCTCGCTGAATCGGGGTGTGATGTGGTTCGGGCAGTTCCAGGCGAAGGCCTCGACCCGGATGGTGACGAGCTGTTCGACCGTGCCGTCGGTGCGCGGCGAGCTCAGGCGCTCGGCGAGCGCCGGGTCCTCGTCGGCCGGCACGGCGGTGGCGTGGCCGTACAGCTTGAGGCGGGCCTGCCGGGCCTGGTCGAGGAAGAACAGCGCGACCCGGCCGTCGCCGCGCACGTTGCCGGTGGTGATGTACTGCCGGTTGCCCCGGACGTCCAGGTAGCCGAGGGTGTGCTCGTCGAGGACGTGGACGAAGCCCGGCGGCCCGCCCCTGAACTGGATGTACGGCCAGCCGGTCTCGCTCACGCTCGCGAACAGGAAGCCGTCGAGGCTGCGGATGAAGCCGGCCGCGGCGCCCGTGAGCGGCTCGGCCTCCCCCACCGGTTCCCCGAGCCGGCGGTCGCCCGCCGTGGCGCTGCCCATCTCCTCCTGGACCCGGCGCACCGACGGGGTGTACGCGATGCGGTCGTAGCGGCTCATGCGGCATCGCTCCTCGGGGCCGGGTCGACCAGGCCGGTACGGGCGGCGAGCACGCCCGCCTGGAAGCGGCTGGTGGCCGACAGGTCCTGCATGATCGTGGCCACGTGGCGGCGGAAGGTCCGCTCGGACATGCCCACCCGGCGCGCGATCACCTCGTCCTTGGCGCCGGAGGCGAGCAGGTCGAGCAGCGTCGCCTTGAGGTCCTCGAGCGTTCCGGCGTAACCGGCCGCGCCGGAGTCGAAGTCGAACGCGGACTCCCAGAGCCGGCCGTGCAGTCCGGCCAGGAAGGCCGCGACCGCGCCCTCGTAGACGACGGCGATCGCCTCTCCCTCGCCGGCGGGGATGAAGGCCGTCTTCCGGTCGAAGACGAGGAAGCGGTCGCGCACCTCCTTGACGGTGCGCACCTGCCCGCCGACGGAGAGGAGTTCGCCGAGGTGGGCGCGGGTGTCGGAGTCGCCGCGGGCGGTGTGGGGGTAGATGATCCGGCCCTGCGCGCCGCGCCGCAGGGCGTCGAGGACCAGCGGGCGGGCGAGGCGCAGCTCGCGGGTCTCGCGGGCCACGCAGGGCTGGACGACCAGGACCTCGGTGGTGCAGGTCTGCGCGGCCTGAAGCAGCCGGAGCTCGATCTCCTCCCGGTCGTCGGTGATCACCACCGGCTCGGTGCGGGCCTTGGACTGCGACTGCTTCTCGAACGCCGCCACGAACGAGCTCAGCTGCCCCTTGAACCCGGCGAGCCGGCGACGGCTGTCGAGGATCTCGCGTTCCAGCGGGACGAGCAGCTCCATCTGGGCGGCCTCGGGGCTGACGGCGACCAGCCGGCCGGCGCGGCCCTCCGCCGGCTTGACCAGGCGCAGTTCGCTCAGCACGCCGACGGCGTGCTCGACGCGCTGTCGCGGGACGCCCAGTTCCTCGGCGACGCCGGACGGGCTGAAGTCGGCACGGCCGACGGTGTGTTCGTAGAAGAGGACCACGAACTCGTCGACCTCGGCGGCCCCCTGGGTTCCCTGGGGTCCCTGGCGTGGGGTCAGTGCCGCGGATTCCATCGTCACCTCAATCTGCGTGCGCGGACGTTGCGGATGCGGACGTGCGGATGGTGCGGATGGCACGGATGGCGCGGATGCGGTGCTTCGGGCGTGGAAAGGCCTTGCGGCGGCAACCGTATGGTCCAGACCTGGTCCGGCGCCTACAGCCGGACCAGAGGGCCGGGAACCCGTCGGCATGCCGGTCCCGGCCGTTCGCACCGGTGCTGAGCTGCGGTTCCGCCGGGCGCCGCGGGAGGGGCCGTAGGGACCGGCAGAACTGGTAGCACTTCCGCAGGAGTTGTGCTGCCGCCCCTCAGCTCGGCAGAACAGACCGAGACCGCTGTTCTCACCGCTGTTCAGCCACCGTTCCAGCCACTGTCCTCGCCGCCGTTCTCGCCGGTGGCGCCCGCGGCCGCGCTGCCGCGCCGGGCGAGTTCACGGGCCTGGGAGAGGTAGTCGCGGGCCAGCCGCCCGGCCCCGTTCTCCTGGTGCGCGGCACCGATGCCGCGCAGCGCGAGCACCTGTCCGTCGTGCCAGCCGGCCTGCCGCGCGAGCTCCAGGGCGCTGCCGAACAGCTCCAGGGCCTGTGCGGTGTTCGCCAGGGACCGGTGGCACTCCGCCCGCCGCAACTGGGCGGACGCCTGGGCCCGCGGCTCGCCGTCGGCGGTGGCGGCGAAGAGGCTGGCCGTCGCGACCTTCAGGCAGTCGCCCGTGTACATCCCCTGGGCGAGATAGCCGTGCAGGCTCTCCGCGAGCCGCCAGGCGACGGTCGTGAAACCGGCGCCGGACGCCTGCAGGACGGCGCCGGCCAGGTTCTCCCGCTCGCTGTCCAGCCACTCCGAGGCCTGGCCCTGGTCCGAGAACACCAGCGCGGCCGAGGGCCCCGACCCGGCGCACGGGTCCGAGGCCCCCGGGCCCGCCGGGTAGAGCAGCCGGGCCGCCGCGTCCGCGTGGTACAGGTACCAGTCGAACAGCCGCTGCCGGGCGGCGTGCGCCTCCTCCCTGCTGACCAGCTCGCGGGCGTACGAGCGCAGCAGGTCGTGCAGCCCGAACCGGCCGGGAGCCCGTTCCCGTACGAGGTGGGCGTCCGTCAGGCTCACCAGGAGCCCGGCCGCGCAGGCCGAGGTCGAGTCCGCGAGCGCCGCGGCGCCGTCCGCCGTGAGATCGGGCCCGGGCACCACGCTCAGGAGCCGGAACATCCGCTGGGCGTCGCCCGGGAGCGCGCGGTACGAGAGCTCGAACGCGGCCCGCACCGTCGAGCGCCGGTCCCCTTCGATGTGCAGCCGGCTGAGCATGTCGTCACCGGCTAACTCGTCGCAGTAGTCGGCGATGCCGACGTTCCGGGCGAGCAGGTTGGCCCCGGCGATCCGGATGGCCAGCGGCAGGCCGCCGCACACCCGCACGAGCCTGCGGGCCGCCTCCTCCTCGGCCGCGACGCGGCTCTCGCCGATGGTGCCGGCGAGCAGCTGGCGGGCCTCGTCGGGAGCGAGCACGTCCAGGGCGAGCTGCCGGGCGCCGTCGCTGGCGACCAGGCCCACCAGCCGGCTGCGGCTGGTGATCACCACCGCGCAGCCCCGGGCGCCCGGGATGAGCGGCCTGACCTGCTCGGCGTCGCGCGCGTTGTCCAGGACGATCAGCATCTGCTTGTCGGCGAGGAGCGTGCGGTACAGCGCGGCGGCCTCGTCCTCGTCGGCGGGCAGCCGGCCGGGCGGCGCACCCAGGGCCCGGAGGAACTGCGCCAGGACGTCGCCGGGGCGCAGCGTCGGGAGCGGGGAATGGCCGCGCAGGTCGACGAAGAGCTGCCCGTCCTCGAAGTGTTCGCGCCGCGCGTGCGCCCAGTGCTTGGCGAGGGCGGTCTTGCCGACGCCGGGGGCGCCGACCACCGCCACCACGTGCGCGCGCCGCGCCGGGTCGGGCGAGACGAGGGCGTCGAGCTCCCGCATCTGCCGCCGCCGGCCGACGTACGAACCGGCCATGGCGGGCAGCTGGGCCGGGAGCGGACCGGCGGGCGCGGCGCGGTCGGCCGGCGCGGGACGCTCGGCCGGCGCCCCGAGGCCGGCCGATGCCCCGAGACCGGCCGACGTCCGGTGGTCGGCCGGCGCCCCGTGGCCGGCCGGCGCCGGGTGGTCGGTGCGCTGAGCGAGGGGCAGTTGCTGGCGCAGCACCCGCAGGTGGGCGTCGCGGACCTCCGCGCTGGGCGCGATGCCCAGCTCGTCGTCGAGCCGGTCGCGCAGCCGGTTGAACACGTTGAGCGCGGCGGCCTGCTCGCCGCAGCTGGCGAGGGCGAGGATGAGCCGGGCGTGCAGGCCCTCGTGCAGCGGCTCGGCGTTCACCATGTCCCACAGCACCGGGACGGCGTCCTCGGGCCGGCGCAGCAGCAGCGCCGTGTCGGCGTGCAGCAGCACCGCCTTGACCCGCCGCTCGTTGGCCACGACCGCGGCCGGATGCCGGCTCAGCACCGGGTCGGCGTCGGCGAGCACCGGGCCCCGCCACCAGCGCAGGGCCTGCGTCAGCGACTCGTACGCGGCCCTCGGGTCGGGTGCGCGGTGCAGGCGCTCCGCCTGGGCGAGGAGTTCGTCGAAGTGGCCGAGGTCGATCTGGTTCCGGGCGGCCTCGAGGAGGTATCCGGTGGGGGTCCGGGCCACGGTCGGCGGCGGGTCGGTCGTCCGGGGGCCGGTCCGGGGGCCGCCCGGTCCGAGGAGCCGGCGGACCTGGCTGACGTACGTGTGGATGAGGCTCTGGTGCGAGGTGGGCGGCCCGGACGGCCACAGGATGTCGATGATCTCCTGCTGGGTGGCGGACTCGGGGTGCTTGAGCGCGAGGAGACCGAGCAGACGGCGCAGCATCGGGCTGGTGACGGGGACGGGGGTCCGGCCGTGCTGGAGGGACAGCGGGCCGAGGATCAGAAGCCGCGGCCGGGCGGCGCCGCGAGGTGGCCCGGTGCGCGCGGCCACCAGCAGGTCGGCCAGCTCGCCGCCGCTGAGCCCGAGCGCCTCGGCCAGCTGCTGCAGGGTCCGCGCCTGCGGCCGCCGCACGCGCCCGCGCTCGATGTCGCGCAGGGCCCGGGTGCTGATCCCGGCGCGCGCCGCGGCCGCCTCCTGACTCAGCCCGGCCCGCCTCCGGAACGCCTGCAGCCGCCCCCCGAAGGCCCCGCCCTCCCCGGCCTGCCCTCCTCCGGATAGCCCCGCGCCGGTCGTCCTCTCTGACATGGCATCCCCCTCATCCCATGACCGGCGGCCCCCTCGCGGCCCGCGTGCGGCCGCCTGTGCAGAGGCTTCGTCGATTGATCAGTTTGGACTAGACCAATGCCACAGGCAAGGGGACATGACAACTGACAGACGCCCGCGAAGGGGCGCGCGCCGGGCCTCCGGGACAACCGGAGGACGCGCCGTCGGGACAACCGAAGGACGCACATCGAGACAGCCGGAGAGCGCGCATCGGGAGGCGCGAGGACGCACATCGAGACAGCCGAAGAGCGCGCGTCGGGAGGCGCGAGGACGCACATCGAGACAGCTGGAGGACCCGCACCCTGGGCGTCACCACCTTCCTCCGCTCCCCCACCGGCACTTGAGTAGGCTTGACCAGGCTTGTCGACGACCGGGGGGAAACGCGCATGGAACGGCTGCGCCCTGACGACCCTCCCCGGAGCGGGCCCCACATCACCCTGGGCCGGCTCGACGCGGATCCCGAACAGGCCCTTCCCGTTCGCCGGTTCGTCGCACGCAGCGCCGACGGCGCCCGCGACGTCCTCGTCTGCCTCCCGCGCGTCGACGTCGACCCGTCCCGCTGGGCGATCGAGGCCGAGGCCGCCCGTCGGCTCCCGCTGCCCGGCTTCCTGACGGTCGAAGAGGTCGGCGGCACGCCCGAACTCCCCTGGTACACCTCGCCGTACGCCCCCGCCCTCCCGCTCCCCGCCGCCCTGCGGGCGCACGGCGGTCCGCTGCCCGAGCCGGTCGTCCGCGCCCTGGGCGCCGCCCTCGCCCGTACCCTGGCCACCGCCCACGCCCAGGGCGTGACCCACGCGGGCCTGTCACCCGCGGCCGTCCTGCTCACGCCCGAAGGCCCCCGCCTGAGCTGCTTCGGCGCGGCACGGGCCGCCGCCCCGGACGGCGTGGCGCGCAGCGGCCTGCCGGGCCTCGACCCCGGCAGCCTCGCCCCGGAACAGGCGGCCGGCGGACGGCCCCGCCCGCTGGGCGACGTCTACGCCCTGGGGGCAGTGCTCGCGTACGCGGTGACCGGCCACACCGTCCCGGAACGCGACGAACTCCCCGCCTCCCTCCGCGAACTGGTCTCCGCGTGCCTGTCCCGGGACCCCGGCAGACGACCGCAGGCCCACCAGGCCCTCGCCCGGCTGGAGTCGTCGCCGCACCCGGCCACACACCCGGCACCCCACCAGACCCCCGCCCTGAACACGACCACACACCCGGCCACCCACCCGGCCACGCACCCGGCGCCGCCCCACCGGCCCACCGCCCTGGACACGACCGCACACCCGGTCGCGCACCCGGCCACACACCCGGCGCCGCCCCACCGACCCACGGCCCTGGACACCACCGCTCCCGTCCCGCTCCCGGCCTCCGTGGTCACTGCGCTCGCGCGCCAGTCGGCGCAGGTCCTCGCGGCCGAACTCCCCGCTTCCCTCTCCCTGGTCTGACGGCTGATGCTCTCCCCCCTGACCCACGACGACCCGCACCGGATCGGCGCCTACCACCTCATCGCCCGCCTGGGCAGCGGCGGCATGGGCACGGTCTACCTCGCCCGTTCGGCCACCGGCCGCACCGCGGCGCTGAAGACCATGCATGCCCACCTCGCCACCGACCCCGCCGTCCGCGCCCGCTTCCGGCTCGAAGTGGACGCGGCCCGCGTCATCGGCCCCGTCCACGGCGCGCGGGTCTTCGACGCCGACCCGCTCGCCGAAACCCCGTGGCTCGCCACCGAGTACGTCCTGGGCCCGCCCCTCGACGAGGCCGTCACCCTGGCGGGACCGCTCCCCGAGGCCGCCGTACGCGCGCTGGGAGCCCTGCTGTGTGCGGCGCTGGCACAGCTCCACGCCTCGGACGTCGTCCACCGCGACCTCAAGCCCTCCAACATCATGATCACGGCGGACGGCCCCAAGGTCATCGACTTCGGCATCGCCCGGGCCATCGGCGACGACCACCTCACCCGCACCGGAACCGCCGCGGGCACGCCTGCCTACATGTCCCCCGAGCAGGCGACCGGCCAGGAACACACCTCGGCCGGCGACGTGTTCGCCCTCGCGGGCGTCCTCGTCCACGCGGCCACCGGCCACGGTCCCTTCGGCACCGGGCAGCACGCCGACCTCGTCTACCGGGTGCGTTACGCCGAGCCCGACCTCACCGGGGTCCCTGCGGCTCTGCTCCCGACCCTGACCCGCTGCCTCGCCAAGAACCCGGCCGACCGCCCGACCACCGGCGAACTGGCCGCCCACCTGGCCGCCGGGCAGCGCGCCTTCGCCGACCACCTCCCCGAGTCGCTGCTCATGGAGATCACCCGCCGCGTCGGCGGCGTCTGGCACGCCCGTCCTCAGCGCCTTCCGGCCCCGCCGGACCAGCACCTCGCCGCGACCGCCCCGGGTCCGGCCCCGGCCACGCCCGCGGCCCGCATGTCCGGCCCGTCCCGCCGCAAGCTGCTCACCGCCGGGGCAGGTGGTGTCCTCGGCGCGGCAGCGCTCGGGGGCGGCGCGTGGGCGTGGCTGGGGAACGGGGGACCGTCGGCCGGCGCGAAGGCGCCCGGCACCGCCGCCCCCACCGACACCGCGTCGAAGGCACCGGCGTGGAACCTGTCCTGGCAGGTGAGGACAGGCAGTGTCGAACCCCTGGCGCCGTCCGACCCGATCATCCTGGACGGACTGGCCGTCGTCGGCGAGAACGGCGTGAAGGGTCTGAACCCGGCGACGGGCGCGGAGAAGTGGACGGATCCCAAGGTCTACTTCCTGCGCCACCTCACCACGGACGGCAAGCGGCTGTACGCGGTCGACACGTCCGCCGACGAGAAGGAACCCCTCTCCCTCGCCACGGTCGACCCGGCCACCGGGGAGCTCGACGATCCGTTCGCCGAGCTCCCGGACCTGCACGTGATCTCGTACGGCAACCAGATGCTCTGCGCGACTCCCCGCACCGTCTACCTGACGGCCGGCCGGGGTCCCGTCTCGCAGAGCAGCAACTTCCGCAAGGACCAGTCGTGGTTCCTGCTGGCCGTCGACGTCCGTTCGGGCCGGCGGCTCTGGCAGCACCCCCTGCCCGCCCGGCCGGACGAGTCGGAGCGCCTGCACTATCTGTTCGCCCAGGTCAGCGGCGATCACCTGGTCCTCGTCCAGCAGTCGGCCGACGGCGCCCTACGCCTGGTCGTCCACGACGCGCGGACGGGCAGGGAACGGTGGAGCACGTCGCTCGGCGCCGAGCAGCCGGAGTTCGTCCGGGCCTTCCCGGCCGTCGACGACCGGCACGTCTACCCGTCCACGGGAGAACTCGTCGCGCTCCGCCTGGCCGACGGCAAGCGGGCCTGGCGCTTCGCCGGGGCGAGCCCGCAGGCACGGTTCGGCCCGCCGGCCGTCCGGAGCGGTGTGGTGTACGCGCAGGAGGAGGGCCGCGGCCTGGTCGCCGTCGACGCGGGCGGCGGCACGACGCGGTGGGCGGAGCAGGGACAGCCGGTCACGGCCGAGGACCTCGCCTTCCCGCCCGTGGTCGGACCGGAGCGCGTGTACGCGTACCGGAAGGCGGCGTCCGGGGTGATCGCCGCGGACCTCCGCACCGGCACCTCGGCCCGCCCGTTGAAGGCGGCCAGAGCCCGGTTCCTCGTCGACGCGTCCGCGCGGCGGCTGATCGCCGTCGGCAGGGAGTACACCGCCGCATACCCGCTCGCCTGAGCCAGCTCACAGAAAGCCGCACCACGATGAAGCCGCTGGAATCCGGAGACCCGATTCGCCTGGGCCCGTACCGCATCCTCGCCGTGCTCGGCGAGGGCGGCATGGGCAAGGTCTACGTCGGACAGGACGGCCAGGGGCAGCCCGCCGCCGTCAAGGTGCTGCACCCGCACCTGGCGCACGATCCGCACCTCACCCAGCGCTTCGTCCGCGAGGCCCAAATGGCCCGCGCGGTCACCGGCGGGTCGGTGGCGCGCGTCCTGGACGCCCGAACGGAGGGCGGCCGGCCGTGGATCGCGACCGAGTTCCTGACCGGACCGACCCTCGCCGAAGCCGTCGCCGCCCACGGCCCGCTGCACGAGCCGGCCGTACGGGCCCTGGCGGCGGCGCTCGCGCACGCGCTGCGCGAGATCCACGCCGCGGGCCTCGTCCACCGGGACCTGAAGCCCGCCAACATCGTGCTCACCGCGGCCGGTCCGCACGTCATCGACTTCGGCATCGCGCGCCCCGAGCACGGCCTCACCCTCACCACCAGCGGCCAGGTCCCGGTCACGCCCGGCTACGGCGCGCCCGAGCAGGTCCTCGGGCAGCGCGTCGGCCCGCCGGCCGACGTGTTCTCGCTGGGCGCGGTCCTGGTGTACGCGGCGAGCGGGCGGCCGGCGTTCGAGGGCGCCCATGTCGCGGCCGTGCAGTACGAGGTCGTGCACGGCCTGCCCCGCCTTGACCGGGTGCCGACCGCGCTGCAGCCGCTGATCGGCCCGTGCCTCGCGAAGGATCCGGCGGCCCGGCCGCTGCCCGAGCAGATCGCGCGGCAGGCGGCCCCGCCGCAGGGCGCTGACCGGGCCTGGCGGAAGGGCCCGCTGGCCGAGGAGATCACGACCCGCGCGACCGGTCTCCACCGGCTGACCACCGTGCCCGGCGGCGTCGCGCCGGGCTCCGTCTCCCGGCGGCGGCTGCTGACCGGCCTCGCGGTCGGCGGTTCCGTCCTCGCGGTCGGCGGCGGCACCGCCGCGTGGTGGAACCTGCGGGACGGCCGCCGGGGCGGCCCCTTCGACATCCCGCCGGCCGTGCCGGCCCCGCGGGCACGCGTCCTCGACGCGAAGAAGGGCGACTACCTCCTCGGCTCGACGCCCGAGCCGCTCTGGAGCGTCCCCGGGGGCGTCGCGGCGGACACCCCCGCGCCCCTCCCCGTGGGCGACGTCGTCGTCACCGGCGCCCCGAAGGGCGGCATCGCCGCGCGCAGCGTCGTCGACGGCTCCGTCCGCTGGTCGGCACCGGACACGGTGGCCGGTGGTCGCTATCTGTCCCTCTCCGACCGGCTGGTGGCCGCAACCGACAAGAACGGCACCCTCGTCACCTTCGTCGCCTCCACCGGCGCACCCAAGTGGACCGCCCCCGCCGGGGCCGCCTCGCTCCTCGCCGCGGACGACGACGCCGTCTACGTCATCACGAAGGACCGACGGGTCCGCAGCATCGGCCGCGCGGACGCCGGGATCCGCTGGACCGTCGACGTCCCCGCCGACCTCGGCACGAACGCCGCGACCCGCGGCCTCGCGGCCCACGGCCGCCTGGTCCTCAACGCGTCGGACGGCACCGTCCTCGCCCTCGACACCGCCGACGGCCGCAAGTCCTGGACCGCCGGCCGCCGCGCCGAGGGCGGCCGGGCCCTGCTCGCCCTCTCGGGCCGCACCCTGTGCATCACCGGCAGGGAACTCGCCGCCGTCGACGTCGTCACGGGCAAGCCCCTCTGGACGGCCGACCAACCACGCGTGCCGAACGCCGAGATCATCTCCTGGGGCCCTCCCACCATCCACGGCCCCCACGTCTACGCGTCCGTCCTCTCCTACCCGTTCCGCCACGACCTCCGCACCGGCAGACCGAGCGACTGGGCCTACAACGGCCTCTTCCAGTGCGACCCGCCCAGCCCCCTCGTCGTCCAGGGAAACGGCCTCTGGTCGGTCGCCGTCAACACGAAGCAGGGCGGCGTCAACGTCACCGACCTCTCCACCGAGAACCGTCCGCCCTGGGTCTTCCCGATCATCAAGAACCCCGACCGCTACTGGATCACGGGCGACGCCAACCGCGTCTTCCTCCTGGACGGCACGTCCCTGACCGCCCTGCCGGTCTTCTGACACCGATGCCACCCGGGCGGCCCCCGCCCGGGCCCGGGTGCCACCGCCCGGCCACGGAAACCAGAAAACCCCAGGTCAGAAGAATCTGACCTGGGGTTCCATCTGAGCCGCCTTCGGGATTCGAACCCGAGACCTACGCATTACGAGTTGTCCGATCTTGTTCCGGGGGCGGCCGTGGGCGTCCGCCGAAACGGCTGCGCCGCAGGTCAGCGAGGGCAATCGGACCCTGCCGAACGTTGGCGGACGCCCACGGAACAGCGGCTTACTGAGACCGCAACTGAGACCGGACTCCGATCCTCACTCCGGCATGAGGCGGCTGGTGAATCCCCCATCACGCAGCCGGTCATAGGCCGCCGCCACGTCGGTCGGCACTTCCTGAGCGATCATGAATCCGCGCTCCGGGTAGATGAACAGGCGCTGTTGGGCGCCGACGAGCATGTCCAGCACCAGCCGGGCGTCCTGGATGGAGTCGACGTACTCTCGGAGCGTCATGGACGCGGACGCACTGACGATGTCGACGTCCGGCCACAGCTTCCGCGCGGTCGCGTACGCGCGCCGCTCCTCGTACGGCTTGCTGACTAGGAGCACAGACTTGACGTCCATCCCATGCTCGGCGAGCAACGCGCGGGACAGACGGATGTTCTCGCCCGTGTTCCGAGCGTGGGGTTCGACGAGGATCGCGGACGCCGGCACCCCCAATTCCAGCGCCCGGTCACGGTAGTGCTCCGCCTCGCCGCGGGGCATTCGCCCCTTGGTCGTGCGACTGGTGGCACCGGTGAAGACCATGAGAGGGAACAGGCCGCGCCGGTACAGGTCGACCGTCACGTCCGCTACGCCCAGGTCGTGGCTGCCCAGACCGATGCCCACCGAGCAGGGGCGCGGCTCGTGGCCCATCTGCTGGAACTCCCACAACCGTTCCGCGTCGGCCCAGTTCTGCGCGGAGATCACTGCCCCTCCTCCGCCGCCGAGTCAGGCACCTTGAAGTCGTACGCCCAGGCGAAGCGCGTCGCCGCGTGCACGCCGATCGCGAACTCCACCAGCGTGCCGTCCGCCGTGAACGTGCTCCGGTGCAGCTCAACAACCCACTCCCCCGGCAGGAGCTTGAGCTGTTCCGCCTCCTCGGGCTTGGCGGCCCGGGCGAACAGCTCCTCCCGCATGTGGTCGATCTCGTACCCAGCGTCATAGAGCACCCGGAAGCCGCCTCCTCGGCCGGCGGGACCGGGCGTCGGGTCGACGATGCGCGTCCCTTCGACGTGCTCCGGGCGGTAGTAGCTGGTCAGGGTATGCGTCGGCTGGTCTCCCTCCTTCACCAACCGGGCGCGCGCGTACACCTCAGCTCCCTCCGACAGCCCGTGGGCCGCCGCCACGATCGGGGGCGCCACGATGCGGCTGACCGTCTGCGTCTGCTCGCCGCGCTTGTACGCCCGCCCGGAAGCGACCCGGTCCGCGATGAACGCCACCTCATCGCCGTCCCGCCACTTCGCCTTGTCGTACCGAGCGATGCCCAACCGCTTCAGCGGCGCCCGCTCCCGCACGACGGTGCCGTGCCCACGGGAGGAAGTCACCAGCCCCTCAGCCTCCAGTGCCTTGTAGGCCGCGTGGACGGTCGTCTTCGACCCCTCGCCCGCCTCGACAAGGTCGCGGATCTGCGGAAGCTGCTGGCCCGGGGCGTACTCCCCGTTTCTGATCTGCTCCGCCAGCTTGTCCGCCAGTTCCCGCCACTTCGGTGCCACGCGAACTCCTCTCGACTGAGTCCAGTCAAACACAGTCCCGGGACTGTTGACAGTCCCAGGACTGTACGCCACAGTCTTCTCAAGCGCTCGCAGTCCCAGGACAGCGAATGTGGGAGGGCTTTCTTTGGGCTGCTCCCGGCGCCCGGAGAGCCCCGTGTAGGCGGGTCGGCTCGATGGAAGCGACTGGTGTTTGAGAACTGAACAGCGTGATGAGGGTTCGCCGCCTGTCCTTAGGCACAACAAGGCGGCCGGCGCGGCAGAGGTCCGCGCGCTCAACTCTTCCGCAGCCGTTCGGCTGCGGCCGGTTGCCTCCCCTGCCCGTCCGGGCCCCTTTTGGGGTGCCGTACGGGCGGGGTTGAGGGGAGCCGGAGTTCGGTTCTAACGGCGAGAACCCCCGGTGCTCGAACACCGGGGGTTCGGTTCGGGCCGTTCCTGTCTGGAAGGAACACACCCAATGAAGTCCATCGCTGCACTTCAGACGGCTGTTACGGCCGTGTCGTTCGACGGTGAGCCGTCGGACGCGGAGCTGGACGCGATCGAGCAGGAGATGCCGCTGATCCTGGCGGAGGTCGACCTGCTCGACGCGCAGATCATGACGCTGGACCGTCCGGCCACGGTGCTGGACGAGCGGCGCATCCGCCGGGCCCGCAACCGGGTCATGGCCGAGCGCCGGAACCTGACCAACCGCGCCGGCCTGGCGCAGGCGGGCGGTGCCGCGTGAACCGCCTGACCTTCTGCAGCCTGCTCGCCCTGTGCGTCACCGTGGAGGTCCTGGGCATGGTCATTGACCGCCGGGACATCCACTACGCCGGTGCCATCGCCGCACTTGGCGTGATCGCCGTCGCGCGGCTGCTCTACCTGGCCCGCCGCGACGGGGGCGAGTCGTGAACACCACCGGCAAGCCCCTGAGTCGGGTGCAGAAGGTAGTGCTGGGTCTGGCGTTCGTGCCGATGCTCGCCACGGGCGGCGCCGGCGCCTACGGCACGTACACCAACATCAAGGCCGCGTACGGCTCCGGCACCGCCGTCGGTGCGGTCGCGGCCGGTGAGGGAGCCACCGCCGTTCTCGCAGTCGTGCTGCTCGGCCTGACGCTGCTGGGGCAGTCCGCCCCGGCCGTGATCCGGGTCGGGCTGTGGGCCCTTCCCGCCGCCGCCTCCGCCATGTCGGCCATGGCCGCCACCACGCCGGGTGAGATGGTCATCTACGCCCTCACCCCGCTCGGCATGACCGCCTCGGCCGAGGGTGCGGCATTCCTCGCGCGGCGGATCGTGGTCTACCGCGACGGCCGGGACGCCGAAGCAGAGCGCCGCGCCGCCGAGGTCGTCCAGGCTCTCGCCTATCACCGCGCACGGGCCGCGAACCACCCCGACGAGAAGGTGCGGCGAAAGTCGGACCTCACGTCGTGGAAGCTCGCCAAGCGGGTCGGTTCCGGTGACCTCGCCCTGGGCGAGCGGCTGATCGACGTCCAGCGCACCCAGCTCACCGACGGCGCGAACGCCGCCCTCGCCGCCATGTACGCCATCGCGCTCGCCCCGACCGCACCGGCGTCTACGGCCGGACCGGCCGCCGAGCAGGACACGGTGACGATCGAGCTGGAGGTGGACCGGTCCACCCGACCGATCCACCCCGCAAATACGGAGGAATCGACCCAGACCAGCATGGAACGGTCTACCTCTGAGCAGGCCGTTCCGGCCCTGGAGTCCGGCCCGGCCGACCGTGGGCAGGACGACCTGTTCGAGCCTGACGAGTCCACCCCGCCTGACCCGGAGGACGGCGAGGAAGCTGCCCGGCGCCGGGTGTTCCAGACGCTGGGGCTCGATCAGCCTCCCCGCCGGAAGGTGACCCATCGGGTTCCGGAGGCAGCCAAGTCAACTCAGCCGCGCCGCTCGAAGGACGAGTTGCTGGCTGAGGCGCGGCAGTTCACCGAGTCGTGGCCGATTGAGCACCTGACGGCCGACCGGATCCGCAAGGAGCTGCGCACTTCACCGGCGAGCGGCCGGTGGCTGCGCGACACCCTGAAGGCTGAGAGGGCGGCGTGAGCGGCATCCCGGTCTACCCCTGGCGCCTCGCCCCCGAGGGGCTGGCGACGTTCCGGCAGCTTCGGGAACGGGGTCTGCGTCCGGGTGGTCAGGACGTCGTCGCCCAGTTGGAGCGGCCCCGTCGGCGGCGTGGGCCGCTGGTCGCCTACCTGTACCGGGTCGACCTGGCCCTGCCGGTCCGCCCGATGACCCCGGCGAAGCGGGCCGCTCTGGAGCGCGCGAACGCCGCCCGCCGGGTGTGCCCGCAGTGCGGCCGGGACGCCGGATACCGCATCCCGCCGTCGCTCGGCATGTGCGCCCCGTGTGCCTACCCCGACACCCAGTCCGCCGCCTGAGCGGCACTGAGGAGACGACCGTGAACAACCGGAACGACGCCCTGTTCATCGCCTACATGCGCGCGTTCGAGGAGTCCTCCAAGCACACCGCTGTCTGTGTGGAGTGCCAGGACGGCGACGCGTGCGCCGAGGGCGACCCCATCCACGCCGAGTTCCACGGCCTCCAGGACGCGTGGACGAAGAAGGCCCGAGTCGAGGGGAAGAAGCCGTGAACAACCTGCCTGAGCCGGTCCGGGTCGTACAGCTCCCGGACGGCACCTACGCCTACGCCGACCACTTGCCCGCCACTTTCCAGCCGTCCGCCGGGCCGCAGGTGGTCCACCAGCACATCCACCAGGCCCCGCCGGACCGGACCGTGCAGCGGATCGCGCTCGGCTCCGGTATCGGTGCCGGCGCGGTCGCGGCCGGGGTCTACTTCGGGCCGCTGCTTGTCGGTGCGCTGACCGCGATCGCCGCGAACCTGGCCCTGCTCGCGTTCCTCGCCGTCGTTCTCGCCTGGGGTGTCCACACGGTCGTGAAGTCGATCGGCGGGCCGGACGGCAGGGCCGCCGCCAAGACTCTGGCCAAGACCCGTAAGTCCCTGCGCCGTCGCTGACGGCTGCCTGTCCGCCCCCGGCCGTGAGCCGGGGGCGGGCGGGGAGTCGGGACAGCCCCGGCCCAGAGAGGGATCTGTCGTGGCCAGCAAGAAGAACGAGCAGCCGGACCCGAACTACCCCAAGCTCACCGTCGGCGAGCACGCCCGTGTCGCGTGGAACGTCGCCCGCATGGCCAAGCGCTGCCTGGCCGGCGAGAACGCCGACCGCTCCGACCTGGAGCGCAACGTCGATCGCATCCTCGACCGCGCGCACCAGCGCGAGCAGAAGAACGCCAAGTAGCGGCGCCCCGGGGCGGCCGACAGCCGCCAAGCATCACCAGCCGCCCCGGGCCCTGCCCTCCACTCTTTCGAGCAGTAGGAGACCTCCATCATGACCGAGCCCGCCTCCGAGGCGACCGTGGTCAGCCTCGACGAGCACCGCGCCGCCCGTATCGAGCCGGCGCGGATAGACCTGACCAAGCCCGCGCCGCCCGCCGACGCGGAGTCCGGCGAGGGCGCCGGTGTCGACGTGGTCGACCTTCCCGGCAACCCGCTGGCGGACTGGCTGACCGTGCCCGACACCCCGGTCCTGCCGGTGTGGGCCCGCTCGTGGACCTCAGTCCGCGAGAACGTCACCGCGCTCTGCCGGCTGACGTGGTGGCACACCCGCTACCACTTCGTGCGGACGCCGAAGTACCTGTTCAAGACCGTGCTGCTCGCCGCCCGCGGCTTCTACCGCGCGCTTGCGGGCGTGTGGCCGTGGATGTCCGCGCAGGAGCACTCCGCGACCGTGAAGGCCCTGCGCGCGCAGTCCAAGCTCCGCCCCGAGGACATCGACCTGGCGGCCCGCCACCAGGCCGCCTACGCCGAGCGAACCCGCTCGCGTAAGTGGCGCTTCGGCATCGCCGCCACCGGTGTCGCGGCCGCCGCGACCGGCGTCCTGCTCGCCGACCCACTGCTTCAGGCAGGCATCGCCGCCGCCATCACCATCCCCCTTGCCCACCTCGGGCGGGGCGAGGAGACGAAGCTGCTGGATCAGGCCGCGCCGCCGATCCGGGTGGACATGTCCGCGCAGCAGCTCAACGAAGCGCTGCGGGCCGCCGGCCTCCTCAAAAGCGGTGGCGGCAAGGACGAGAAGGAACTTCCGCGCGTTACGTGCACGATGGGCCCCGTCCGGGACGGCCGTGGCTGGTCGGTGATCTTCGACATGCCGCGCGGTGGCGGCAAGACCGCCTCCGACGTGCTCGCCAAGCGGGAGGTCATCGCCCAGGAACTCGGCGTGGACGAGATCCAGGTCATCATGTCCCGCGTCCGCGCCGCCAAGGGCGGCAACGCCGGCCGCGTCTCGATGTGGGTTGCCGACGATGACCCCTACCTGGGCACCCCGAACCCCTCGCCGCTGGAGAAGGCCGAGCGGTTCTCCATCTGGGAGCCGGTCCCCTTCGGCCAGGACGCCCGGGGCACCCGGATCAGCGTGCCGGTCATGTGGCAGTCGATGTTCTTCGGCGGCCTGCCCCGCCGGGGCAAGACCTTCACCCAGCGTCTCCTCACGGCGGCCGGCCTGCTCGACCCATACGTGCGGCACTACATCGCCGACGGCAAGGGCGGCGCCGACTGGATGCCCATGAAGGCCGTCGCCCACCGGCTCGTCATGGGCGCCGAGGACGACGCCATCGACGCCCTGAAGGCCATGCTCGCCGAACTGCTGGCGGAGATGGAACGCCGCTTCGCCCTGCTGCGCGACCTGCCGACGTCAGTGTGCCCCGAGGGCAAACTGACCCCGGAGATCGTCGCCCGCTACAACCTGCCGGTCATCTTCGTCACCATCGACGAACTCCAGGAGTACTTCACGGCCATGGAGCGCGAGGACCGCGAGCAGGTCATCAACGACCTGTGCCGCATCGCCCGGCGCGGTCCGGCGGCCGGGTTCATCTCCAACTTCGCCTCCCAGCGTCCCGACGCGGAATCCGTCCCCCCGAAGCTGCGGGAGATCATCACCATCCGCTACTCCACCCAGGTCGTGGACCGCACGTCCAGCGACATGGTGCTGGGCAAGGGCAAGGCCGCCCAGGGCGCCGACGCCTCGGTCCTCTCCGAGGAGCACAAGGGCGTCGGCGTCCTCGTCACCGGACCCGCGTCCTACGTGACCGTCCGGGCCGACTACCTCGACGGCCCCACCTTCGCCCAGCTGTGCCGCAAGGGTCGCGCGCTGCGCGAGGAAACCGGGCAGCTCACCGGCGACGCGGCCGGAGACGTGACCGCCGCCGCCGACGCGGCCGGCATCACCGTGCCCGCGATCGTCTCCGACGTCCTCGAAGTCATGCGGCACTCGCCCCGGATGTTCACCACCGACCTGCTCGCCGGACTCGTCAACATCGACGAGGACACCTACGGCGACTACAACGCCGAGCAGCTCGCCTCCGCCCTGGAGGCCGCCGGCGTGAAGCGCACCAGCAAGCAGGTCAAGATCAGCGGCAGCAACGGCGCCGGGTACCAGCGCCGCGACATCGAGGCCGCCGTGCCCGCCGAGATCCTCCTGTCGGCCGGCCGGTAGGACCGGTGCCCTTCTACCACTCCATGGAGTGGGTAAAGGGGACCCCGCTACCCCAGCCAAGATCACCACCCCGCCAACGGCCCTCCCGGCACACCTGCCGGGGGCCGCGAAGTAGAGGGGGCCCTTTACCCCGGTCAAGGGGGAGGTAAGGGCCTCTGACCTGCAAGGTAATGCCGGTAAAGGGGGCCCCTGGCGCCCCCTGCCGGGACCCGCCAGGCCCCGGATCCGGGGCCTGCCCGCCCTTCAGGGAGATCCCCGCCATGGCCATCACGGTCTCGCTCGTCGCCGTCTTCGGACTCGTCCTGTTCTTCCTCCTGCGCTCCAAGGAACTTGGCTACGGCGCCGCGTTCACCGCCGCCGGCTTCGGCTTCTTCCTCGCCTCCACCGGCGCCGCCACCCCCATCAACCAGCTCACCAACAGCGTCATCGACGCCCTCTCCAACCTCTGAGGAGTCCCTCTTGTCCACTAAGACCCTGCCCTGGTTCGAGACCCTCACCGACAGCATCTATTCCCTCGGCGCCGCCGCCCGTGAGGCTCGCACTGCCCACCAGGCCGCGCAGGCGGCCCGCACGCAGTACGACCTGGACCGCGTCCGTCTCCTGGACGGCGAGGTAGCCGTCACCGGCAGGAGCTCCCTGTCCCGCCCGCACGACCAGGCCGTGATGCGCATCGGCGACGCGCTGCGCGAGTGCGAGAACCACATGGCGCGCCTGTACGACCGGGCCGCCGCCAGCTACGCCTACGGCACCGCCTGGGCCATCCTGCGCGTCCTCGACGGCCAGGAACCGCCGCATGCCGAGGTCGGCTGGACCAACGACGGCTCCCTGACCATCCCTCGCGAACTGTGCCCCATCCCGCCTCAGCTCGACGGCCTCGACCGCTGGCGGGACAACGCCAAGCTCGAGAAGGCCCGCCAGCGGTGGTGGGATTGCGACTCCGCCGGCGAGTACGCCTCCGCGCTCGCCGACCAGGAGTACCTCGCGGACCACGAGGCGTACGAGATGCACCAGGCGTTCGCCGAGGCTAGCGGCATGGCGGACGCCGCCTACGCCTACGGCGTCCTCGCCGAATCCGCACTCCACTTCGCTCTGCTCTGCGCCCGCACCCGCCGCACCAACCCGTAGCTACGCCGAGGGCGGCCCCCGTCTCGCCAAAGTCCGGGGCCGCCCTCGTCTGCCAGCACCTTCTACAGAACTGGAGACACTCAGCATGACCCATCCGAACCCGATCCGGCGAGACCGGCACCTCGCCACCGCCCTGCACCTCGCCACAGCCGGTGTGCCGGTGCTGCCGTTGCGGGCGGGGAAGGGCCCGTTCGGTAACTGCCGCGACTGCACCGACAACGCGTGCGGCGGCCGGCCGAACATGAAGGCCGCCGGGCCCTGCCTGTGCCCTCGGCCCTGCCACGCCTGGGCCGCCGCGACCACCGACCCCCGTGTCCTCACCTCGCCCGCTTGGGCGGCCGCCTGGCGCGGCGCGGGAGTCGTCGGCTACCACCCCGGCGGCGCCGGGGTGACCGTGGTCGACCTCGACGACGCCGACGCCGTCGACTGGGCCCGTGCCACCCTGCCGCCGACCCGCACCGTGCAGACGACGCGGGGCCAGCACTGGATCTACTCCGGCACTATGTGCTCGGTGAACGGCGTCCGCGAGGGCGTCGACATCAAGTCCTCGATGTCCTACGCCCGGTGGCTCGGGCCCGGCACCGACACCATGACGGCCCTGCCTCAGGTCGTGCGCGCGCTCGCCGAGAAGAAGACCGCCGTCCGGCCCGCGCCCCGCGTCCTCACCGTGCCCGCGCCCGCCGGGGGCGGACAGTGCCGTCACCGCTCGCCCGCGTACCTGGAGCGGGGCATCGCCATGGCGGAACAGCGCATCACGGACGCCACGAGCGGGGTGCACGCGACGGTGTACCGGACGTTCCTGGCGGTGCTGTCCGCCCACGGCCGGTGCGGCTGCCTGACCGAGGGGCACATCGAGCGGCTGTTCACCGCCGCTCAGGCCAAGGGAGAGTCCCCGCGGCACTGCACGGAGGCCTGGACCAACGCCCGCACGGCTTTGGGGATGTGACATGTCCGAGGACGAGAAGAACCCGGCCCGCGAGGTCATCACCGACTACGCGCAGAGCCACTTCCGGTACTTCCGCACCATCGACGGCACGGTCTACGCCCAGCGCAACGGCCACCCGGTCGCCCGCCCGATCCGCTCCCAGGGCACGACCGGCAGCCACCGCCAGGAGCTCATGGTCGGCCTGTTCCGCGACGGGGTCGGCGTCTTCAACGGAACCGCCTTGAAGGAGGCACTCGACTTGATCGAAGCACTCGCGCTCACCGAGGACGTCCAGCCCGTTCACATCCGCGTCGCCCCCGGATTCGACGGCGCCACCTGGCTCGACCTGGGCCGCGACGACGGCAAGTCCGTCCGCATCCACCCCACCGGCTGGGACATCCGCACCCCCGACCCGCGCGAGGTCTGCTGGCGCCGCACCCAGCTCACCGGGGAACTCCCGCTCCCGGTCAAGGACACCGACGGCAAGGGCATCGACCTGCTCATGCGGCTGTGCAACTTCTCCGACGCTCGCGCCGAGAGCCTGGCCCTCGCGTGGCTGGTCGGCTGCCTCGGTCCCGACGTCCCGGTCCCCGCCCCGTTTCTCACCGGCCCGCAGGGCGCCGGTAAGTCGACCGCCGGCAAGATGCTCGTGCGGATCATCGAGGGCATGAGCGGCGACCTGCGCCGGGCCCCGAAGGACGAGGAGAACCTGATCACGGCCGTCGCGGCCGGGTGGGTCACCGGCCTGGACAACCTCTCCCACCTCGGCCCGGACCTCTCCGACCTCATGTGCTGCATCGTCACCGGCGCCGAGAACATCAAGCGCGCCCTGTTCACCGACGGCGACGTCGTCCGCGCCCGCTACCGCCGGCCGATGCTGCTGACCGGCATCGACGTCGGCGTCATCCGCCCCGACCTCGCCGAACGCCTCCTGCCCCTCCGCCTCGAACGGCCCCGGGTGCGGCGGACCGAGGCGGAGCTGTGGTCGGAGTTCGCCCAGTCCCTGCCCGTGATCGTCGGCTCGGTGCTCGACCTGGCCGTCGAGGTCCGCGCCGCCCAGGCCGACATTCCCACCGACCTGCGCATGGCCGACTTCGCCCACCTGTGCGCGCAGCTCGACACCGCGAAGAACTTCGGTGCCCTGGACGCCTACCGGGCCAGTCTGGACGACCTCAACGACGACGTCATCGAGGGCGACCTGCTCGCTCAGACCGTCCTCAAGCGCGCCGCCGAGATCGAGCCCGGCACCGAGGTCCGGATGACGTCCGCCGAGTGGCTGCACGGCCTCACCCAGCTCTACACCGGCGAGGGAGAGTTCCGGCCCCTGCCCAAGGGCTGGCCCACCACCGGCAAGGTCCTCTCCGACCGCCTTAAGCGCCTCCAGCCCGTCCTCGCCGCCCGCGGCGTGCTCGTCGACTGGGGCCGCACCCGCACCGCCCGCTACATCGAGATGACCCGCCCCAAGCCGGCGCAGGACGAGCAGGGCCAGGTCTTCTAGACCCTGCGCCACACGGGTCCCGACCGCACAAGCAAGAGGAGCACCCCCGCCCCGACGCGGCGTGCTCTTCTTGCTGTTCGGCGGCTTGCCGCCGCTCAAAGGGCGTGCCGCTTCGCGGCTCCTCATTCACGCCCGAAGGCACGCACAACAACAGGCACAGGCCCCTCTTTTTCCTAAGTAGGAAGACTCTGCGTCACCCGCGTCACCACGACCCCGAAAACCGGCCCTGACCTGTATCGATAAGGGTGACGCAGGACCCGAATCTCTGCGTCACCCTTCGTCACCTGCGTCACCCCGTGACGGACAGCTCCGTCACCTGTGACACAGCCCGTCTCCCCCTGCGTCACTGGAAACCGCAGGTCAGACGCCTAAATGACGCTGATGACGCCGTGACGCAGAAATTCCCACCTCGGACAGACTCCGACTGCCCACTTCGCCAAGGAGGCCGCGTACGTGACCACCGCCGTGAAGCCCACCAACCGTGCCCTGTTCACCGTCAAGGACGCGGCCGAGTACCTCTCCTTCAGCCGGTCCACGGTCTACGAGCTGATGGCCGCTGGAGAGCTGCCGTACGTCAAGGTCGGCCGCTCCCGCCGCATCCGCCTCGCTGAACTCGACGCGTTCGTAGCCCAGTTGAAGCCGCTGAACCACTGACACAGGAACCACTGAGGGCCCCGGCAACTCCGGGGCCCTCATTCGCGAAAGGCGATGATGACCCGCAAGCCCAACATGCAGTCGTCCATCTACCAGGGGAGCGACGGCCAGTGGCACGGCCGCGTGACCATGGGCGTGAAGTCCGACGGAAGCCCGGACCGCCGCCACCGGACGGGCAAGACCGAAGCCGAGGTCATCCGCAAAGTCCGCGCGCTGGAGAAGCTGCGTGACGAACAGCGGGCGCCGAAGGCGGGCCGGGTGCCGACTGTGCAGCAGTGGATGGAGACGTACCTTACGACGATCGCGAGCCTGAAGCTCAAGCCTCGGTCGCTGGACGACTATTGGTCCAAGACCCGCAACGACATCATCCCGGGCATCGGGCAGCACCGTCTGAACAAGCTGGAGCCGGAGCACCTGGAGACGATGTACGCGGCCATGCTGGAGGAGGGGCACGCGCCCTCCCACGTGCTCAAGGTGCATCGCATCCTGTCCCGCGCGCTGAAGATCGCACACCGCCGCCGGATCATCGTCGAGAACGTCGCGACGCTGGTCGACCCGCCGACCGTGGACGAGACCGAGGCGAACCCGTTCACCCAGGAGCAGGCACGCGCGTTCCTGGAGGCGGCGGCGAAGCGGCCCACGTTCATGCGCTGGCTGGTCGGCGTGGGCATGGGGTTCCGGCAGGGCGAGACGCTTGGCATGCGCTGGAAGTACGTCGACCTGGAGGCGGAGCTGTTCCACCCACGCTGGCAGCTCCAGCGGCTCACGTGGAGGCACGGTTGCGCCGACCCGCACGCCTGCGGTGAGCGGCTGCACCGCTTCGAGCCGTGCCCGCCGGATTGCACCACTCACAAGGGGTACAAGCGCGGATGCCCGAAGCCATGCGAGAAGTCGTGCACGAAGCACGCGAGCGCATGCCCGGAGCGGAAGGGTGGTGGGCTGGTCTTCACCAGGCCGAAGACGAAGAAGAGCCAGAATCCGGTGCCCATCCCGCCGCCGTTCATCCCGCCGCTGCGGGAGCTGCGGGCCCTCCAGGAGCAGGAGAGGACCGCAGCGGGCGACCTATGGCAGGACCACGACGTCGTGTTCGCGCGCCTCGACGGCCGGCCGCTCGACCCGCGTCAGGACTGGGAGGAGTTCAAAGAGCTCCTGAAGGAGGCGGGGATCGACGATCGGCGGCTCTACGACGGGAGCCGCCACACCGCCGGCACGATCCTGAACGAGCTGGGTGTTCCCCTGGTGACCATCATGGAGATCCTGCGGCACACCCAGGTGACCCAGACCCGGCGATACGTGAAGGGTCGGTCTGAGCAATCGCGCGACGCCATGAAGCGGATGGGAGACACCTTCCTCCCCCAGCTTCGGCCGCAGGCCCCAGGCCCCGCGGAGCCCGTAACTGAGACCAAAACTGAGACCAGCGCCACCCGGGCAGCCCGCTCTCGGCTCCGTCGCCGCGTCCGCTGAACCAGAAAACCCCAGGTCAGAAGAATCTGACCTGGGGTTCCATCTGAGCCGCCTTCGGGATTCGAACCCGAGACCTACGCATTACGAGTGCGTTGCTCTGGCCAACTGAGCTAAGGCGGCACCGCCGTGCGCCCCATGGTGGGTGCAGCAGCGTCGCCAAGTCTACACAGTTTCCCGGAGTGCTCTGACCACCCCTATGAGCAGCGCTTTCCGTCCTGGGGCGGGGTGCCCTCCAGGAGGTAGGTGTTGATCGCCGTGTCGATGCAGTCGCTGCCCCGGCCGTACGCCGTGTGACCGTCGCCGTCGTAGGTGAGGAGGGTGCCGGAGGAGAGCTGCTCGGCGAGGGAGCGGGCCCACTTGTACGGGGTGGCGGGGTCGCGGGTGGTGCCGACGACGACGATCGGGGCGGCGCCCTCGGCCGTGATGCGGTGGGGGCGGCCGGTGGCCGGGGCGGGCCAGTAGGTGCAGTTGAGGGCGGCCCAGGCCAGGTTGCGGCCGAAGACCGGGGAGGCCTTCTCGAAGGACGGCACCGCCTTCTCGACAGACGCCGGGCCGGAGAAGGCGGGCGGGAGGTCGAGGCAGTTCACGGCCGCGTTCGCGAACATCAGGTTCGCGTACGTGCCGTCCGACTCCCGCTCGTAGTACGAGTCGGCCAGCGCGAGCAGCGCCGAGCCCTCGCCGCCCATCGCCCGGGTCAGCGCCTCCCGCAGCTGCGGCCAGGCCGACTCGTCGTACATCGCGGCGATCACGCCGGTCGTGGCGAGGGACTCGCCCAGCTGCCGGCTCTCGCCGGTCGGCACCGGCTTGGCGTCGGTCTCACGGAAGAAGCCCCGCAGCGCGTCGAGGGCCGCCGGCACCGACTCCGTGCCGAGCGGGCAGTCGGCCTTCTTCACGCAGTCCGCGGCGAAGGCGTTGATCGAGGTCTCGAAGCCCGCCGTCTGCTCGCGGTTGAGCTGCTCCGCGGTCAGCGAGGGGTCCATCGCCCCGTCGAGGACCAGCCGCCCGACCCGCCCCGGGAACAGTTCGGCGTACGTGGCGCCCAGGAACGTGCCGTACGACGCTCCCACGTACGTCAGCTTCTCGTCGCCGAGCACCTCCCGCACGATGTCCATGTCGCGCGCCGCCTCCACCGTGGAGACGTGCGGCAGCACCTTGCCCGAACGCTTCTTGCACGCCGCCGCGAAGCCCTTGTACGAGCCCGCCAGCGCGTCCTGCTCGGCCGCGGTGTCGGGCGTCACGTCGACCTGCGTGTACGCGTCCATCTGCGGGCCCGTGAGGCACTCGACCGGCTCGCTGCGGGCCACGCCCCGCGGGTCGACGCCCACGATGTCGTAACGCGCCCGGACCGGCGCCGGATAGCCGATGCCCGCGTAACCCTGCACGTAGCCGACGGACGAGCCGCCGGGCCCGCCCGGGTTCACCAGGAGCGAGCCGAGCCGCTTCCCGGGGCCCGTGGCCTTCGCCCGCGACACGGCCAGCTCGACCTGCTCGCCGTCGGGCTTCGCGTAGTCGAGCGGGACCCGCACCGTGCCGCACTGGAAGTCCGGAACCCCGCAGTCCCGCCAGGCGACCTTCTGCCCGTAGTACGCGCCCAGAGCGGCCGGGCCCGCCGCGCCGGACGCACTCGACGACGGCGCGACGGCGCCGCTCCTGTCCGTACAGCCGGAAAGGACGAGGCCACCGACCGCGAGGGCGGTGGCGGAGTTACGAAGCAGCCGCCGGGAGTCCATGTCCGGAGCGTATCGGCACGAGTACGTATCGTGTCCAATCCGCCTCGTCGGGCTGTGGACAACCGCAGGGCTGCCCGTCCCTGTCCTCCGCCTGCCTGTGGACAACTCCGAGCTTTCCGGGACCGTGATCGTGACCGTGACCCTCCGGGGACGGCCTAGTCGCGGAGCGCCATCGTCATCGCCTCCACCGCCAGCAGCGGCGCCACGTTCCGGTCCAGGGCCTCCCGGCACGCCAGGACCGCCTCGATCCGGCGCAGGGTCCGCTCCGGTGCGGTGTCGCGGGCGATCTGCTCCACGGAGTCCCGGACGTCCTCGTTGGCCAGCGGCGTCGTGGCGCGCAGCTGCAGGGCGAGCACGTCACGGTAGAAGCCGGTCAGGTCGGAGAGCGCGAGGTCCAGGCTGTCGCGCTGGGTCCGCGTACGGCGCCGCTTCTGGCGCTCCTCCAGCTCCTTCATCGCACCGGCCGTGCCCCGGGGCATCCGCCCGCCCTGCGCCGCGCCGAGCGCCGCCTTCAGCTCCTCGGTCTCCTTGACGTCGATCTCCTCGGCCACCTGCTTGGCGTCCTCGGCCGCCGCGTCGATCAGCTCCTGGGCCGCGCGCAGCCCGCCGCCCACGTCCCCGACCCGCAGCGGCAGCTTCAGCACGACCGCGCGGCGGGCCCGCGCCCGCTCGTCGGTGGCGAGCCGCCGCGCGCGGTCGATGTGGCCCTGGGTCGCGCGGGCGGCGGCGTGCGCCACCTCCGGCTCGACACCGTCACGTCGGATCAGCACGTCGGCGACCGCGGCCACCGACGGCGTGGTCAGCGTCAGGTGCCGGCAACGGGAGCGGATCGTGGGCAGCACGTCCTCCAGGGACGGCGCGCACAGCAGCCACACCGTGCGCGGCGCGGGCTCCTCCACCGCCTTCAGGAGCACGTTCGCCGCGCCCTCGGTGAGCCGGTCAGCGTCCTCCAGGACGATGACCTGCCAGCGTCCCACCGCGGGCGACAGCTGGGCCCGGCGGACCAGGTCCCGGGTCTCCTTCACACCGATGGAGAGCAGGTCGGTCCGCACCACCTCGACGTCCGCGTGCGTCCCCACGAGGGCCGTGTGGCAGCCGTCGCAGAAACCGCAGCCCGGCGCGCCGCCCAGCGCCCGGTCCGGGCTGACGCACTGAAGCGCCGCCGCGAACGCCCGCGCCGCCGTGTCCCGACCGGCCCCGGGAGGCCCGGTGAACAGCCAGGCGTGCGTCATCTTGGACGCCTCGGGAGCGGGCTCGCCGGCGGCATGCGCGGTCACGAGCGCGTCGGCGTCGCGCGCGGCGGCGGCCAGCTGCTCCTCGACCCGCGGCTGCCCCACGAGGTCGTCCCATACGGCCATGTCTGCTGCCCCTCCTCAGGTACGCCCTCCATTGTGGGGCACCCCGCTGACAGCAGGCTCTCAGCGGCGGCGCCCGCGGCCGTCCTCGTCGTCGTCACCGAAGGAGCCGAGCAGTTCGTCCGCGAGGGTCGGGAGGTCGTCGAGCGGAGTCTCCTCGGCCCAGTCGGAGCGGCGCCGGGGCCGGCCCTGCTCGTCGAGCTGGGGCAGCTCACGGGTGCGGTCGTTCGCCCCCGTGGGCTCCGGCTCGCCGTGCTCGTCCCGCTCGTCGCGGAAGAAGCCCTGCGGCACCCGGTCGGCCGGGTCGCCGTTCCGTACGGCGGGCAGCACGGCCGTCTCGTCGACCTCGCGGGGCCCGGTCTCCCGGATCCGCGGGATGACCGTGGTCTCCTCGTCGAGCCGGACGACCGGGGTCGGGACGGTGATCTCGTTCGGCGACACGGTCGGCGCGTCGTCCGGCTCCGGGCCGGGCTGCTCACCCGACCGCGGATCGCCCGACCGCGGACCGCCCGACCGCGGGTCCGGCTTCACGAGCGGCGTCGCGACCGTGATCTCGTTCGCCGACTCCTCCAGGGCCTTCGCCTCGGCGGCCCGGCGCTCGGCGTCCGCTCGACGCTCGGCCTCCGCCCTGCGTTCGGCTTCCGCCCTGCGTTCGGCTTCCGCGTTCCCGGCGGCGGCCCGCTCAGCGGCTGCCCGCTCAGCGGCGGCCTTCTCGGCGGCCGCACGCTCAGCCGCGGCCTGCTCCGCCGCCGCCTTCTCCGCGGCTGCCTTCTCCGCGGCTGCCTTCTCCGCGGCCGCGCGCTCCGCCGCGGCCTTCTCCTCGGCCGCCTTGCGAGCGGCAGCCTCCTCGGCCGCCTTCGCCGCCGCGGCCTCCGCGAGCCGACGGGCCTCCTCGGCGCGGAGCAGGGCCTCCTCGGCCTTGCGCTGCTTCTCCTTGCGGCGCTCCTCGGCCTCGGCCCGCAGGCGGGCCTCCTCCTCGGCCTGCTTGCGGCGCCGTTCCTCCTCCTCGCGGCGGGCCTTCTCCTCGGCCTCGCGCCGCCTGCGCTCCTCCTCGGCCGCGATCCGGGCCTCCTCGGCGCGCCGGCGAGCCTCCTCGGCCTGCCTCTCGGCCTCCAGGCGCCGGGCCTCTTCCTCCTCGGCCTTGCGCCGAGCCTCCTCCTCGGCGCGCAGCTTGGCGAGCTGCTCCTGGCGCTCGCGCTCCAGGCGCTCCTCCTCGGCCTTGCGGGCGGCCTCTTCCTCGGCCTTGCGGCGGGCCTCCTCCTCGGCCTTCTTCCGCGCCTCCTCCTGGGCCTTCACCTCGGCAGCGGAGAGCGGCAGCATCCGGTCGAGCCGGTGGCGTACGACGGTGGTGACGGCGGCCGGCTCCTGGCCGGCGTCGACGACGAGGTAGCGGCCGGGGTCGCCGGCGGCGAGGGCGAGGAAACCGGCCCGCACGCGCGCGTGGAACTCGGGCGGCTCGGACTCGAGCCGGTCGGGCGCCTCGGTGAAGCGCTCGCGGGCGGTCTCCGGGGAGACGTCGAGGAGCACGGTCAGGTGCGGGACGAGCCCGCCGGTCGCCCAGCGGTTGATACGGGCGATCTCGGTCGGGGACAGGTCGCGGCCGGCGCCCTGGTAGGCGACGGACGAGTCGATGTACCGGTCGGAGATCACCACCGCGCCCCGCTCCAGGGCGGGCCGGACCAGCGAGTCGACGTGCTCGGCGCGGTCGGCCGCGTACAGGAGCGCCTCGGCGCGGTTCGAGAGGCCGGCCGACGACACGTCGAGCAGGATCGAGCGGAGCCGCTTGCCGATCGGCGTGGCGCCGGGCTCGCGGGTGACGACGACCTCGTGGCCCTTGGCGCGGATCCACTCGGCGAGCGCCTCGACCTGGGTGGACTTGCCGGCGCCGTCGCCGCCCTCCAGGGCGATGAAGAAGCCGGTCGGCGCGGGCGCCTGGGCCGGGTCGGCGCCGCGCAGCGCGTCGCGCAGGTCGCGGCGGAGCGGGACGCCGGACCGGTCGTCGGTCTTGGCGAGGACGAGCGCGGCGACGGGCAGCAGCAGGGCGCCGACCAGCATCAGGGTGAAGGCGGCGCCGCCGTGGGCGAAGACGAAGCTGCCGGAGGCGAGCCGGTGCGGGCCGATCGCGGCGGCGAGCAGCGGCGCGCCGAGCGCGCCCACGCCCATGCCGACGCGGGCGACGGCCTGGAGGTGCGCGGTGACCCGGGGCCTGCGGGCCTCCTCGGTCTCCTGGTCGGCGAGGCTGTGCCCGGTGCGGGCGGCGACTCCGGCGGCGTAGCCGGCGAGGACGGCGAGCGCGAGCACGGTCGCGGTGTCGGGCACCAGGCCCATCGCGAGCAGCGCGATGCCGGTGACGGCGACCGCGAGCGCGAGCAGCCGGCGCCGCGAGAGCACGGTCAGGACGGATCCGGCGGTGCGGATGCCGACGGCGGTGGTGCCGCTGAGCGCGAGGATCAGCAGGGCGTACGTGACGGGCCCGCCGCCCAGGTCGTACGCGTGGAGCACGGCGACGGCCGCCGCGGCGGCGATGGCTCCGGCGACGGTGGCGGAGGCGAGCACGATCAGTCCGAGCGCGCCGGTGCGGCCCTTCTCGGGGCCCTGGCCGTCGCTCGACGGACGGCGCAGGCCCTCCAGGGGCGAGCGGGGGCGCGGGGTCTGGCCGCCGGGCAGCTCGACGAACCACAGGACGGAGACGGACGCCGAGAACAGCCCGGCGGCGACGTACGAGCCGAGGGCGGCCTGGTGCTCGCCGAACCAGTCGATGCCGCTGCCGAGCAGGTTGCCCAGCAGCGTCGCGAGCAGCAGGACGGCGGCGGCCGCGGGCACCGCCAGGAATCCGGTGCGCAGGCTGAGCGTGCGCAGCGCGCCGAGGTGGTCGGGCAGCGGCCGGACGGCCTCGCCCTCGATCGGCGGGGCGGGCAGCAGCGCGGGCGCCGCGCCCTCCTTGGCGATCGTCCACAGGCGCTCGGCGGCGCCGGCGACGAAGACGGTGCCGAGCAGGAACCAGAGCGCGCTGTCGGGGGTCCAGTCGATCCACAGCGGGGCGACGACGAGCAGCGCGAGCCGTACGGCGTCGGCGCCGATCATGGTCCAGCGGCGGTCGAGCGGGCCGCCGGCCGCGGTCAGTGCGGTGAGCGGGCCGAGCAGGACGGCGCCGAAGAGGACCGCCGCGAGCATCCGTACGCCGATGACGGCGGCGACGGCGAGCGCGGCGCCCCGGTACCCGCCGCCGAGCGCGCCGCTGACGACTGAGGCCTGGAGGCCGAGCAGGACGAGGACGAGGAGGGCGAGGGCGTCGCCCGTGCCGCCGACGAACTGGGCGCTCCACAGCCTCCGCAGGGGCTGATGGCGCAAGAGGGCCCGTACGGCACGCTCCCGGGAATCGGCGACGAGTGCGGCGTCGGTGTCTGGCTGCTCTGCTCGCGTCATCCGTCCACCCTATCCGGACGGCCTTGCTCCCCGTGGCCTTCGCCCGAACAAAGAAGCGGGGAGGGCAGGCGCCGTGGCCCCTGCCCTCCCCGCGGTGTCGCGAGCGTCACTCCGGCTTCGCGGCCGCCGTCTTCTTGGCGGCGGCGGTGGTCTTCTTCGCCGTCGTGGTCTTCTTGGCGGCGGTGGTCTTCTTCGCCGCCGTCGTCTTGGCCGCCGTCGTCTTCTTGGCCGCCGTCTTCTTGGCGGCGGTCTTCTTCGCGGGCGCCTTCTTGGCCGCCTTCTTCGCGGGGCCCTTGGCCCGCTTCTCGGCGAGCAGCTCGTAGCCGCGCTCGGGCGTGATCGTCTCCACGCTGTCGCCGGTGCGCAGGGTGGCGTTGGTCTCGCCGTCCGTCACGTACGGGCCGAAGCGGCCGTCCTTGACGACCACGGGCTTCTCGCTGACGGGGTCGGTGCCGAGCTCCTTCAGCGGGGGCTTGGCGGCGGCCCGGCCACGCTGCTTGGGCTGGGCGTAGATCGCCAGCGCCTCCTCCAGCGTGATCGTGAACAGCTGCTCCTCGTCCGTCAGGGAGCGCGAGTCCGTGCCCTTCTTCAGGTACGGGCCGTAGCGGCCGTTCTGCGCGGTGATCTCGACGCCCTCGGCGTCGGTGCCGACGACGCGCGGCAGCGACATCAGCTTGAGCGCCTCCTCGAGGGTCACCGTGTCGACCGACATCGACTTGAAGAGCGAGGCGGTACGCGGCTTGACCGCGTTCTTGCCGGTCTTCGGGGTGTCCTCGGGCAGGATCTCCGTCACGTACGGGCCGTAGCGGCCGTCCCTGGCGACGATCATGTTGCCGCTGACCGGGTCGGTGCCCAGCTCGAAGTCGCCGCTCGGCTTGGCGAGCAGCTCCTCGGCGTAGGCGACGGTCAGCTCGTCGGGCGCCAGGTCACCGGGCACGTCGGCGCGCTGGTGGCCTTCCTGGTCCTTCTCGCCGCGCTCGACGTACGGGCCGTAGCGGCCGACGCGCAGCACGATGCCGTCGCCGACGGGGAAGGAGGAGATCTCCCGGGCGTCGATGGCGCCGAGGTCGGTGACGAGCTCCTTCAGGCCGCCGAGATGGTCGCCGTCGCCGTTGCCGGCGTCGGCCGCGCCGGAACCCTCGCCGCCGCCCTCGCCGAAGTAGAAGCGCTTCAGCCACGGCACCGCCTGGGCCTCGCCGCGCGCGATGCGGTCGAGGTCGTCCTCCATCCTGGCGGTGAAGTCGTAGTCGACGAGCCGCCCGAAGTGCTTCTCCAGGAGGTTGACCACGGCGAAGGACAGGAAGGACGGCACGAGGGCCGTGCCCTTCTTGAAGACATAGCCGCGGTCGAGAATGGTGCCGATGATCGAGGCGTACGTCGACGGGCGGCCGATCTCGCGCTCTTCGAGCTCCTTGACCAGGCTGGCCTCGGTGTAGCGGGCCGGAGGCTTGGTCGCGTGGCCGTCGGCGGTGATCTCCTCGGCGGCGAGCGCGTCGCCCTCGGCGACCTGCGGCAGACGCCGCTCGCGGTCGTCGAGCTCCGCGTTCGGGTCGTCGGCGCCCTCGACGTAGGCCTTCATGAAGCCGTGGAAGGTGATCGTCTTGCCGGAGGCCGTGAACTCGGCGTCGCGGCCGTCCGCGGCGGTGCCGCCGATCCTCACCGTGACCGAGTTGCCGGTCGCGTCCTTCATCTGGGAGGCGACGGTCCGCTTCCAGATCAGCTCGTAGAGCCGGAACTGGTCGCCGGTCAGACCGGTCTCCGCCGGGGTGCGGAAACGATCACCCGAAGGCCGGATCGCCTCGTGCGCCTCCTGGGCGTTCTTGACCTTGCCCGCGTAGACGCGGGGCTTCTCCGGCAGGTAGTCGGCGCCGTAGAGCTGCGTGACCTGGGCGCGGGCCGCGGAGACGGCGGTGTCGGACAGCACCGTGGAGTCCGTACGCATGTAGGTGATGAAGCCGTTCTCGTACAGCTTCTGCGCCACCTGCATGGTCGCCTTGGCACCGAAGCCGAGCTTGCGGCTGGCCTCCTGCTGGAGGGTGGTGGTGCGGAACGGCGCGTACGGGGAGCGGCGGTACGGCTTCGACTCGACCGAGCGGACGGAGAAGCGCGTGTCGGCGAGGGAGGCGGCGAGCGCGCGGGCCTTCTCCTCGTCGAGGTGGAGCACGTTCGCGGTCTTCAGCTGCCCGTCGGCGCCGAAGTCGCGGCCCTGCGCCACCCGCTTGCCGTCGACCGTCGCGAGCCTCGCGACCAGGGACGACGGGTCGGACGGGTCGCCGGCGCGGCCGGTGGCGAAGGTACCGGTGAGGTCCCAGTACTCGGCGGAGCGGAAGGCGATGCGCTCGCGCTCGCGCTCGACGACGAGCCGGGTGGCGACGGACTGGACGCGGCCGGCGGACAGGCCGCGCATGACCTTCTTCCAGAGGACCGGCGAGACCTCGTAGCCGTAGAGGCGGTCGAGGATGCGGCGGGTCTCCTGGGCGTCGACCATCCGCTTGTTGAGCTCGCGCGGGTTGCGCACGGCCTGCTGGATGGCGTCCTTGGTGATCTCGTGGAAGACCATCCGGTGGACGGGGACCTTGGGCTTCAGGACCTCCTGGAGGTGCCACGCGATGGCCTCGCCCTCGCGGTCCTCATCGGTGGCGAGGAAGAGCTCGTCGGACTCGGCGAGCAGCTCCTTGAGCTTCCTGACCTGCGCCTTCTTGTCGGCGTTGACGACGTAGATGGGCGCGAAGTCATGATCGACGTCGACGCCGAGACGGCGCACCTCGCCGGTGTACTTCTCGGGCACCTCGGCGGCGCCGCTCGGGAGGTCGCGGATGTGCCCGACGCTCGCCTCGACGACGTAGCCGGGGCCGAGGTAGCCCTTGATCGTCTTCGCCTTGGCAGGCGACTCGACGATGACGAGTCGGCGGCCGCCCTGTGCGGTCTCGCTGGTCGGGGACAACTTCGCTCTTCTCTCCGGTCGACGCTCTCTGGCACGTACTGCGTACTGCGACCGTACGACGCACTGCGTACGGGCTGCGCTGGCACGCACGGCAGCGACACGGACGGTGACGCTGTCGTCGCTGCGGAGTGTGACGGTACAACCCGCCCCCGTGTCAAACGGCGAAAGCCCGCAACGGCCACTCGAACGGTAACCCGACTCCTGCCCTTCCTGCCGCCCGGACTCCCGGACGGACCGGGCGGGCCATCCGGCCGGGCTCGCGTCACAGCCGCCCGAAGCACCAGATCCCGAGGAGGAGGAAGCCGGCCCCGAAGAGGGTCGTGAGCGCCGCGGCCGTCCGCGGCGCGACGCCGAGCGCGACGGGCTCGCCGTAGCGCACGCGCACGCCCGTCCAGAGCAGCAGCGCGGCTCCGAACAGCGCGAACGCCGTCCCCGCGAAGATCGCCGGCCCGCTCTCCATGCCCGTACCCCGTTCCCTCGCCCATGGCTTTTCGGCCCCGGAGCCGAGGCTGGCACCTTCCGGCGTCATCAGGGCGAATTCCCGGTGAACGGCACGATCGGTCCCGAACGGTTTCACGAGGATGGCCGGTACTCCCCCTTCCTCCTCTCTTCTTTCGTCACGTCACTCACATCACATCGAGCGTGGCGCGGCGCCGGCTGCCCCGCTCGAAGACGGCGAGCAGCGCGACGGCGAGGACCGCGTGGCCGGAGCCGACCAGCAGCTCGGTCCCGAGCAGCCGGCCGTCGAGACCGCCGCCCGCGGCGAGCCGGCGCGCCGCGTCGGCCGCGTGGGTCAGCGGCAGCAGCTCCCCGGCGGTGCGCATCCAGCCGGGCAGGGTGTCCCGGGGCACGGCGGCGCCCGTCAGGAGGAGCAGTGCCGAGCTCGCCACGTTCGACACCAGGAACACGTCACGGAAGCGCAGCCCGAACGCCCCGAGCACGAGCCCGAACGCCGAGCAGGCCGCGGCTCCGGCGAGCAGGACCAGGCCGAGTCCGGGCAGCGCCTGCGCCGGTACGGGCAGCCCGAGCACGGCCGTGGCGGCGGCGAGCACGAACGCGCTGACGAGCAGCCCGTTGAGGACGTACGGCAGAGCGCGACCCGCCCACAGCGGGACCCGGTGCCGGGGTGAGAGCAGGACGGCCCCGAGGGTGCCGTACCGGCGCTCGTTGGCGACGGCCATCGTGCCGCCGTACACGCAGGAGGCGGAAGCTGCGAGTACGGCGTTGCCGACAAGGTGGAAACGGTCGTCGGCGACCCCGAGTTCCCGCCCGAGGAAGACGAAGAAGAAAACCTGAAGGAGCGGGCCGACCAGCAGAGTTCCGATGAACATGGGCGGCGTCGTCCAGTTGAACAGGGCGCGGTACGAGAGGGCTCCGCCGACGACGACGAGCCGCGCGGAGGAGAGCAAGCGGAACAGCACGGCGGGCCTTTCAGACGAGGGCAAGGGTCGCGGCGGCGCGCGCCCGGCGCTCCACCCGGCCGAGGACGAGCACGGCGGCCAGGGCGTAGCCGGTGCCCAGCGCCACGGCGGCGAGCAGCGGCGTGAGCACGTCACCGCCGGAGGTCGCCGCGTGCACGGCCCGCGCGCCCCAGGTGGTGGGCAGCGCCCAGGAGAGCGGGTGCGTCCAGGCGGGCAGCACGGTGACCGGTACGAGCAGCCCGGACAGCAGCCAGACGGGCGTGTCGAGCGGGTTGGCCAGGGCGTTGGCGTTGCGCAGCAGGACGAAGGTCGCGGCGAGCAGCAGTCCCGTCATGCCGAGGGCCAGCACGCAGACCGGCACGGCGAGCAGGAACAGCAGCGGATGCGCGAAGTCCAGCGGCACTCCGAAGAGGACCACGCCCCACAGCACGGTCGCGCCCATCGCGTACGTGCCGATGACGGCGGTCGCGAGGGTGATCGGCAGCAGTACGAGAGCGAGCGGGGTCGGCGCGGCGACCAGGGTCTCCAGGGTGCCGAGCCAGCGCTGGTTCTGCACGGCGCCGCCCGAGCCGAAGAGCACCGAGCCCCAGATGCCCATGAGTCCGGCGCCGACGGAGGCCGTGAGCAGCCGGTCGGGGTCGCCGGCGGCGCGGAACAGGTAGACGGCGAGGGTGGCGTAGACGAGCGGGACGAGCACCGCGAAGGTGATCTCGATCGGGGAGCGCGACATGTACGAGACGTGCGTGCGCACGCCGACGACGACGAGCCGCAGCAGCCGTGGGGCGCGGATCACGCGGCCACCTCCGGCGCCGACGACGCGGACGGAGACTCCGCGGGCGACTCCGCCTGGGTCTCCGCCTCCGCCTCCGCGGGGTCCGTGGGCTCGCGTCGGGCCGTGTCCTCCACGATCGCGATGTAGGCGTCCTCCAGGGACGGTTCGCGGCTGACGACCCGTCCGACGCGCACGCCGTCGAGCGCCGCGAGGACCCGCGCGTGCGGTTCGGCGCCGCGGTCGCTCTGCACGGTCAGGGCCTGCGCCGCCCCGCGCTCCTCGACGGCGGCGCCGCGTACGCCCGGGATCCGGCGGACCCGGCCGAGCAGCTCCTCGTCGACGCCGTACACCTCGAACTCCAGGACGTCCCGGTCCCCGACCCGGGACTTCAGGCTCTCGGGCGTGCCGAGGGCCCGGATCCGGCCGCCCGCGATGACGGCGATGCGGTCGCACAGTTCGTCGGCCTCGGCCATGTAGTGCGTGGTGAGCACCACGGTGGTGCCGGCGGCCGCGAGGCCGGCGACGGTGCGGCGCAGGTCGCGGGCGGCGACGGGGTCGACGCCGATGGACGGCTCGTCGAGGAACAGCACGTCGGGCCGGTGCAGCAGTCCGCGGGCGATGTGCAGCCGCTGCCGCATGCCGCGTGAGTAGCCCTCGACGCGCTCCCGCTCGCGGCCCGCGAGACCGACCAGGTCGAGGAGTCCGGCGATCCGCCGCTTCTGGTCGCGGGCCTCGACCCCGTACAGCTCGGCGAAGTAGCGCAGGTTGTCGAGCGCGCTGAGCCGCTCGTACAGGCCTCGGTCGCCGCCGAAGACGTACCCGATCCGCCGCCGAACGGCCACCGGCTCGCGGGCCACGTCGTGCCCGAACACCCGGGCCGTGCCGGAGGTCGGCAGGAGCAGGGTGTTGAGCATCTTGATGGTGGTGGTCTTCCCGGCGCCGTTCGGCCCGAGGAGCCCGAACAGCTCCCCGGGGGCCACGTCGAACGTGACCCCGCGCACGGCCTCGGTCTCGGTACGGCGCGGCCGGAGCCATCCGGTCCGGCTGGTGTAGGTGCGGCGCAGCGCGTCCGCCTCGATCGCAAGCATGCGCCGGACGGTAGGAGCGCGGCCGGCGGCCGGGCGAACGATTCGGGAGCCCCCGAATCGTCAGGCGGCCTCGGTCAGCACCCCTTCGCCGGCGAGCAGCGCGAGCAGCGAACGCCCGGTGTCCGTCAGCTGGTAGTAGACCGAGCGTCCCACCCGGTGGCGGGTGACCACGTCGGCGCCGGTGAGCAGCGACAGGTGCTCGGAGACGGTACTGGGTGCGAGGCCGAGGCGGTCCGCGAGGCCGTGCGTGGTCAGCGGCCCGTCCAGTTCCCTGAGCACGGCGGCCCGGCCCCGGCCGAGGAGAAGCCCGAGCCGGTCGCCGCCGTCGGCCGGCCCGGCCTGCCGCTCGCGCAGTACTCCGGCGCCCCTGGCCTGGAAGGAGACGGTCAGCACCTCGGGGTCGTCGGTCGAGTAGAGCCGGCAGCCCTCGGCGAAGACCAGCGGCACCAGCACGAGCCGCCGCTCCCCCGCCGCGTACTCCGCGTCGAGGTACTTGGTCAGTTCGAGCACGGGCCGCTCCCAGCGACCTCGGCTCTCCAGCCCTTCGAACAGCGCGTCGACGCCCTCGGTGGCGAAGGTCCTGGCCCGGACGAGGACTTCGTCCTCCACCAGCCGGCGCATGACCGGCCAGTACGGCGCGATGGCCTCCTCCCACCAGGCGGCGTACGCGTCGGCGAGCGCCGCACAGGCGGCCTGCGGATCCGTCAGATACGGCCGCAGGAAGGACGCTTCGGCCATGCCGGGGTAGCAGACGGCGGCCTGGGCGCGGACGAACGCCGGGTCGGTGGACCGCAGCAGGTCCAGTTCCTCGTGCACGTCGGCGGTGCCGACCGGCCGGGGCATCAGGAAGTCGGAGACCTCGTACCGCCCTTCGGCGAACAGGTCCCACAGCGGCCGCAGCCGGTCGTCCTCGCGCCACACCTCCCGCGCGTGCCCCACCCACTCCTGGTACGGCCAGGAGGGGTTTCGCTGCGGGAGTTGCAGGTGGAGGGCGCAGAAGGCGTCCCGCAGCGGGCTCGTCGCGATCCGGGTCGCGCCGAGCGCGGCCTCGTCGAGCTCGATCCGTATCAAGCGGGCTCCTCTCCCGTCGCGGGCAGCAGGAAGCCCTCCTCGACCAGGAGCCGGATGGCCTGCGGAGTGCGGTCCCGCAGCAGGACCGGGTCCTCGCCGGTGAGCTGGCCGATGGCGTCGAGGATCCGGCCGGCGCTGAGAGTGCCGTCGCACACGCCCGCGAACCCGGCGGCGACGTGGTCGACGCGGGTGGCGCGGCGCATGCCCCGGTTCTGCCGCAGCAGGACGTGCTCCGGGTCCTCCGCGCCGGGCAGGCCGACCTGCTCCTGCACGACCTCGGGCGCGAGGACGAAGCTGTCGGCGAGCAGCGCCGCGTCGTCGTGGCCGCGCAGGTAGTCCTGGCGCTCGAAGTGGGCCCGGACGGTGTCGCCGAGCGGCTGCTCGACGGGATGCGGCCACTCCTCGACGACGATCGAGGGCTCGACCCGGCCCGAGGCGACGGCAGCGTTCTTCCGGAGGGTGATCCAGCCGAAGCCGATGGCCTTGGTCTTGCTCGCCTCGAACTCGTCGAGCCAGCGCCCGTACGCCAGCCGGTACTCGGCCGGGTCGCCGCGGTGCTCGCCGCTGTCGCGCAGCCACAGCTCGGTGTACTGGGTGACGTCCTGGACCTCGCGCTGCACGATCCAGGCGTCGCAGCCGGCCGGCACCCAGGAGCGGAGCCGGTCCTGCCACTCCTCGCCGTCGACGTGCTGCCAGTTGGCGAGGAACTGGGCGTAGCCGCCGTCGTTGAGCCGGTCCCCGGCCTGCTGCACGAGGGTGCGGCACAGGTCGTCGCCGCCCATGCCGCCGTCCCGGTAGGTCAGTCCGGCGCCGGGGGAGATCACGAACGGCGGGTTGGAGACGATCAGGTCGTACGTGTCGCCGTCGACGGGCTCGAACAGGGAGCCCTGCAGCAGCTCGGCGCCGCGGGCCCCGGAGAGGGCGAGGGTGAGCCGGGTGAAGTCGAGGGCGCGCGGGTTGAGGTCGGTGGCGGTGACCAGGGTGGCGTGCTGCGCGGCGTGCAGCGCCTGGATGCCGGAGCCGGTGCCGAGGTCCAGCGCGGTGGCGACCGGGGTGCGGACGGTGATGCCGGCGAGGGTGGTGGACGCCCCGCCGACCCCGAGGACGACTCCTTCGTCCTTCTTCCCGATGCCGCCGGCGCCGCCGACGGCACAGCCGAGGTCGGAGACGATGAACCAGTCCTCGCCGTCCGGTCCGCCGTACGGCCGGACGTCGACCGTGGCGTACACGGTGTCGTCCTCACGGACCAGCCAGCCGTCGGCGAGCGCGTCCTCCAGGGGCAGCGCGGCGGCGGCCCGCTCCTGCTCGACGGCGCGCTGGAGCAGGAAGAGGCGGACGAGGGTCTCCAGCGGGGAGTCCCCGCGGGTGGCCCGCAGCGCGGGCACGGTCTCGCTGCGCGCGAGAGCGGCGTAGGCCTGGGCGCCGAGCAGGTCGAGCAGGCCGTCGGCGGTGAAGTCGGCGGCGAGCAGGGCCTCGCGCAGTCGGGCGGCGTGCGTGGGCACCGGAAGGCTGGGGGTCGTGCTGGTCGTACTCACGTGCCCCATTGTGACGGCCACCACCGACAACGGCAGCCACTGACGTCACCGCGCCCGCCTCCGCAGGGGCTGCGGCGAGCCCGTCCGGCGGAATGCCGAACGGGCCTCGCGCGTCGTGGCAGCGCTTCGGGCGCCTACTCCTCGCTCTTGGCCGAGGCCGAGGGCTTCGCGGACGGCTTCGTCGAAGGCGCGGTGGAGCCGGTCGCCGGGGCGCCGGCCTTCGGGGAGGCGCTCGGCGGCACCGACGCCTTGGGCGTCTGGCAGCCCGGCTGCTTGGCCATGGCCTGGCCGAGTTCGCCGGCCTGGAGCTTGGCGACGGCGTCCTGGTCCATGTTCTGGATCTTCGCCAGGTTGTCGGAGACGACCTTCAGGCCGTCGGCGAACTTCTGCTGGTTCGACGTGTCGAGCGCGTCGACCTGCTTCTTCAGCCCGTCGTAGGCCACGGCCGTGGCGTTGAGCTCCTTGATGGCGTCCTGCTGGACCTTCTCGCCGTTCTCGACCGGCGGCACCCCGGCGCTCTCGACGGCCTTGGCGAGGGCCCGGTCGGCGGCGGCGATGTCCTGGAAGGCCTTCGAGTCGGCGGCCTTGATCGCCTCCGGCTTGCTGTCGGCGGCCGTGGAGATGATCAGCTGGTTGGCGTTGGCCCGCTTCTGGATCTGCGGCTGCGCCTGGTCGCAGAACGTCTTGGCCCAGTCGTTGACCTTGTCGCCCTCGTCGTCGCTGCAACCGGACAGCACGAGCACCAGTACCGCGCCGCCGGACAGTGCGGCCGCAAGCTTCTTGTTCACCGGATCGGTCCCTTCCAAGGCTCTCGGCCCCGGAACATACACGCCGCACGGACGCCATCCACCGATCGTGCGACCGATTCATCCGATATTGCAGCCGTTTGAACCAAGCAGACAGGGGCGGACGTCACGTCAGAATGTGCCGTCCGCCCCTCCTTTGACGGATCCTCATCAGGCTGTGCCCCACGTCCTCTCAAGGAGTGACGGCGGCGTCCTTCGAAGAGCCGTCCCGCTCCGCCGAGCCGTCGCCGACGGCCACGGACCGCCGCTTGGAGACCCGCACCGCCGCCACGATGACGAGGAACGCGAGCAGGGCGACCAGCGCCCGCAGCCAGGGGTTGGCGTCGTCCCCGTACGCGAACTGCACGACCGCGGGGGCGATCAGCAGCGCCACCAGGTTCATCACCTTCAGGAGCGGGTTGATCGCCGGTCCCGCGGTGTCCTTGAAGGGATCGCCGACGGTGTCCCCGATGACCGTCGCGGCGTGCGCGTCGCTGCCCTTGCCGCCGTGGTGGCCGTCCTCGACCAGCTTCTTCGCGTTGTCCCAGGCGCCGCCGGAGTTGGCGAGGAACACGGCCATCAGCGCGCCCGTGCCGATGGCACCGGCGAGATACGCGCCGAGCGCGCCGACACCGAGGGTGAAGCCGACCGCGATCGGGGCCATCACGGCCAGCAGACCGGGCGTGGCTAGCTCGCGCAGGGCGTCCTTGGTGCAGATGTCGACGACCCGCCCGTACTCGGGCTTCTCGGTGTAGTCCATGATCCCGGGATGCTCGCGGAACTGCCGCCGCACCTCGTACACCACGGCCCCGGCCGACCGGGACACGGCGTTGATCGCGAGCCCGGAGAACAGGAACACGACGGCGGCCCCGAGCACCATGCCGAAGAGGTTGTTGGGCTGGGAGATGTCCATGGAGAGGTTCATCTCGCTCGCCTTCGCCCCGACGTCGGCGACGGCGGTCGCGATGGCGTCCCGGTAGGAGCCGAACAGCGCCGACGCCGCGAGGACGGCGGTGGCGATCGCGATGCCCTTGGTGATCGCCTTCGTGGTGTTGCCGACGGCGTCGAGGTCGGTCAGCACCTGCGCGCCGGCGCCCTGGACGTCGCCCGACATCTCGGCGATGCCCTGGGCGTTGTCGGAGACCGGGCCGAAGGTGTCCATGGCGACGATCACGCCGACGGTGGTGAGCAGCCCGGTGCCGGCGAGGGCGACCGCGAACAGCGCGAGCATGATCGACGCACCGCCGAGCAGGAAGGCCCCGTAGACGGCGAGGCCGATCAGCAGCGCCGTGTAGACGGCCGACTCCAGACCGATGGAGATGCCGGCGAGGACGACGGTGGCGGGGCCGGTCAGCGAGGACTTGCCGATGTCGCGGACCGGGCGCCGGCCGGTCTCGGTGAAGTAACCGGTGAGCTGCTGGATCAGCGCGGCGAGCACGATGCCGATGGCCACGGCGACCAGGGCGAGCACACGCGGGTCGCCGTCGTGGGCGGGGATGCCGGGCTCGGTGACGCCCTCGAGTTCGGCGTAGGAGGACGGGAGGTAGGTGAAGACGGCGACGGCGACGAGCGCGAGCGAGATCACCGCGGACAGGAAGAAGCCGCGGTTGATGGCGGTCATCCCGCTGCGGTCGGCGCGCCGCGGAGCCACCGCGAAGATGCCGATCATCGCGGTGACCACGCCGATCGCCGGCACCATCAGCGGGAAGGCGAGGCCGAGGTCGCCGAACGCGGCCTTGCCGAGGATCAGCGCGGCGACGAGCGTCACGGCGTACGACTCGAAGAGGTCGGCGGCCATGCCGGCGCAGTCGCCGACGTTGTCGCCCACGTTGTCGGCGATGGTGGCGGCGTTGCGCGGGTCGTCCTCGGGGATGCCCTGCTCGACCTTGCCGACGAGGTCCGCGCCGACGTCGGCGGCCTTGGTGAAGATGCCGCCGCCGACCCTCATGAACATGGCGATGAGGGCGGCGCCGAGCCCGAATCCCTCCAGCACCTTCGGCGCGTCGGCGGCGTAGACGAGGACCACGCAGGACGCGCCGAGCAGACCGAGTCCGACGGTGAACATGCCCACCACACCGCCGGTGCGGAAAGCGATCTTCATCGCCTTGTGGGAGACGGAGGTCAGGTCCTTCTCCGGTTCGCCCTCGGCCGGGGTGGCCTCCCGCGCCGCCGCGGCCACCCGTACGTTCGCGCGTACGGCGAGCCGCATTCCCACATATCCGGTGACCGCCGAGAAAAGCGCGCCCACCAGGAAGAACAGCGAGCGTCCGGCCCGCTGCGACCAGTTGTCGGCCGGCAGCAGGAACAGCAGGAAGAACACGACGACGGCGAAGACGCCGAGGGTGCGCAGCTGCCGGGCGAGATAGGCGTTCGCGCCTTCCTGCACGGCGGCCGCGATCTTCCGCATCGTCTCCGTGCCCTCGCCGGCCGCGAGGACCTGTCGTACGAGGAGCTGTGCCACGACCAGCGCCGCGAGCGCGACGGCCGCGACGACGATCACGATCACGCGGTTCTCCTCGGTGAGCACCGCGGCTGCTAGACCCGCCATTCCGTCCTCCTTGACGTCGAGGGGTCAAGACAAGGCGGATTGTAAGGAGGGAAACCTGATCAAAACAGGGCGCCGCAATGGTAATTCCCGAATACCTCACAAGTGCGGCCGAATGCGGTAATGGGCCCAAAGCATTCGTGGCCGATTTCGGCTCCGGGGAATGAGAAGAGGCCCTGCGGGGCAGGGCCTCTTCTCACGTTCTGATGTTCTCGGATGCCGCCCCTACGGGCGCGCCACGGGCGCAGCCGCCGCCCGGCACCTCCGTGCCGACGCGGGCCTTCGCGAGCCGCGCGGCCTCCGTTGACCCCGCGTCCCGCCCGAGCCTCGCGCCGGTCCCGGGGTCAGCCGAGCGCGGCGTCCGGGTTGGCGGGCCAGCTCATCCTGATGGTGCCGCCGTCCTCGCCGGCGCTCACCTCCACGTCGTCGACGAGCCCACGGATCACCGCGAGACCCATCTCGTCCTCACCACCGGCATCGTCGAAGTCCTCGGCCGGAGCCGCTTCGCGCGCGCCGGGCACCCCGACGGCGTCGGCGGCCGCCACACCCGCGCCCGGCACCTCGTCGCCGACCTCGATGGAGAAGGTCTTCTCCTCCTCGGTCAGCCTGACCCGGACGGGGGTGGTGACGCCGTTGCTGCGGTGCAGCCCGACCGCGCGGGAGCAGGCCTCACCGACGGCGAGCCGGACCTCGTCGAGGACCGCGTCGTCGACCCCGGCCCGGCGCGCCACCGCGGCGGCCACCAGGCGGGCCGTGCGGACGTGCTCGGGCTGGGCACTGAAGAGGAGTTCAACGGTGGCCATGTGATCCCCCTGCGATTCTCGGCTGCTGAACGGGGCGACGCTGTGCGTGGCCTCAGTCAGCGGCGTTGACGGCCTCGTCCACCGACGTGTGGATCGGGAACACCTTGGTGAGGCCGGTGATCCGGAAGATCTTGAGAATGCGCTCCTGGTTGCACACCAGTCGCAGCGATCCCTCATGCGCGCGCACGCGCTTCAGACCGCCCACCAGCACGCCGAGGCCGGTCGAGTCGAGGAAGTCCACGCCTTCCATGTCGACAACCAGGTGGTAGCTGCCGTCGTTCACCAACTCGACCAACTGCTCGCGCAGCTTGGGCGCGGTATACACATCAATCTCGCCACCGACCTCGACGACCGTACGGTCGCCGTTGGGGCCGGGCACAGTGCGAGTCGACAGAGACAGGTCCACGGGTCCTCCAGCACCTAGCTATCGAGCGGCCGTCCCTCGGGGTCTCCCGGGCGGAGCCACGGGACGGATCGCCGGCCGCGATGGCATTCAATCACTTACCGGCAGCCATGCACGACGCCTTGGGAGCATTGTCCGTCACGCCGGTGACACACTCGGTGCCGATGGCAGAGAATCACCGCCCCAGCCGACCCGCCGGAGACACGGGCAGCCGCCCCTCTCCCGGCGAGGTCCTCGACCGGCTTTCGCGAGGCGAGAGCCGGGCCGCGCGCATCACTCATACGGAGCATCTGCCCGCCCGTGCGGGCCGCCATGCCGTCTGGCCGCACCGCATCCGGGCGGAAGTGATCGCGGCGGTCGAGAAGGCCGGGATCGAGCATCCCTGGGCCCACCAGGCGGAAGCCGCCGAGCACGCCCTGGACGGCACCTCCGTGGTGATCGCCACCGGAACGGCCTCGGGCAAGTCGCTCGCCTATCTCACCCCCGTCCTCTCCACTCTCCTCGACGGCAGCGAGGCCGCGAACGGTCGTGGCACCACCGCCCTGTACCTGGCCCCGACCAAGGCCCTCGCCGCCGACCAGCGGCGCGCCGTACGCGAACTCGCCGCCCCGCTCGGCAACCGGATCCGCCCCGCCGTCTACGACGGCGACACGCCGGTCGAGGAGCGCGAGTGGGTCCGCCAGTACGCGAACTACGTCCTCACCAACCCCGACATGCTCCACCGGGGCATACTCCCGTCCCACCCCCGCTGGTCCTCGTTCCTGCGCTCCCTCCGCTACGTCGTCGTCGACGAGTGCCACACCTACCGGGGCGTCTTCGGCTCCCACGTCGCCCAGGTGCTGCGCCGGCTGCGCCGCGTCTGCGCCCGTTACGGCTCCGAGCCGGTGTTCCTGCTGGCCTCGGCCACCTCCGCGGACCCCGCCCGCGCCGCGGGCCGGCTCACCGGGCTGCCGGTCACCGAGGTGTCCGACGATGCCTCCCCGCGCGGCGAACTGGTCTTCGCCCTGTGGGAGCCGCCGCTGACCGAGCTCCACGGCGAGCAGGGAGCCCCGGTCCGCCGCACCGCCACCGCCGAGACCGCCGACCTGCTGACGGACCTCACCGTGCAGGGCGTCCGCTCGGTCGCCTTCGTCCGCTCCCGGCGCGGCGCCGAACTGATCTCGGTGATCGCCCAGGAACGCCTCGCCGAGGTCGACCGCACCCTCGCCCGCCGGGTCGCCGCCTACCGGGGCGGCTACCTGCCCGAGGAGCGGCGCGCCCTGGAGCGGGCCCTGCACTCCGGCGAACTCCTCGGCCTGGCCGCGACGACCGCCCTGGAGCTCGGCGTGGACGTCTCCGGCCTGGACGCCGTCGTGATCGCCGGATACCCGGGGACCCGCGCCTCCCTGTGGCAGCAGGCCGGGCGCGCCGGACGCTCCGGCGAGGGCGCGCTCGCGGTCCTCGTCGCCCGCGACGACCCGCTCGACACCTTCCTGGTCCACCACCCCGAGGCGATCTTCCAGCAGCCCGTCGAGTCGACCGTCCTGGACCCCGACAACCCCTACGTCCTCGCCCCCCATCTGTGCGCCGCCGCCGCCGAGCTGCCGCTGACCGAGTCCGACCTGGCCCTCTTCGGCCCGGCCGTGCCCGAGCTGCTGCCCCAGCTGGAGTCCGCCGGCCTGCTGCGCCGCCGCTCCACCGGCTGGTACTGGACCCGCCGCGAGCGCGCCGCCGACCTCGCCGACATCCGGGGCGGCGGCGGCAGCCCCGTACGGATCGTCGAGGCCGGCACGGGCCGGCTGCTCGGCACGGTCGACGAGGCCGCCTCCCACGCCGCCGTCCACGAGGGTGCCGTCCACCTCCACCAGGGCCGCACCTATCTGGTCCGCGAGCTCGACCTGAAGGACTCCGTGGCCCTCGTCGAGGAGGCGAACCCGCCCTACTCGACCACCGCCCGCGACACCACCTCCATCTCCGTCCTGTCCACCGACACCGAGATCCCCTGGGGAGCCGGCCGCCTCTGCTACGGCTCCGTCGAGGTCACCAACCAGGTCGTCTCCTTCCTCCGCCGCCGTCTGATCACCGGCGAGGTGCTCGGCGAGACCAAGCTCGACCTGCCGCCCCGCACCCTGCGCACCCGGGCCGTGTGGTGGACGGTCACCGAGGACCAGCTCGACGCCGCCCGGATCAACCCGGAGATCCTCGGCGGCGCCCTGCACGCCGCCGAACACGCCTCCATCGGCATGCTGCCGCTCTTCGCCACCTGCGACCGCTGGGACATCGGCGGCGTCTCCGTCCCGCTCCACCCCGACACCCTGCTGCCGACCGTCTTCGTCTACGACGGCCACCCCGGCGGCGCCGGCTTCGCCGAACGCGCCTTCCACACCGCCCGCGCCTGGCTCACCGCCACCCGCGAGGCCATCGCCTCCTGCGAGTGCGACGCGGGCTGCCCGTCCTGCATCCAGTCCCCCAAATGCGGCAACGGCAACGACCCCCTCCACAAACGCGGCGCCGTCCGCCTCCTCACGGAACTCCTGCGGGGCGCCCCCGAGGAATCCACGGCGGAGGAGAACCTGTCCGGGGCCGGTGGACCCAGGGACGGTGGGCCCGGGGACGGTGAACCCCGGGACGGCGGGTCCGGAGACGGTGGGCCCCAGGACGGTGGGGCCCGGGCGGGTCGAACCCGGGACGGTGGGGCCGCAGCAGACGCGTCTGCGGACGGCGCCTCTCCCGAGGGCACGGACGAGCCCGGCCGGCCCCGGCGGGCGAGCGGCGGCTAGGCCGTTTCTTTCGGATCAGGGCCGGACAGGCCGCGGCGTCTGGTGCATGGGGTCTCCCCAGGCCCGCCAGGGCCGAGGCGAAGCATCGCAAGGCGCCGGAGCGTCGCGAATGGGGTCTCCCCTGCTCGAGCGAAGCCGAGAGCTTGGGGAAGGAGCTATCGGGGCGTTTCGGCAACGCGGCGAGGTGCCGTGCCAGGCGTCGCGGACCCGGCCAAGATCCGGAAGAGACGGCCTAGGGCCTGTTCGGCTCTGATCCGCCGCAGGCCCTAGGGCGTGTCCGGCGGGTCAGGGCCGGCCGGAGACGCTCTTCCGGCCGGTGGGAGGGCAGGCGGGCCCGCGCGGGCGCGGGACTGCGGGTCCCATGGAGGGTGCGCCACGCGCGTGGTGACGTCGGCGATGTCATCGCGGACCTGGCAGCGGACCAGAGTGGCGCCCTGCGCCGCCGCGACGCGGGCCGCGGCCGCACAGGCGTCCTGCTCGCCCCACAGGGTGCGGCCGGCCGCGGCGAGGGCCGCCAGGTCGGCAGCCGCGCCCGCGCGGTGACGGGCCGCGACGGCCTGGCCGAGGGCGAGCACCGCGCCGAAGACGACGCAGAGCGCGCAGGCCGCGAACGCGGTCCACACCGTGGCCGCACCCCTGTCGGCCGGACATGTCCGGCGGGCGCTCCTCATGGGATCGCCTCCCCTACCGTGTCCTCGGCGAGCGCCGCCGCCCCGGCCCGCAACGTCAGCCCGAGCCCACCGGGCCCCGGCGCGGTCGCCTCCACGTTCACCCGCCAGAGCTCGCCTTCCCGTGCCACCGTGACGGTCGCGCCCTCGGGAGCAGCGGCCCGGGCCGCTGCCTCGGCGGCCGGGACGGGCTCGGAGCGGGCGACCGCCCGCGCCCCGGCCCTGGCGGCGTCCACGCACTGGATCTGTGCGGCGGCTGCTGCCAGTCCCCAGAGCAGGGCCGCGGTGAAGAGGACGAGGGCGGGCAGTGCGACCGCCGTCTCCGCGGTCACCGATCCCCGGTCAGAACGGCGCATCGAGAGCCTTCCCGATCACCGATTCCAGCGCCTTGCTCACCGTGCCGCTGGTGAGCACCTTGTAGAGCACGGCCGCGAAGGCCGCGGCGGCGATCGTGCCCATCGCGTACTCCGTCGTGCTCATGCCCGTGTCGCGGCGTGCCGCCGCCGTCCGGTCCCGCCACCATCCGAGCAGCCGGCTCCCCGAGCCCCCGCCCTTCCCGCGCTTCCTGGACTTCCTGCACTCCCTGGACTCGACGGCCTCCCCGCAAGCCCTGTCCTGACGGACGCGACTGACGTCACCGCGATGACCGATGTCACCGATCTCGCCGACGTGACTGAGCTGACCGACCTCGCTGAGCTTCATTTCCGTACCTCTTCGTGATCTCTCGTCCACTTCGTTCTCACCGGCCGCCGAGCAGTCCGCTCGCCAGGCCGATCACCACCGGAGCCACACCGACCGCCAGGAACGCGGGCAGGAAGCACAGCCCCACCGGCGCGGTGATCAGCACCTCGGCGCGCTGTGCCCGGGTTGCCGCCGCTCGGGCGCGGGCCGCGCGCAGTGCCTCCGCCTGGCGTGCCACGGCATCGGCCGCGGGCGCCCCGGAGGAGGCCGCGCGTTCCAGACAGCGGGCCAGCCCAACCGCACCGGGTATCTCGCCGAACCTCCGCCACACGTCGGCCGGTTCTCCGCCGAGTCTCAGTTCGGCAGCGGTGCGGACGAGCCGCTCGCCCACGGGGCCGCCAAGCGACCGGCCCACCGCGTCCGCCGACTCCCCGGGCGGCGCCCCGGCCGAGGCGCACGCCGCCAGAAGGTCTGCCGCGAGCGGGAGCTGACGCGCCGTCTCCTCGTCTCGTTCCTCGCGCCCTGCGTGCGGCCGCCGTGCTCGCCACAGCCACAGCGCCCAGGCCCCGCCGACTCCGACCAGCAACCCGGGAAGTCCGCCGATCAGCGCGAACCCGGCGAGGCCCGCCGCACACGGCACACCCCAGGCCCGTACCCGAGCCGGAAGCGCCGGTCTGCGTCTGCTCTCCGGCGACTTCCCCAGCGGCTTCCCCGGTGACCTCCCCACTCCCAGCAGGGCCGCCGTCCGGGCGCGGGCCCGCCGGTCGCGGCGTCGGCCGGCCAGGGCCAGGGCCGCCGCTGCGAGGGCGCACAGCACGGCGAGGACGGCTGTCACGACCGCTCACCTCCCCGCACGATCCGGGCCGCCCACCACAACCCCGCCGTCTCCAGGGCACCGCCGACGGCGAGGCAGGCGAGGCCCGCAGGCGTGTGGAGCAGCACCCACAGCGGGCGGGCACCGAGTGCGGCGCCGAGGCCGAGTCCGGCGACGGGCAGGACAGCGAGGACGGCCACCGTCGCCCAGGCACCGGCCAGTTGGGCCCGCAGCCGCTCCCGCTGGTCCTGGTGGGCCCGCAGCGCGGCCTCCAGCCGGTCGAGGCCGGCGGCGAGGCCCGCGCCTCCATCCACGGCGACCTGCCAGCAAGCGGCCATCCCGGCCAGGCCCTCGGCACCCTCGTCACGGGCCGCCCGGCGCAGCGCCTCCGGCACGTCCCCGCCGAAGCGGGCCGCCGCGAGAACCGCCGCCTCCTGGCCGCCGAGCGCGCCCGTGGTGCGCGCGGCGAACGCCAGTGCCTGGGCGGGCTGCCAGCCGGCTCTCAGCTCTCCCGCGACCGTCCCGCATAGGGCGACGACCCGGTCGGCGCGCGCCTTCCGCTCCCGTCGCGCCCGCGCCGCCCTGAGCCGGCGACCGGTCAGCGGAACCGCGACCGCCCCCGCGAGCAGCGGCAGCGGTGAGGAGCCGAGCAGGGCGAGCAGTGCCGCCACCGGCAGGCACAGCCACTCCGGCCGGCCGCGCAGTCCGCTCCACCAGCGCGCGGCGACCGCGGGCGCCGCGGCCCAGGTCCAGCTCTCCACCGGGCCTCCCGGGGCCGCCAGGACCGCCCGGGCCCTGCGGGCCGCCCGCTCCTGCCGGGCCGTCCACCACAGTGCGAGAACCGCGCACAGCGCCGCCGCGCCCGTCGTCGTCATCGTCCGCCTCCGATCAGCGACCGCAGCCGCTCCCAGCCCGGCTCCCGCCGGAAGCCACCCGGTGCCCAGCTCAGCGCGGGAAGCGTCACCACCAGGCCCTGCCGGTCGCGTTCGAGAACGTGCACCTCGGCGATCCGCCGGATTCCGGATCGGTCCCGCACCACGTGCAGCACCACCGAGAGCCCGGCGCCCAATTGGCTGTGCAGCGCGGCACGGTCGAGCCCAGCGGCCGTGCCCAGCGCCTCGAGCCGGGCGGGCACGTCCGCGGCCGCGTTGGCGTGGACCGTGCCGCAGCCGCCTTCGTGGCCCGTGTTGAGGGCTGCGAGCAGGTCGACCGCTTCCGCGCCCCGGACCTCGCCGACCACGAGCCGGTCAGGCCGCATCCGCAGCGCCTGCCGCACCAGGTCCCGCAGGGTGACGAGTCCCGCGCCCTCCTGGTTGGGCGGTCGAGCCTCCAGACGCACCACGTGTGGGTGGTCGGGGCGCAGTTCGGCCGAGTCCTCGGCGACGACGATCCGCTCGCACGGACCGACCAGGCCGAGCAGGGTGGACAGGAGAGTCGTCTTGCCCGAGCCCGTGCCGCCGCTGACGAGGAAGGAGACCCGGGCCTCGACCAGTGCCCGCAGCACCGGCTCGCCGCCCGGCGGGACGGTGCCCGCCTCGGCCAGCTCGCTCATGGAGAACGCCCTCGGCCGCACCACTCGCAGCGAAAGACAGGTCGAGCCGACGGCGACCGGCGGCAGGACGGCGTGCATGCGGGTGCCGTCCGGGAGCCGCGCGTCCACCCAGGGCCTGGCGTCGTCGAGCCGGCGCCCCGCGACCGCCGCGAGCCGCTGCGCGAGGCGCCGTACCGCCGCGGCGTCGGGGAACGTCACACCGGTCGCCTCGAGTCCCGTGCCGCGGTCCACCCAGACCCGGTCGGGCGCGGAGACCAGGACGTCGGTCACCCTCGGGTCGGCGAGCAGCGGCTCCAGCGGGCCTGTGCCGATCAGTTCGCAGCGCAGTTCCTCCGCCGCGCCCAGCACTTCGGCGTCGCCGAGCAGCCGCCCCTGGGCCCGCAGTGCCGCCGCGACGCGTGCCGGGGTCGGTTCGGCGCCGCTCTCCGCGAGCCGCTGGCGCACGGCGTCGAGGAGTCCCGTGCCGCTCATGCCGCACGCTCCGGTACGAGGACGCGCTCCCAGAAGGCGGAGCAGAAGCGGGCGAGGCCGCCGCGGACTTCGGAGCCGGGCGGAGGTCCGCCGTCCCCGGCCGTCGCGAGGCCCGTGTCGCAGGGAAGCTCGCCGGCGAGGGGAAGCCGCAGGGCGTCGGCGATCCACTGCTCGTCGAGCCCGGGGGCGTAGGGACCGCGTACGACCGCGCGCAGATCGCGCAGCACGGTGCCGACGGCTCCGGCCATCCGCTGGGCGGCGGCGACGGCCCGCAGCTCGCCGGGGACGACGAGCAGGCCGAGGTCGAGCTGGGCGAGGGCCTCGGTGACGGTGCCGTCGATCCGGCGGGGCAGGTCGACCACGACGACTCCGTCGCGCCGGCGGCCTGCGGCGAGGACCGAGCGCATCGCCTCGGGCGGCACGAGCACCGGGTCACCCCGGTCCCAGCTCAGCACTCGCAGCCCGCGCACCGACGGCAGCGACTCCTCCAGGGCCGCGCCCGCCACCCGTCCCTTCGACGCGGCGAAGTCGGGCCACCGCCGCCCTTCGGCGCGCTCGCCGCCCAGCAGCACGTCGAGTCCGCCGCCGAGCGGGTCGCCGTCGACGAGGAGGGTGCGCTGCCCGGCCCGGACGGCGGCGAGCGACAGCGCACAGGCCAGCGTGGACGCTCCCGCGCCGCCTCGACCGCCGATGACGCCGACGGTCAGCGCCTGCCGCCCCACGCCCTCGACGGCGTCGGCGATGAGGTCGACGACACGGCCCTCGTCGTCGGGCAGGGTCAGCGCGTCCTCCGCGCCGATCCGGACGGCGCGCCGCCATACGCCCGGGTCGTCCGGGTCGCGTCCCACGAGCAGCACTCCCGGCCTTCGCGTGGCGCCGCGGCAGCGGGCCGCCGCGTCGTCTCCGACGAGGACCAGGGGCGGGTCCGTCCAGGCCGCGCGGCGCTCGGGCACCGTGTGGTGCACCTCGGGCTCGGCGCCCGCGGCGGCGCACAGCCGCAGCAGGTCGTCGAGGAGTGCCAGGTCCTCGGTGACGAGCAGCGGCCGTGCTGCCCGCCCGCCTCCCTCTCCCGCGCCCGAGCCCACACCCGCGCCCGAGCCCACCCCCACGCCCCAACCCACGCCTGAGCCCCCGTCCACGCCCGAGCCCGTACTCGCGCCGGCATACGCGCTCGCGCTCGTGCGCGAACCCATGGCCGCTCCCGCGACCGCCCGCCCCATCGCCGCGCCTCGCGTCGGCGTTCCGGAAGTCTTCGGTCCCTCCACGGCACACACCCCTCACGTGATTCCTGCGGTTCGCGGACTTCGCGACCGGAATCACCGTGCAGCCATCGGGAAAAACTTGTGGATCTTGGTCAAAAACTGTGGATAACCCGCCGCCTGTGAATAACTTCGCCACCCAAACCGGTACTGCCCGGAGAGCAGCCTCTCGACTACGCTGAGTGACGAAACCGGGCGTCGCGCGTCCACCCGGCCGCGCGGCGGCACAGTCGGGCGAGGAGGGGCAGGGATGAGGGAAGATCGAGGAGAAAACAGGTCCGGACCAGGTCCGGACATGCGACGACCCCCGCCGGGGGGGAGAGCGGGGGTCGTCTCTCCGGCCGACTCGGGGGGGGAGGAGCCGGTCCGGGTTAGCACGGTCGCGAACGATCCGTGACTTCCATGGTGTACCCGAGAGCCTTCTCAGGCAAACCCACGCGCCCCAGCGTACGCCGAATGGCGGGCACCTATGCTCAGCTCGTGGAAAACCACTCGATGCCGCGCGCAGCCGCCTTCTTTGACCTGGACAAGACGGTCATTGCGAAGTCCTCGACGCTGACCTTCAGCAAGTCCTTCTACCGGGGCGGGCTGATCAGTCGCCGTGCCGCACTGCGGACGGCGTACATCCAGTTCGTGTTCCTGATCGGGGGCGCCGATCACGACCAGATGGAGCGGATGCGCGAATATCTCTCCGCGCTCTGCAAAGGCTGGAACGTCGCCCAGGTCAAGGAGCTCGTGGCCGAGACCCTGCACGACCTGATCGACCCGCTCATCTACGACGAGGCGGCCTCGCTCATCGAGGACCACCACGCCGCCGGCCGCGACGTCGTGATCGTCTCGACCTCCGGGGCCGAGGTCGTCGAGCCCATCGGCGAGATGCTGGGCGCCGACCGCGTCGTCGCCACCCGGATGGTGGTCGGCGAGGACGGCTGTTTCACGGGTGAGGTGGAGTACTACGCGTACGGCCCGACCAAGGCGGAGGCGGTGAGGGAGCTCGCCGAGTCCGAGGGCTACGACCTGTCCCGCTGCTACGCGTACAGCGATTCGGCGACCGATCTGCCGATGCTGGAAGCGGTGGGCCACCCGTACGCGGTGAACCCCGACCGGGCCCTGCGCCGCGAGGCGACGGCCCGGGACTGGCCGGTCCTCGTCTTCGACCGGCCGGTGCGGCTCAAGCAGCGGCTGCCCGAGTTCCGCCTGCCGCCCCGCCCGGCACTCGTCGCCGCGGCGGCTGTGGGCGCGGCGGCCGCCACCGCCGGTCTCGTCTGGTACGCGAGCCGCCGCCGGCAGGCCGCGCTGGCGAGGCTCGCGGCCGGGGCCACCGCCTGAGCCGCGCCCTGAGCCGGCGCCTCACCGGGCGGCGCACCCGCCGCCCGGCCGACGCCCGGACCTCGGAACTTGCCACTCGCTTTGCCCGGATTTGAACGGAACGCAAAGAAGCGGAGCCAGGACTTTCGCTTCCTCGCCGACAGGAGTAGAAAGGAATCAGGCCCGCGAGACCTAGGACATCCGAGAGGATCACCTGTTGAGCAGAACGGCCCCACGGACCTGACGCACAGAAACCTGGCACCCACGCGACGTCGACCCTTCGATTAAGGGCCAGCCGCACCAGGCGAAGGGCAAAGTTCCCCGCCTGATGGGCACATATCGAGGACGCTTGGTAACTGGGTGGACGTGCCAGCGGCGGTACCGAAGTCTGGTACCGCCGCAACCCATGTCAGGGGCTTCTCAGGCCGCGCCGCGCTGCAGCGCCTCACAGACGGCCGTCGACTCGCGGACACCCAGCTCCACCGCACGCCCGCAGTGCGCGATCCATGCGGCCATGCCCTCCGGCGTCCCCGACAGGTAGCCGTCGAAGGCCGCCAGATAGGCCGCCCGCCCCAGCTCCGCGTGGCCCACCTCGGCCGGACAGATCGCCTTCGGGTCGAGACCGCTGCCGACCAGCACGATCCGCTCCGCCGCCCGCGCGATCAGACCGTTGTGGGAGGTGAAGGGCCGCAGGGCCAGCAGTTCACCGTGCACCACGGCGGCCGTGACCAGCGCCGGGGCGTCGCCGCCCGCGATGATCAGGTCGGCGAGCCCGTCGAGCCTGCCGGAGACCTCGGCCGGGTCCGGCAGCGGCGCCTCGACCAGCGTCTCGTCGACCGGCTCGCCAGCCTGCCGCGGCCGCCCCGTCGAGTCGAGCGGCTCGCCCTCGGCGACCAGGTGCAGCCGGGCGAGCACCCGCAGCGGCGACTGGCGCCAGATGGAGAGCAGCTGTCCGCATTCGGCGGTCAGCCGCAGCGCCGCGCCGACGGTGCGGGCCTCCGGGTCCGCACCGAAGTCGGTACGCCGGCGAACCTCCTCCAGGGCCCAGTCGGCGCCCGCGAGCGCGGCAGAGCCACGGGCTCCGCGCAGCGCCGCCTCGGAGGTGATCTCGTTGCTGCGGCGGCGCATCACGCGGTGGCCGTAGACCCGGTCGACGGCCTTGCGTACGGAGTCCACCGAGTCGGCGACGCCCGGCAGGGAGCCGAGGGCGGCCAGGGGGTCAGAGGCGTGCGTACTCATAAGTAGCGAGGCTACGCGCCCACGGCCCCCACCCCACGTTGGAGTGGTCTTCTTCACGCACCTTGACCACGCGCAGCATTCATGCCACTACGCTAGGTGAACATGAAGATCGCTTTCGTAGGGAAGGGCGGCAGCGGCAAGACGACGCTGTCCTCGCTCTTCATCCGTCACCTCGCCGCCGCCGGATCCCCGGTCATGGCGGTCGACGCGGACATCAACCAGCACCTCGGAGCGGCGCTCGGCCTCTCCGACGAAGAGGCCTCCGCGCTGCCCGCGATGGGTGCGCACCTGCCGCTGATCAAGGAGTACCTGCGGGGCTCCAATCCGCGGATCGCCTCCGCCGACACGATGATCAAGACGACGCCGCCTGGGGAGGGCTCGCGGCTGCTCAGGGTGCGCGAGGACAACCCGGTGTACGAGGCCTGCGCACGGCCGGTACGGCTCGACGACGGCGAACTGCGGCTGATGGCGACGGGCCCGTTCACGGAGTCCGACCTCGGTGTGGCCTGCTACCACTCCAAGGTCGGCGCCGTGGAGCTGTGCCTGAACCACCTGGTGGACGGGCCGGACGAATACGTCGTGGTCGACATGACGGCCGGCTCGGACTCCTTCGCCTCCGGCATGTTCACCCGCTTCGACATGACGTTCCTGGTGGCCGAGCCGACCCGCAAGGGCGTCTCCGTCTACCGCCAGTACAAGGAGTACGCGCGGGACTTCGGAGTCGCCCTGAAGGTGGTCGGCAACAAGGTGCAGGGGGCGGACGACGTCGACTTCCTGCGCTCCGAGGTCGGCGAGGACCTGCTGGTGACGGTCGGCCACTCCGACTGGGTCCGCTCCATGGAGAAGGGCCGCCCGCCCCGCTTCGATCTCCTTGAGGCGGCCAACCGCACGGCCCTGCAGACCCTCCAGAACGCGGCGGACGACTCGTACGCCCACCGCGACTGGGAGCGCTACACGCACCAGATGGTCCACTTCCACCTGCGGAACGCGGAGAGCTGGGGCAACGCCAAGACGGGGGCCGACCTGGCGGCGCAGGTCGACCCCGGCTTCGTCCTGGACGAACGCCTGGCCGTCCCCCAGCCCAGCTGACGGCACGGGCCGGGGCTCAGCGCCGTTCGGTCGGCCTGGCCCCGGCCGCCGGGGCCGCCGAGCCGGCCGGGAGGGCGGGCTGCGGGGCGAGGAAGGACTTCCAGCCGGCCGGCGGGGCCTCGCCGACCTTCAGGGTGCGGAGCTTGGCGAGGACGTCCGGGTCCTGGGCGTCGAGCCAGTCGGCGAGCTGGCGGAAGGAGACGCACTTGACGTCCTTCTGCACGCAGACCGTGGCGATGGTCTGCTCGATGGCGCGCATGTAGGTGCCGCCGTTCCAGGACTCGAAGTGGTTGCCGATGATCAGCGGCGCCCGGTTGCCCCGGTAGGAGCGCTCGAAGGCCTGCACCAGCCCGTCGCGCATCTGGTTGCCCCAGAACTCGTGCATCGACGGGTCGCCCTTCGTCGTGCCGGACTGGTTGACGAGGAAGTTGTAGTCCATCGACAGCGTCTGGAAGGCACGGCCGGGCACCGGGACGAGCTGCATCGACAGGTCCCACAGGCCCTGGTCCTTCTTGGGCCAGATCTGGTCGTTGACGCCGCTGGTGTCGTAGCGGAAGCCCATCTGCGCCGCTGCCCGGACGAAGTTCTTCCGGCCCTCCAGGCACGGCGTACGGGCGCCGACCAGCTCCTTGTCGTAGTCGAACGGGAGCGGCTTCTCCGCCTTCAGACCGGCGTTGGTCTTCCAGTTCTTGACGAAGGACTTGGCCTGGTTGATCTCGCTCTTCCACTCCTCGACCGACCAGGTGCCGACACCGCCCTCCTTGCCGCAGAAGTGGCCGTTGAAGTGGGTGCCGATCTCGTTGCCCTCCTCCCACGCGCCGCGCAGTTCGCGCACGGTGTCGCGGATGCCCTCGACGTCGTTGAAGCCGATGTCCGAGCGGCCCGGGGAGTGCTTCGGCGGGTCGTACAGCTCGCGCTTGTCCTCCGGCAGCAGGTACACCCCGCTGAGGAAGTACGTCATGGTCGCGCCGTACTGCCGGCCCACCTTGCGGAAGTGCGAGAACAGCCGCTGGCTGTCCTCGCCGGCGCCGTCCCAGGAGAACACCACGAACTGCGGCGGTTCCTGACCGGGCTTCAGGCGCTGCCAGGTCGGCTGGTGGGGCTGCTGTCCGGTGAAGGCGGTGGAGCCGTCGCCGATCAGCCGTACCGCGGCCTGCGGGGCCGCGGCCGGTTCCTTCTTCGCCCCCGCGCCCGGCGCCCCGCCCGGGGCCGAACCGCCGGAGCCCGAGCAGCCGGCGAGCCCGGCCGCGAGGGCGACGGCGAGCGCGCCGACGGTGAGCGCCCTCTTGTGGACAGTGGTCCTTCTCCCGGCGGCTGACATCCGCCCACCTCTCCTCGGTCTGCGTCCTCGGTTGCCTCGTGCGGTGCGTCCTGGATTGCGCCGTGCGGCGGGTCCCGGGTTGCGCAGTCGCCCGCCTGCCCCTTCGCACGGTTCCTCGGATTTCCGTACAAGCGGCGTCAACGTCGCACCGCGGCGGCCGGAGAGCGGCAACGACAAGCGGCATGACCACGTTCTGTCACCGGATCCGGTGAATCCTTGCCCCGTTTGCCCCGAAAATAATGCCGGAGTCTTTACTCTCCATTACTCTTCATTTACTGAGCGTTGATCCTCGCTGGTCGAGAACGCTCGATGGCCCCGCCGCTGCACCCCGCATGAGCCGCGACCGCGCTGCCCCCGGAGGAGACGGGACATGACTCTCACCACCCCTGCCCGCACGACCAACCGACCCCGCGTCCAGCGGCCCCACAGTCCGCCGGAAAGCCCCCGACGCCGCTTCCGGCTGGACGGCGCGGACCTCTCCGCGTCCGTGGCCGTCTTCCTGATCGCGCTGCCGCTCTCCCTCGGCATCGCGCTCGCCACCGGTGCCCCGCTGCAGGCGGGTCTGGTGGCCGCCGCCGTCGGCGGCATCGTCGCCGGACGCCTCGGCGGCTCCCCGCTCCAGGTCAGCGGCCCGGCCGCCGGACTGACCGTGGTCACCGCCGAGTTGATCCAGCTCTACGGCTGGCGCACGACCTGCGCCATCACGGTGCTCGCCGGGCTCGCCCAACTCGGCCTGTCGGCCCTCAAGGTGGCCCGCTCCGCCCTCGCCGTGTCCCCCGCGATCGTGCACGGGATGCTGGCCGGCATCGGCGTGACCATCGCTCTCGCCCAGCTGCACATCGTGCTCGGCGGCAACCCCCAGAGCTCCGCCGTCGACAACGCGCTCGGGCTGCCCGCCCAGCTCGCGGACACCTCGCCCGCCGCGCTCGTCGTGAGCGCCCTCACCGTCGGCCTGCTGCTGCTCTGGCCGCGCCTGCCCGGCCGTACGGGCCGGCTGCTGCGTACGGCTCCCGCCGCGCTCGTCGCCGTGGCCGCCGCCACTGCCGTCGCGACACTCGCCGGGTTCGGCGTGCCGCGGGTCGACCTGCCCTCCTGGAGCAGCCACGCGCTGCCCGGCCTCCCCGAGGGGCCCTTCCTCGGGATCGCGGCCGGGGTGCTCACCATCACGCTGGTGACCAGCGTGCAGTCACTGCTGTCCGCCGTCGCCGTCGACAAGCTGGCGGCGAAGCGCGCCGCCGACACCGGCGCGGCCGCGGTCCCCCGCTCGCGGCTCGACCGCGAACTCGCGGGCCAGGGCGCGGCGAACGTGGTGTCCGGGGCTCTCGGCGGCCTGCCGGTGGCCGGGGTCGCGGTGCGCAGCGTCGCGAACGTCTCGGCCGGAGCCGTCAGCCGCAACTCGTCGATACTGCACGGCGTGTGGATCGTGCTCGCGGCCCTGTTCCTCGTCCCGGTCCTCGACCTCATCCCGCTGCCCGCGCTCGCCGCCCTCGTCATGGTCGTCGGCATCCAGATGGTCAGCATCACGCACATCCGCACGGTCACCCGTCACCGTGAAGCGCTGGTGTACGTGGTGACGCTGGCGGGCGTGGTGTTCGTCGGCCTCCTGGAGGGGGTCGGCCTCGGGATCGCGGTGGCGGTCGCCGTCGCGCTGCACCGCCTCGCCCGTACCCGGATCACCCGGGAGGAGAAGGACGGGCTCCATCTCATCCGGATCCGCGGCCAGTTGACCTTCCTCGCCGTGCCGCGACTGAGCCGGGCCCTGCACCAGATCCCGCCGGGTGCCGCCGTGGTGGTGGAGCTGGACGGCTCCTTCATGGACCACGCGGCGTACGAGGCGCTGCACGACTGGCAGGCCGCGCATCTGTCCCGTGGCGGCACGGTGGAGACGACCGGCCCGTCCGGCGGCCGGATCGCCGACGCCCCGCCCGAGGACGCGTCCGCGCGGGACCACGGGTCCCACTCCTGCTGCCGGCCCTGGACGCCGTGGCGCAACCACCAGTGCGGCGAGCAGCCGGCCGACGAGACCCGGCACACGACCGGTCACCGGCTGGCGAGCGGCATCGGCGCGTTCCAGCGGGACACCGCGCCGCTGGTCAGGGACGAGCTGGCGCGGCTCGCCCGGGAAGGCCAGACGCCCTCGCAGCTCTTCCTGACCTGCGCCGACTCCCGGCTGGTCACCAGCATGATCACGTCGAGCGGTCCCGGCGACCTGTTCACCGTGCGCAATGTGGGCAATCTGGTGCCCCTGCCGGGTGAGGAGAGCGGGGACGACTCGGTGGCGGCGGCGATCGAGTACGCGGTGGAGGTGCTGCGGGTCGAGTCGATCACGGTCTGCGGGCACTCCGGCTGTGGCGCGATGCAGGCCCTGCTGAACGGCGGCCCGGACGACCCGCCGAGCCCGCTGCGGCGCTGGCTGCGGCACGGCCGGCCGAGTCTGGAGCGGATGGCGAGCCGCCGGCACGCCTGGGCCAGGATCTCCGGCCGGCTGCCGGCCGACGCGGTCGAGCAGCTCTGTCTGACCAACGTCGTGCAGCAGTTGGAGCATCTGAAGGCGTACGAGTCGGTGGCGCGGCGGCTCGCGGAAGGGACGCTGACCCTGCACGGGATGTACTTCCACGTGGGCGAGGCGCAGGCCTATCTGCTGGCCGGGACGGACGAGGTGCACAGCTACGACGATGTCTTCAACCACGTGCCGCCGGCGGCCGTGGCACCCGCCGTGGCCTCCGCCGCCGTGGCGCCGGAGGCGTACCCGGGGGTCTGGCAGGCCGCTCGCGCGTCCTGAACCTTTCCTTCCGTTCGTCCGTGCCAGTGTGTGACCCCTCGCTCCCTTCCGCTCGGGGAGCGAGGGGTCACCTCCGCATGTCACCCCACAGGTCTAAACCAATTACCCGGAGGCTCTTGTCACCCGGGCATCCGCCTGATGAGCTATGACGCGGGACACACAGGCACATAAGACGCCCTGGGAAAGGGAGAAGTCGTGAGCAACGAATCCTTGGCCAATCTGCTCAAGGAAGAGCGCCGCTTCGCGCCGCCCGCCGAACTGGCCGCGCACGCCAATGTGACGGCGGAGGCGTACGAGCAGGCCAGGGCGGACAGGCTGGGCTTCTGGGCCGAGCAGGCGAGGCGGCTCACCTGGGCCACCGAGCCGACCGAGACCCTCGACTGGTCGAACCCGCCCTTCGCCAAGTGGTTCGCCGACGGTGAGCTGAACGTCGCGTACAACTGCGTGGACCGCCACGTCGAGGCGGGCAACGGCGACCGGGTCGCCATCCACTTCGAGGGCGAGCCGGGCGACAGCCGCGCGATCACCTACGCCGAGCTCAAGGACGAGGTCTCCAGGGCCGCCAACGCCCTGACCGAGCTGGGCGTCCGCAAGGGCGACCGGGTCGCGGTCTACCTGCCGATGATCCCCGAGGCCGCGATCACCATGCTGGCCTGCGCCCGCATCGGCGCCGCCCACTCGGTGGTCTTCGGCGGCTTCTCGGCCGACGCCGTCGCCTCCCGCATCCAGGACGCGGACGCCAAGCTGGTCGTCACCGCCGACGGCGGCTACCGCCGTGGCAAGCCCTCCGCGCTCAAGCCCGCCATCGACGAGGCCGTCGCCCGCTGTCCGCAGGTCGAGCACGTCCTCGTGGTCCGCCGCACCGGGCAGGACACCGCCTTCACCGAGGGCCGCGACGTGTGGTGGGACGACATCGTCGCCCGCCAGTCCACCGAGCACACCCCGGAGCCGTTCGAGGCCGAGCACCCGCTCTTCATCCTCTACACCTCCGGCACGACGGGTAAGCCGAAGGGCATCCTGCACACCTCCGGCGGCTACCTCACCCAGGCCGCGTACACCCACCAGGCCGTCTTCGACCTCAAGCCGGAGACCGACGTCTACTGGTGCACCGCCGACATCGGCTGGGTCACCGGCCACTCGTACATCGTGTACGGGCCGCTGGCCAACGGTGCGACCCAGGTCATGTACGAGGGCACCCCGGACACCCCGCACCAGGGCCGGTTCTGGGAGATCGTCCAGAAGTACGGCGTCACCATCCTCTACACGGCGCCGACCGCCATCCGCACGTTCATGAAGTGGGGCGACGACATCCCCGCCAAGTTCGACCTGTCGTCGCTGCGCGTCCTCGGCTCCGTCGGCGAGCCGATCAACCCGGAGGCCTGGATCTGGTACCGGGAGCACATCGGCGCCAACAAGTGCCCGATCGTGGACACCTGGTGGCAGACCGAGACCGGCGCGATGATGATCTCCCCGCTGCCCGGTGTCACCGAGACCAAGCCCGGCTCGGCACAGCGCGCGCTGCCCGGCATCTCGGCCACCGTCGTCGACGACGAGGCGAACGAGGTCCCGAACGGGGGCGGCGGCTACCTGGTGCTGACCGAGCCGTGGCCGTCGATGCTCCGCACCATCTGGGGCGACGACCAGCGCTTCATCGACACCTACTGGTCCCGCTTCGAGGGCAAGTACTTCGCCGGCGACGGCGCGAAGAAGGACGACGACGGCGACATCTGGCTGCTCGGCCGGGTCGACGACGTCATGCTCGTCTCGGGCCACAACATCTCCACCACCGAGGTCGAGTCCGCGCTGGTCTCCCACCCGTCCGTCGCCGAGGCGGCGGTCGTCGGCGCCGCCGACGAGACCACCGGCCAGGCGATCGTCGCCTTCGTGATCCTGCGCGGTACGGCCAGCGAGGACGAAGGACTGGTCACCGAGCTGCGCAACCACGTCGGCGCGACCCTCGGCCCGATCGCCAAGCCGAAGCGGATCCTGCCGGTGGCCGAGCTGCCCAAGACCCGCTCGGGCAAGATCATGCGCCGCCTGCTGCGCGACGTCGCCGAGAACCGCGAGCTGGGCGACGTCACCACGCTGACGGACTCGTCGGTCATGGACCTCATCCAGACCAAGCTGCCGGCCGCGTCCAGCGAGGACTGAGCAGCCGAAAAGCGCAGGTGAAAGCGCCCGTCCCGGACTCCGCGGCGGGCGCTTCCGCATGCCCGGAAAGTTGTCCACAGGCGGTTGTCCACAGGGGGTGCCGGTGTCCGGCTATGCACCTAAAGTGAAGATCACCAGGCACCGCCGGGCATCTTTAGGTAAAGTAAGGATCGCGTCAGCGACGCGTCAGGAAAACCGAGGTGCGCCGGGAAGTCTGGTCGGCATGTGCTCTGTGCTGCCCACCGACCGGAGGTCCACACCGTGACCGCGCCCACGCCCACCGACCGCAGGTTCCTCGGACGTCTGAGCCTGCCCGAGCGCCGGTTCGTCGCCGACGCCCTGCGCACCGAGACCGTCGGCGGCGTGCTCCTCCTGGTCGCCGCGGTCGTCGCCCTCGTCTGGGCCAACACGCCCCTCAAGGACAGCTACGCGACGATACGGGACTTCCACATCGGGCCGGCCGCCCTCGGCCTCGACCTGTCGATCCAGCACTGGGCCGCCGACGGTCTGCTCGCGATCTTCTTCTTCGTCGCCGGCATCGAGCTCAAGCGCGAGCTGGTCGCGGGCGAGCTCCGCGACCCCAAGGCCGCCGCCCTGCCCGTCGTCGCGGCCCTGTGCGGCATGGCGGTGCCCGCCCTGGTCTACACGCTGGTCAACACCATCGGCGACGGGAGCATGGACGGCTGGGCCGTACCCACCGCCACCGACATCGCCTTCGCGCTCGCCGTCCTGGCCGTGATCGGCACCTCGCTGCCTTCGGCGCTGCGGGCCTTCCTGCTCACCCTCGCCGTCGTCGACGACCTGTTCGCCATCCTCATCATCGCGATCTTCTTCACCGGCGACCTCAACTTCGCCGCTCTCGGAGGCGCCTTCGCCGGACTCGCGCTCTTCTGGCTGCTGCTGCGCATGGGCGTCCGTGGCTGGTACGTCTACGTGCCGCTGGCCCTGGTCATCTGGGGACTGATGTACAACAGCGGCGTCCACGCCACCATCGCCGGCGTCGCCATGGGCCTGATGCTGCGCTGCACCACCCGGGACGGCGAGGAGCACTCCCCCGGCGAGCACATCGAGCACCTGGTCCGCCCGATATCCGCCGGCCTCGCGGTGCCGCTGTTCGCGCTGTTCTCGGCCGGGGTCTCCCTCTCCGGCGGGGCAATCGGCGAGGTGTTCACCCAGCCCGTCACCCTCGGCGTGGTCCTCGGACTCGTCGTCGGCAAGGCGATCGGCATCTTCGGCGGCACCTGGCTCACCGCCCGCTTCACCAGGGCCCAGCTCAACCCCGACCTGGCCTGGGCGGACGTCTTCGCCGTCGCGACCCTCGCCGGTATCGGCTTCACCGTCTCGCTGCTCATCGGGGAACTGGCCTTCGCCGACGACGCAGCCCTCATGGACGAGGTCAAGGCCGCCGTCCTGGTCGGCTCGCTCATAGCCGCCGTGCTCGCCTCCGTGCTGCTGAAGCTGCGGGTGCGCAAGTACCAGGCGCTGTGCGCGGAGGAGGAGCGTGACGAGGACCACGACGGCATTCCCGACATCTACGAGGAGCACACGCCGGAGTACCACCTGCGGATGGCCGACATCTACGAGCGGAAGGCCGCGGAGCACAGAGAGCGCGCCCAACTGGCGGGGGCATCGCGCGAGGAGGCCGACCGTCCGGCATGATCTGAGGGCAGACGACACAGGAGAAGAGGGAGCAGCCATGAGCGACCCGTTCGACGGAACCGAGCGCAGCCTCGGCCAGCTGGTCGCCTCGGCGACCGCCGAGATGTCCGCCCTGGTGCACGACGAGATCGCCCTCGCCAAGGCGGAGATCCGTCAGGACGTCAAGCGCGGCGCGATCGGCAGCGCCGCCGGCATCGCCGCCGGCGTGGTGCTGCTGTTCTCCCTGCCGATGTTGAGCTTCGCGCTCGCCTACGCCATCAACACCTGGACCGGCGGGCACAACGGCAACGGCGGCTGGAACATGGTCTGGTGCTTCCTGCTGTCCTTCACGGCCAACGTGCTGCTCGCCGGTCTGCTCGGCCTGCTCGCCTACGCGAAGTTCCGCAAGGTCAAGAAGCCGGAGAAGTCCATCGCCTCGGCCAAGCAGACCGCGGCGATCATGCAGAACGTCAAGCCGCACCCGCGCCCCGCGGCCGACGCGGCCCGAGTCGCCCTGGCCAAGGGCGAGACTGTGGCACGCTCGTCCGCATGACCGTCCCAGAGAGCAGCAGCGCCAACGGCGGAAGCCCCGTACGCATCGACGGGCCGTGGACCCACCGCGACGTCGCGGCCAACGGTGCCCGCTTCCACATCGCCGAGATGGGCGACGGCCCGCTGGTGCTGCTGCTGCACGGCTTCCCGCAGTTCTGGTGGACCTGGCGCCACCAGCTGCCCGCGCTCGCCGACGCCGGCTTCCGGGCCGTGGCCATGGACCTGCGCGGGGTCGGCGGGAGCGACCGCACGCCCCGCGGTTACGACCCGGCCAACCTGGCCCTCGACATCACCGGCGTGATCCGCTCGCTCGGCGAGCCGGACGCGGCGCTCGTCGGCCACGACCTGGGCGGCTACCTCGCCTGGACGGCGGCGGTGATGCGGCCCAAGCTCGTGCGCCGGCTCGTGGTCTCCTCGATGCCGCACCCGCGCCGCTGGCGCTCGGCGATGCTGTCCGACTTCGCGCAGACCCGCGCAGGCTCCTTCGTGTGGGGCTTCCAGCGCCCGTGGATTCCGGAGCGTCAGCTCGTGGCCGACGAGGCGGCACTCGTGGGCAGGCTGATCCAGGACTGGTCGGGCCCGCATCCCCGCTCGGCTGCCGACGAGGAGGCACTGGCCGTCTACCGGCGGGCGATGTGCATCCCGTCGACCGCGCACTGCTCCATCGAGCCGTACCGCTGGATGGTGCGTTCCCTGGCGCGCCCGGACGGCATCCAGTTCAACCGGCGCATGAAGCGGCCGGTGCGGGTGCCCACGCTGCATCTGCACGGCTCGCTCGACCCGGTGATGCGGACGCGCAGCGCGGCCGGCTCCGGGGAGTACGTGGAGGCTCCTTACCGCTGGCGGCTGTTCGACGGGCTCGGGCACTTCCCCCACGAGGAGGACCCGGTGGCGTTCACCACGGAGCTCGTCAACTGGCTCAAGGACCCCGAGCCGGACCGCTGACGGCCCGTCGCCCGGCCGTGGTGGCCGCCGACGCACAGGCGTCCCTCGAACTGCCATGTGCCTCGCGCATACGCCAATTGGCGGGCCCCGGGGCGGTTACCGACCTTGGGGCCCGGGCAGACGTCCGGGTATGGGCTGGACGCACGACTACGGTGACACAGCACGCGACCGCCGCTCGATCGGCGGATCCGACGCCCCGGAGCGGGGCGGCACGCAGGACCAGGGCTACCCGCACCCGGCGCGGGACGTGGGGATCTCCCGCATCCTCCGCCGCCGGGCCCGCTGGGTGTCGGCCCGGCTGCGGCACACCCGTACATAGCCGTACCCAGCCCGTACGCGGCTCGGACCCCATACGCGGGCATGGAGCCCGTACGCGGGCGTGGAGGCCGTACCCGGCGCGGAGCCCGTACGCGGGCAAGGGAGCGGGCTAGAGGGCGCAGCCCTGGCTGTCGACCTGCTGGTTGGCGGCGCGGCCGCGGAGGATGTCCTCCTGGATCTCGTCGACCGTCAGCGCGTAGCCGGTGTTGGCGTCGTCGAGCGAGCGGGCGAAGATCACGCCGTAGACCTTGCCGTCCGCGGTGAGCAGCGGGCCGCCGGAGTTGCCCTGACGGACCGTCGCGTACAGGGAGTACACGTCCCTGCGCACCTCGCCGCGGTGGTAGATGTCGGGTCCCTTGGCGGCGATCCGGCCGCGGACACGCGCCGAGCGGACGTCGTACGAGCCGTTCTCCGGGAAGCCGGCCACGATGGCGTCGTCGCCGCTGCGGGCGTCCTGGTCGGTGAACTGGAGCGGCGTGGCGTCCAGACCGGGCACGTCGAGGACGGCGATGTCGCGCTTCCAGTCGTAGAGCACGACCTTGGCGTCGTAGAGCTTGCCCTCGCCGCCTATCTGCACGGTCGGCTCGTCGACGCCGCCGACGACATGGGCGTTGGTCATGACCCGGCGCTCGGCGAACACGAAGCCGGTGCCTTCCAGGACCTTGCCGCAGCTGGGCGCGGTGCCGACGACCTTGACGATGGAGCGCTGGGCGCGGGCGGCGACGGGGCTGCCGGCGAGCGCCGGGTCGGGCGCCCGGACCTCGGTGATGGGCTCGTTGGCGAAGGGGCTGAAGACCTGCGGGAAGCCGTTCTGGGCGAGCGCGGAGGTGAAGTCGTCGAACCAGCTCGGCGCCTGATCCGGCATCACCTGGGAGATGCCGAGCAGCACCTTGGAGCTGCGGACCTCCTTGCCCACGGTGGGCATCGCGGTGCGGGCCAGTGCAGAACCGATCAGCCACGCGACCAGGAGCATGGCCACCACGTTGACCAGGGCGCCGCCGGTGGCGTCCAGGGCGCGCGCGGGAGTCCAGGTGATGTGCCGGCGCAGCCTGTTCCCCAGGTGGGTGGTGAAGGCCTGGCCGACGGAGGCGCTGACGATGACCACCATCACGAAGACGACCGTCGCCGTCGTGGTGACCTGGCTGTGGTCGGTCAGCTGGTTCCAGATGACCGGCAGCAGCAGGACCGCGACGAGGCCGCCCCCGAGGAAGCCGATCACCGAGAGGATGCCGACCACGAAACCCTGGCGGTAACCGATGATCGCGAACCACACGGCGGCGAGCAGCAACAGGATGTCCAGCACGTTCACCGTCAATAGCCTCGCAGATTCGTCATCGGTCGCCCCGGGGCCAGCCTGTCATGACCTCCAGTCCAGCGGGACCCGCTTGGACCGGTCCCAGGGGCGCTCCCAGCCCGCGAAATGAAGGATGCGGTCGATCACTCCGGCCGTAAAACCCCAGACCAGAGCCGATTCGACGAGGAACGCGGGGCCGCGGTGACCGCTGGGGTGGACCGCGGTGGCACGGTTCTCGGGATCCGTGAGATCCGCCACGGGGACGGTGAAGACCCGGGCGGTCTCGGCGGGGTCGACGACCCCGACGGGGCTGGGCGTGCGCCACCAGCCGAGCACGGGCGTGACGACGAAGCCGCTCACCGGGATGTAGAGCCGGGGCAGGACGCCGAAGAGCTGGACGCCGGCCGGGTCGAGGCCGGTCTCCTCGCGGGCCTCGCGCAGCGCGGTCCGCAGCAGCCCGCCGGCGGCCGGGTCGCCGTCCTCGGGGTCGAGGGCGCCGCCGGGGAAGGACGGCTGCCCCGCGTGCGAGCGGAGGCTGCCGGAGCGCTCCATCAGCAGCAGCTCGGGCCCGCGCGGGCCCTCGCCGAAGAGGATGAGGACGGCGGACTGCCGCCCCGCGCCGTCCGCGGGCGGCAGGAAGCGGCTGAGCTGCTCCGGCTCGACCGTGCGGGCCGCGCGGTCGACCGGCGCCAGCCAGTCGGGCAGCCCCTCACGGCTGAGCAGGCCGCCCGCCCCGTGGACCTCTTCGTCAGTGCGCGTCATCGGCACCCCCGTCTTTCACACCCGTGTTTCACAACGCGGTCGGAGTCTCGGATCGTTCCCTCAGGACGTGGCGCCCAGCGGCGGCGCGGGACGGCCGGGGTAGTCGGGCGGCGGATTGAGCCGCTGCCCGGGGAAGCCGCCCTTCTCGTACTTCAGGAGCTTCTTCGCCTTCTCGGGGTCGGTCTCGCCTTCGCCGTACGCCGGGCAGAGGTGGGTGATCGGGCAGGCGCCGCACGCCGGTTTACGGGCGTGGCAGATGCGCCGGCCGTGGAAGATCACCCGGTGCGAGAGCATCGTCCAGTCGCTCTTGGGGAAGATCTCGGCGACCTCCGCCTCGATCTTCACCGGGTCGTCGGACTCGGTCCACTTCCAGCGGCGGGCCAGCCGCATGAAGTGGGTGTCGACGGTGATGCCCGGCACTCCGAAGGCGTTGCCGAGGACGACGAAGGCCGTCTTGCGGCCCACGCCGGGCAGCTTGACCAGGTCTTCCAGGCGGCCGGGCACCTCGCCGCCGAATTCGTCCCGGAGGGCGGTGGCCAAGCCCATGATCGACTTGGTCTTGGCGCGGAAGAAGCCGGTCGGCCGGATCAGCTCCTCGACCTCCTCGGGGACGGCCGCGGCCAGGTCCTCCGGGGTCGGGTACTTCGCGAAGAGGGCGGGCGTGGTCTGGTTGACCCGCAGGTCCGTGGTCTGGGCCGAGAGGACCGTGGCGACCAGGAGCTCGAAGGGGTTGCGGAAGTCGAGCTCGGGGTGGGCGTACGGATAGACGTCGGCGAGCTCGCGGTTGATCTTGCGGGCCCGCCGGACCATGGCGAGATGCGACTCGGGCTTGGCGGCCTTCCTGGGGGCGGCCTTCGCAGAGACGGCCTTCTTGGAGGAGGCCTTCGCGGAGACGGCCTTCTCAGAGGCGGCCTTCGCGGGGACTGCGCTCTTGGCGGCGGTCTTCTTGGAGGCGGTTTTGGCTGCGGTCTTCTTGGCGGCGGCCTTCTTCGCGGCGGCCGGCTTCGGCGCCGCCGTCCCAGGGCCCGCGCTCTGCGTCCCGATCTCCCCCGTCAGGGGGCGTTTCGTCGCTTTCGTCTGTTTCGACACACCGTGTTCGCCCACAGCGGAATTCACTTCGTCCCGCACTCTTCCAGCCCCCTTGGCCTGTGCTCTCACCGGCGAGTTGGACACCCGGCCAGCCTAGGGGCCGCCGCCGACATCCGCCCCGTCCGGACCCGATCACGACCCAATCGGGCCCCTGACGTACGGAAAGGCCGTCCGGTGAGTCAAACTTGTTGTGATTGATCGCACTGAGGTCGACATAGGAGAGAACTCGTGGACGACGTTCTGCGGCGCGCCCCGCTGTTCGCGGCGCTCGACGACGAGCAGGCCGCTGAGCTGCGCGCCTCGATGAGTGAGGCGACGCTTGCCCGAGGCGACGCGCTCTTCCACGAGGGCGATCCGGGCGACCGGCTCTACGTGGTCACCGAGGGCAAGGTGAAGCTGCACCGCACCTCGCCCGACGGCCGCGAGAACATGCTGGCGGTCCTCGGCCCCGGCGAGCTGATCGGTGAGCTGTCCCTCTTCGACCCGGGCCCGCGCACCGCCACCGCGACCGCGCTGACCGAGGTCAAGCTGCTCGGCCTGGGCCACGGCGACCTCCAGCCGTGGCTGAACGCCCGCCCGGAGGTGGCCAGCGCCCTGCTCCGCGCCGTCGCCCGCCGCCTGCGCAAGACCAACGACCAGATGTCCGACCTGGTCTTCTCCGACGTCCCGGGCCGTGTCGCCCGCGCGCTCCTCGACCTGTCCCGCCGCTTCGGCGTGCAGTCGGAGGAGGGCATCCACGTCGTCCACGACCTCACCCAGGAAGAGCTGGCCCAGTTGGTCGGCGCCTCCCGCGAGACGGTCAACAAGGCGCTCGCCGACTTCGCCCAGCGCGGCTGGCTGCGCCTGGAGGCCCGCGCCGTGATCCTGCTGGACGTGGAGCGCCTCGCGAAGCGCTCGCGCTGAGCATCACCGCGTACGCCGGCAGGCCGAAGGCCGACAGACCCTGAGCATCACCGCGTACGCCGGCAGACCGTACGTACGAGAAGGGGGCCGCCCGGTTCGACCGGGCGGCCCCCTTCCGCGTTCTCGGCCGGGACCAGCCCGGGATCAGCGCCGGATCAGCGCTTCGAGCCGTCCACGATCAGCGGGTTCGAGCCGCCGCTGCCGCAGGGCACCGCGTAGACCGGGTTCTTCGCCGCGGCCTCCTTGTACGCCTCGATGCACTGGTTCATGAGGACCTTGTCGGTCAGCGAGTCGTTGAGGATCTTGTTGGCGCGGGCGATGCCCTCCGCCTCGATGCGGCGCCGGTCGGCCTCCGCCTTGGCCGTGCGGGAGGCCTCCAGGGCCCGCTCGGTGGCCTGCTGCTGCTGGATCTTGCGGTCGATCTGGCCCTGCAGGGCGTCCGAGGGCTTCACGTTGCGCAGGTTGACGGTGGTGACGTCGATGCCGCGCGGGGCGAGACGCTCCTTGATGAGGCCGGCGATCTCGGCGTTGATCTTCTCGCGGTCGGAGGCGTAGCCCTGCTCGCTCGTGTAGCGGGCGAAGACGTTGCGGACGATCTCGCGGCTGTCCGGGTAGACGAGCCGCTGCTGGATGGCGTCCTCGCTGCCGGCCAGCTTGTAGAGCTCGACCGCCTTGGACGGGTGCACCGCCCACTTCACGGTGACCTCGGCGTACATGACGCCGCCCTGCGAGGAGCGAACCTCGACCACGTCCTTGTCGGAGAGGTTGAGGTCGACGGGGCGGGTGGAGAAGGTCGTGACGTTGGTGAACGGCGACTTGACGTGCATGCCGGAGTTCATCGGCGAGCCGACCTTGCCGAAGGCGACCGGGACGCCGACCTCGTACGCGCTGATCACGTACGTCATGCTCACGATCAGTGAGAACACGCCGGCGAGCAGGGCGCCGAGGGCGCCGAGCTTGAGGCCGCGGGTGTCGTTCGCGCGGCCGACGAAGTACAACACCGCTGCCGCGATGACCAGCAGGATTGCTATGACGAACACGGGATCCCCCCGAGAGCTACGGCCAGATGTAAGCGGAGCGTAAGACACACGGGGGAGGCTTAAGGTTCCCGGGGTCGCGCTCAGATCAGGCCGCGTTCCTTCAGGTAGTCCAGCTGCGCCCGGACGGAGAGCTCCGCGGCCGGCCAGAGCGAGCGGTCCACGTCCGCGTACACGTGGGCCACGACCTCCGGGGCGGTCCGGTAGCCGTTCTCGACGGCCGTCTCGACCTGCGCGAGCCGGTTCGCGCGGTGCGCCAGGTAGAACTCGACGGCGCCCTGGGCGTCCTCGAGGACCGGCCCGTGCCCCGGCAGGACGGTGTGGACCCCGTCGTCGGTGGTGAGCGAACGCAGCCGCCGCAGCGAGTCCAGGTACTCGCCGAGCCGCCCGTCGGGGTGGGCCACGATCGTCGTGCCGCGCCCGAGGATCGTGTCCCCGGTCAGCACCGCCCGGTCGGCCGGCAGGTGGAACGAGAGCGAGTCGGAGGTGTGCCCGGGCGTGGGCACCACCCGGAGCTCGAGCCCGCCGGTGGTGATCACGTCGCCGGCCGCGAGCCCCTCGTCGCCGAGCCGGAGCGCCGGGTCGAGTGCCCGCACCGCGGTCCGCGTCAGCTCGGCGAACCGCGCCGCGCCCTCGGCGTGGTCCGGATGGCCGTGGGTGAGCAGGGTGAGCCCGATCCGCTTGCCGAGCTTCTCGGCGGTCGCCACGACGTTGCGCAGGTGCCCCTCGTCGAGCGGCCCGGGATCGATGACGACGGCGAGGTCGGAGTCCGGTTCGGCGACGATCCAGGTGTTGGTGCCGTCCAGGGTCATCGCGGACGGGTTCGGCGCGAGCACGTTGTACGCGCGCGTGGTGCCCGGTCCGGAGCTCACCGACCCGCGCGGCTGCCCCGGAAGGGCTGCGGCGTCGCTCATGCCGTGCCTCCTTCCGGCCCCGCCGTCGGGATGTGCTTCGTGAACTCGTCGTGGCCCGGCCAGCTCAGGACCAGCCTTTCACCGTCCAGGCGCGCCTGCGCGAGTACGGGGGTCATGTCCTGTTCCCGCGCAGCGGCCAGGGCCTCCTCCGCGCTGCCGTACCGTTCGAGCGCCCGCAGGGTCGAGATGGTGGGCGGCATCATCGTCAGCTCGCCCCGGTCGTACCCGGCCGCGGCGTCCGCCGGGCGGATCCAGACCGTGCGGTCGGCCTCGGTGGAGGCGTTGCGGGTCCGCTGGCCGGCCGGGAGGTCCGCGACGAAGAACCAGGTGTCGTAGCGCCGGGGCTCGAACTCGGGGGTGATCCAGCGGGCCCAGGCGCCCAGCAGGTCCGAGCGGAGCACGAGCCCGCGGCGGTCGAGGAAGTCCGCGAAGGACAGCTCCCGGGCGACGAGCGCCGCCCGGTCCTTCTCCCAGTCGTCACCCGTCGTGTCGCCGACGACCGTGTCCGCGGTCTCGCCGGCGAGCAGGACGCCCGCCTCCTCGTACGTCTCGCGGACGGCGGCGCAGACGACGGCCTGCGCCTGCGCCGGATCCGCGAGGCCGAGCCGGTCGGCCCACTCCTCCCGGGAGGGGCCCGCCCAGCGCACGGGATGCTCGTCGCGCGGGTCGACGCCACCGCCGGGATAGGCGTACGCGCCGCCGGCGAAGGCCATGGAGGCGCGGCGGCGCAGCATGTGGACGAGGGGGCCGTCCACGCCGTCCTTCAGAAGGAGCACGGTGGCGGCCCGCTTGGGCGTCGCGGGGACCAGCTCACCGGCGGCGAGGGCGCGGATCCGGTCGGGCCACTCCGGTGGGTACCACTGTCCGTTCGACTGACCATTCGACATGGCCGGATGCTATGCGCAAGCATCGAAATGCACGAGAGCCGGCTCCCTCCGGGTGGGAGGAAACCGGCTCGTCGGCTGTCGTACGACGCTTCCGCGGCGCGCCGGCTGCTGGCCCGAGGCGTGGCCGCGGCGCGGCAACAGCACTGCCGAAGCGTGGCCGCGGTGCTTCTACGGCGTCAGGGCCTGCCGGCCCGCGGCGCTCAGGCGGACTCGAGCTCCACCTGGACCTCGACCTCGACGGGCGCGTCCAGCGGGAGGACGGTGACGCCGACGGCGCTGCGGGCGTGCACGCCCTTGTCGCCGAGGACGGCCCCGAGCAGCTCGCTGGCGCCGTTGATGACACCCGGCTGGCCGGTGAAGTCGGGGGCGGAGGCGACGAAGCCGACGACCTTCACGACCCGCTTGATCCGGTCCAGGTCACCGGCGACCGACTTCACGGCCGCGAGCGCGTTGAGCGCGCAGGTGGCGGCGAGCTCCTTGGCCTCCTCGGCCGTCACCTCGGCGCCGACCTTGCCGGTCACCGGCAGCTTGCCCGCCACCATCGGGAGCTGGCCCGAGGTGTAGACGTACACGCCGGACTGCACGGCCGGCTGGTAGGCCGCGATCGGCGGGACGACCTCGGGCAGGGTCAGGCCCAGCTCGGCGATCTTCGCCTCGACGGCTCCGGCCCCGCTCACGAGGACTTCTCCCGCTTCAGGTAGGCCACGAGCTGCTCGGGGTTGTTCGGCCCGGGCACGACCTGGACGAGCTCCCAGCCGTCCTCGCCCCAGGTGTCAAGAATCTGCTTCGTCGCGTGCACCAGCAGCGGCACAGTCGCGTACTCCCACTTGGTCATGAGGCGACTGTAGCCGCTGTCGCGAAGCGCCCCGTTCCCGTAGGGGGCTCATTCAGGGACGCGTCCGGGGCGGCCCTCTGATTGGTCCGGGCCGCCAGTGGTTAGGCTCGAAGGCGTGAGCAGGCTCCAGGTCGTCAGCGGCAAGGGCGGTACCGGTAAGACGACGGTCGCCGCCGCACTCGCGCTCGCCCTCGCGACCGAGGGCAAGCGGACTCTCCTCGTCGAGGTGGAGGGCCGGCAGGGCATCGCGCAGCTCTTCGAGACGGAGGCGCTGCCGTACGAGGAGCGGAAGATCGCCGTCGCACCGGGTGGCGGCGAGGTGTTCGCCCTGGCGATCGACGCCGAGCGCGCCCTCCTCGACTACCTCCAGATGTTCTACAAACTGGGCAGCGCGGGCCGGGCCCTGAAGAAGCTCGGCGCGATCGACTTCGCGACGACCATAGCCCCGGGCGTCAGGGACGTCCTGCTGACCGGGAAGGCCTGCGAGGCCGTGCGCCGGCGTGAGAAGCACGGCGGATTCACCTATGACTACGTGGTGATGGACGCGCCGCCGACCGGCCGCATCACCCGCTTCCTCAACGTCAACGACGAGGTGGCGGGCCTGGCGAGGATCGGCCCGATACACAATCAGGCCCAGGCGATCATGCGCTTCCTGAAGTCGCCGGACACCGCGGTCCATCTGGTGACGCTCCTGGAGGAGATGCCCGTCCAGGAGACCGCCGACGGCATCGCGGAGCTGCGTGACGCCGAACTGCCGGTGGGCCGCGCCATCGTGAACATGGTGCGCCCGCACGTCCTCGACGAGGCGGCGGTACGGGCCGCCTCCGGCGACCACCGGCAGGCCATCGCCGGGACGCTGGCGTCCGTCGGGATCAAGGGCGGCTCGAAGCTGGTCGAGCCGCTCCTGGAGCAGGCCGCGGAGCACGCCCAGCGGGTGGAGCTGGAGCGGGCCCAGCGCGAGGCGCTGAACGGGATCGGGGTCCCGACGTTCGAACTCCCCTTCCTGGGGGACGGTGCGGACATCGCCGGCCTCTACCGGCTGGCGAAGGAGCTGCGGAGGCAAGGGGTGGGCGCGTGACGGAGAACGCGACGAGGGAGGCCGCGGCGAAGGAGACCGCGGCCTCGACCGGTCTCGACACGGCGCCCGGTCTGGACACCGCGGCCGGTCTGGACACGGCGCCCGGTCTGGAGCTCGACCCGCTGATCGACGACCCGGCCACCCGCATCATCGTGTGCTGCGGCGCGGGCGGCGTCGGCAAGACGACGACGGCGGCCGCCCTCGGCGTGCGCGCGGCGGAGCGCGGCCGGCGGGTCGTGGTCCTGACGATCGATCCGGCGCGCCGGCTGGCGCAGTCGATGGGCATCGACTCGCTCGACAACGTGCCGCGCAAGGTGGACGGCATCAAGGGCTGCGACGGCGGCGAGCTGCACGCGATGATGCTCGACATGAAGCGGACCTTCGACGAGATCGTCGAGGCGCACGCGGACGCCGACCGGGCCCGGGCGATCCTGGAGAACCCGTTCTACCAGTCACTGTCGGCCGGTTTCGCCGGTACGCAGGAGTACATGGCGATGGAGAAGCTGGGCCAGCTCCGGGCCCGGGACGAATGGGACCTGATCGTGGTCGACACGCCGCCGTCCCGGTCGGCGCTCGACTTCCTGGACGCGCCGAAGCGGCTCGGCTCGTTCCTCGACGGCAAGTTCATCAAGCTGCTGATGGCACCGGCCAAGGTGGGCGGCCGGGCGGGGATGAAGTTCCTCAACGTCGGCATGTCGATGATGACGGGGACGCTGGGGAAGCTGCTCGGTGGTCAGTTCCTCAAGGACGTGCAGACGTTCGTGGCGGCGATGGACACCATGTTCGGCGGTTTCCGGACCCGCGCGGACGCCACGTACAAGCTGCTGCAGGCTCCGGGCACGGCCTTCCTCGTGGTCGCGACGCCGGAGCGGGACGCGCTGCGCGAGGCGGCGTACTTCGTGGAGCGGCTGGCCGCGGAGGACATGCCGCTGGCGGGGCTCGTCCTCAACCGGGTGCACGGCAGCGGTGCCGCCCGGCTGTCGGCCGAGCGGGCGCGGGCCGCCGCGGAAAATCTTGACGAGGGTCGCATTGTGGATCAGGAGGGCGGGAAGACTGCTGGGCGTGGCTCCCGTGCCACTTCTCCCGAGCCGTCAGACCTCGCCACCGCCGCCAGCGCCGCCACCGCACGAGCCGATTCCCCGGCTGCCCCCACAGCCGGCAGGGATTCGGAGACCGATCTGCCGGACACAGATCCGCCGAACCCGGATCTGTCGGACACGGATCCGCCGAACACGGACATGCCCACCCCAGACATGCCGGACACCGCCGCAACGGACACGGACGCAACGGACATCGGCGCGCCCGGCAATGACGCACAGGACGCGGCCGCACCCGACGCCGACGTGAAGGAACTCACCGCCGGTCTGCTCCGGCTCCATGCCGAGCGGATGCAGGTGCTCGCGCGTGAGCAGCGCACGCGCGACCGCTTCACCGCGCTCCACCCCGAGGTGGCGGTCGCCGAGGTGGCCGCCCTGCCCGGCGATGTGCACGACCTCGACGGGCTGCGGGCCATCGGTGACCGACTCGCGCTCGGCCGCATGCCGTAGCCGACCCGTCGGCCGGCCGGCCGTACAGGTCGCCCCGCCTGTCGGCGGAGGCACGCGGTGCTCACGCGGTGGCCAAGCGGGCGGTGCGCAAGCGGTGCGCGGTCAGGCGGCGGGCTAGCCCACCGCCGCGTACGTCTCGTACGTCGCGTCGTCGTCCATCGCCACGGGCAGCAGGCCCGCTCCCCGCTCGTACTCCGTGCGCGCGGTCTCCAGGAGCCGGCGCCACGAGGTGACGGTCGGCCGGCGGCGCAGCAGGGCGCGCCGCTCGCGCTCCGTCATACCGCCCCACACGCCGAATTCCACGCGGTTGTCGAGGGCGTCGGCAAGACATTCGGTCCGCACCGGACATCCGGTGCACACCGCCTTCGCCCTGTTCTGCGCCGCGCCCTGCACGAAAAGTTCATCCGGATCGGTAGTGCGGCAGGCCGCCTGCGCACTCCAGTCAGCTACCCAGCCCATACCGGCGCCGTCCTCTCCCGAATCGAGGCTCCCCCACGGCGGTAGCGGCATATTCACCGCTGCCAGTTGGGACGTTACGGAAGGCGGGGACAGCGCAACACCCCCTTCGGGCCCAATCTTGAATGGCCCGAACGGACTATGCGTACGCGTCAGATCACCCAGGGGAGTGACGCCAGGACATCACGGCCATACCGGACATGAGCCCGATTCAGGCATGAAGCCACCGCGCTTCGGGGACGCGGGAATTCACACCTACGTCACGCACGGGTCTTGATGCCGGACCACACTGCTGTGACAGTTGGGAGCAGCTTAGGCCAAGGCATATACGTGTGTCCGGCGAATGAGAACGTAGGCTGCCCCCATGGCAAAGAAGCGCTCGGGCGGAGGTCTGACCGGGACCCAGCAGGCCGCCAAGTTCCTCGGTGTCAGTGTGCTCGCCGGAGCCGTGCTGGCGGGCATCGCCCTGCCCGCGGCCGGGGTGGTGGGGCTGGCGGCGAAGGGCACGGTCGAGGGGTTCGACGAGATCCCGTCCAACCTGAAGACGCCGCCGCTGAGTCAGCGCACCACGATCCTCGACTCAGAGGGCGGCCACATCGCCACCGTGTACTCGCGCGACCGGAAGGTCGTGCCGCTGGACAAGATCTCCCCGTACATGCAGAAGGCGATCGTCGCGATCGAGGACTCGCGCTTCTACGAGCACGGCGCGATCGACCTCAAGGGCGTGCTGCGCGCCATCAACCGCAACGCGCAGTCGGGCGGGGTCGCGCAGGGCGCGTCCACGCTCACCCAGCAGTACGTGAAGAACGTCTTCGTCGAGGAGGCCGGCGACGACCCCGAGAAGGTCGCCCAGGCCACCCAGCAGACCATGGGCCGCAAGGTGCGCGAGCTGAAGTTCGCCATCCAGGTCGAGGAGGAGCTGGGCAAGAAGAAGATCCTGGAGAACTACCTCAACATCACGTTCTTCGGGCAGCAGGCCTACGGCATCGAGGCCGCCTCGCAGCGCTACTTCTCCAAGCCCGCCGCCGACCTCACCCTCCCCGAGGCCGCCATGATGGCCGGCCTCGTGCAGTCGCCGAGCCGCTACGACCCGGTGAACGACATCCAGGAGGCGACCAAGCGCCGCAACACCGTCCTCCAGCGCATGGCCGACGTGAAGGACATCAGCCAGGCGGAGGCCGACAAGGCGAAGGCCACCCCGATCAAGCTGAAGGTGAAGTCGCCGAAGAACGGCTGCATCACCGCCGTCGACGGCGCCGGCTTCTTCTGCGACTACGTCCGCAAGACGATCCTCAACGACCCGGTCTTCGGCAAGACCGCCGAGGAGCGCCAGAAGCTGTGGAACCTGGGCGGCCTGACCGTCCGGACCACCCTCGACCCGCGCGCCCAGGCCGCCGCCAACGAGGCCGCCATCGCCAAGGTCGACAAGGACGACCCGGTCGCCGCCGCGGTGGTGCAGGTCCAGCCCGGCAGCGGCAAGATCCTCTCGATGGGTCAGTCCCGCCCGTACGGCCTCGACCAGAAGCTCCACCAGACGACGCTCAACCTCTCCGTCGGCAAGAAGATGGGCGGCACGACCTACGGCTTCCAGGTCGGCTCGACCTTCAAGCCGATCACGGCCGCCGCGGCACTGGAGAAGGGCCTCAGCCCGGCGCAGTCGTTCACGACGCCGTGGAAGATCTCGGTGCCGATGAACTCGTACACCACCTGCGCCGGCGGTCCGTCCGGCGGCGGCAACTGGGACCTGCAGAACGAGATGCAGTCCGAGGCCGGCACCTGGGACATGACCAGCGCGCTCGGAAAGTCCATCAACACCTACTTCGCGCAGCTCGAGCAGATGGCCGGTCTCTGCGAGACCGTCAACATGGCCCAGAAGATGGGGTACGAGCGGGAGCTCGGCAAGAAGCTGAAGGAGCTTCCCTCCATCACCCTCGGCGGCCAGGAGGCCACCCCGCTCGACATGGCCTCGGTCTACGCGACCTTCGCCAACCGCGGCACGTACTGCACGCCCGTCGCCATCGAGTCGATCACGACGGCGGGCGGCGAGAAGCTGAAGGTCCCGCAGACCGAGTGCTCCAAGGCGATGAGCGAGCGGACCGCCGACACCGTCAACCAGATGCTGAAGGGCGTCGTCGAGGACGGCACCGGTACCAAGGCCGGTCTGAGCGACCGTGACAACGCGGGCAAGACGGGTACGACCAACGACCGCAAGGACGCCTGGTTCGTCGGCTACACGCCGAACCTGTCCACGGCGGTGTGGGTCGGTGACGACGTCGGCGAGAAGAAGTCGATGTACGACATCACCATCGGCGGCCAGTACTACGACAAGGTCTGCGGTGGCTGCCTCCCCGGCCCGATCTGGCGGATCGCGATGACCGGCGCGCTCGACGCCGGTGAGACCCCGTCCTTCGTCCCGATCCACGTGCCGCGCGGCGCGCAGCCCGGTGACAAGGACAAGGACAAGGACAAGCGCCCCGGCGACGACAACAAGCCGGGCGGGCCGAACCCGGGCACCACGCTCCCGGGCGGGATCACCCTCCCGCCGGACCTGATCGGCGGTACGGCGGGCAGGCCCGGCAACGGAAACGGCGGCCGGAACGGATAGCCGGTGGTCCGCCGGTAGGCGGTAGTACCCGCACGCGTACTGGTACGGCGAAGGCGCCCCTCCCGATCCGATCGGGAGGGGCGCCTTCGTGTGTGACTGCGCGCGTGCCGTGCGCGGGCGGATCAGCCGGCGAGGAGCTTCTTCACGGCGGCGGCGACGCGGCCGCCCTCCGCCTGCCCGGCGACCTTCGGATTGACGATCTTCATGACGGCGCCCATCGCACGCGGGCCCTCCGCACCGGCGGCCTTCGCCTCCTCGACGGCGGCGGCCACGACGGCCTCCAGCTCCTCGTCGCTCAGCTGCTTCGGCAGGTACGCGTCCAGGATCTCGCCCTCGGCCCGCTCGCGTTCGGCCTGCTCGGCGCGACCGCCCTGGGCGAAGGCGTCCGCGGCCTCGCGGCGCTTCTTCGCCTCCTTGGCGATCACCTTCTGCACCTCGTCGTCGGAGAGCTCGCGCTTCGTCTTGCCCGCGACCTCCTCCTTCGTGACGGCGGCGATGGTCAGCCGCAGGGTCGAGGAGCGCAGCTCGTCGCGTTCCTTGATCGCGGCGTTGAGGTCGTCCTGAAGCCTGGCCTTGAGCGTGGTCATGCGCACAAGTGTGGCAGGTGCCGGGCCCGTACCGCCCGCGCATTTCCGACCGCCGTGTCCACGAAGCCGCTCGACGGGTCTGCGACGATAAGGGGATGCGCGCACGGTACGGGATCCCCCTGAAGATCACGGCAGGCCTCACGGCGACGGCAGCGGCCGGCATCGTCTACGCGGCGGGCTTCGAGGCCCGCTCCTTCCGGCTGCGCCGGGTGACCATCCCGGTGCTCCCCCGGGGCATGCGTGATCTGCGGGTCCTCCAGGTCTCCGACATCCACATGGTCAGCGGCCAGCGCAAGAAGCGGGCCTGGCTGCAGTCCCTCGCCGGGCTGCGCCCGGACTTCGTCGTGAACACCGGTGACAACCTCTCCGACACGGAGGCGGTGCCGGAGGTCCTGGACGCGCTGGGGCCGCTGATGGAGTTCCCCGGCGTGTACGTCTTCGGCTCCAACGACTACTACGGGCCGCGACTGCGCAACCCCGCCCGCTATCTGAAGGAGAAGGTGCAGGGCCGGCACGGCCTCAACGGCAACCCGCCGGTGGTCGGCGCCGTCCACAACCCCTGGGAAGGCATGCGGGACGCCTTCGACGCGGCGGGCTGGGTGAACCTGACCAACACCCGCGGCCGGCTGAAGCTGCCCGGCCTCGACCTCGCCTTCACCGGCGTCGACGACCCGCACATCAAGCGGGACCGTTACGAGCGGGTGGCCGGCGGCCCCGACCAGGACGCGGACTTCTCGATGGGCGTGGTCCACGCGCCGTACCTGCGGTCCCTGGACGCGTTCACGGCGGACGGCTACGAGCTGATCCTGGCCGGACACACGCACGGCGGGCAGCTGTGCATCCCCTTCTACGGCGCCCTGGTCACCAACTGCGACCTGGACACCGACCGGGTGAAGGGCCTGTCCACCCACACCGTCGCCGACCGCACCTCCTACCTGCACGTCTCGGCCGGCTGCGGCACCAACCGCTACACGCCGGTCCGCTTCGCCTGCCCGCCGGAGGCGACCCTCCTCACCCTGACGGCCCGCACCTGACCGCTCGAACCCCGGCGCCCGGCCCGGAGTGCTCACGTACGGTGCCCCCATGCCGTACGCCACCTCTCTCTTCCGCGCGCTGATCGCCCTGGCCGCGGCGACGGGCATCGTGATCGAGTGCGTCGAGGGGAACCCTCTCGTCGTCTTCAGCTTCTTCACGATCTGGTCGAACACCGCCGTCGCCGTCGTCCTCGGCCTGGGTGCCGTACGGGCCTGGCGGCGGCAGCCGCCCCTGGCACCGGTCTGGACGGGCGGGGTGCTGCTCTGCATCTCCGTGGTCGGGCTGGTCTTCCACCTGGTCCTGGACAACCCGGCGAGCGAGTTCGACCAGGCCGCCGAGATCGCCCGCCTCACCGGCGCCAGGGCGGTCGCCAACCAGCTCCTCCACAGCGTGACCCCGCTCGGCGTGGTCCTCGACTGGCTCCTGCTCACCCGCCCGGGCGCCCTCCGGTGGCGCCACGCCGCCCAGTGGCTCGCGGCGCCCGGCGCCTACCTGGGCTTCGCCCTGGCCCGCGGCGCGCTGGTCTCCCCCGACACCCCGACCCGCTACACGTACCCGTTCCTCGACGTCACCGCCCACGGCTACCCGGGCGTCCTCACCAACGCCCTGGTCCTCGGCCTCGCCTTCTACGCCCTGGCCCTCGCGCTGGTCACCGTGGACCGCTTCCGACCTGCGGTGGCGGGCCGCGAAAACCGGATTTCGTCTCTGGGCGCGGGTGGGCTAAAGTAATCGATGTCGCCGCGACGTGAAGAACAGAGCAGCGACATCGGGGTGTAGCGCAGCTTGGCAGCGCGCTTCGTTCGGGACGAAGAGGTCGTGGGTTCAAATCCCGCCACCCCGACAGCTGTAAGACCAGATCAGGGGCCTGATCCGCGAGAGCGGGTCGGGCCCCTGAGTGGTTTCCGGGTGCTGTGGGTCTGCGGCCAGGTGCTGCGGTTTTGCGGGGTGCTTCCGGGTGTGCCGGGGCCGTTGCCCCGGGGTGGTTTCAGGAGGCGGTTTCCGCAGTCGCGCGGTGGAGATCACGCTCTCCCCACCGCGTCGTCCGGTACCGGTCCCTCCCCGCGTGCGGACCGGTACCGGACGATGCGTGCGGCGTCGATCCGTGCGGATACCGCGCGGACCGAAGACTGGCGGCGCGGAAGCGACCAAGAACACGCTCGTCATGAGTTGCCTCGGGGAGCGCTGAACTGGTGCCCTGTTCGGGAGACGCGCGGCTGGTTCGCTGCTGCTCGTGATCCTGTCAGTTCTGGCTCCCGCCGGGGAGGCTCCGGCCTCGCGGCAAGGCCATAACAGCAGGTCAGACCTATAGGGTGAGTTTTCCGGTCCGGATGTCCGGGGGCGGGGGAAGTAAGGGGTAGAGGCCTTGAGTTCCGACTCGGAGGCACGCACGGCCTTCGCGGAGCGCCTCGCTCTGCTGTACAAGGAGGCCGGCAACCCGCCCCTCAAGCGGGTGGCCGAGGCGGTCGCCCAGCTGCAGCGGGTCGACGAACGAGGACGGCTGGTGCGGGTGTCCGCCCAGCGGATCAGCGACTGGCGGCGTGCCAGGAACGTGCCCGCCCAGTTCGCCGCCCTCGCGGCCGTGCTGCACGTACTGATCCCCCAGGCCCGGCGTTCGCGGCCCGTGCCCGTGTCGGCCGGGCTGTACGACCTCGCGCAGTGGCAGCGCCTGTGGGAGCGCGCGGTGACCGACCCCGTCGGCGAGCGCACCGCCTCGTCCGCGGCGGAGGAGGAGCGGCCCCCGGCCGCCGCGCCGGCCGTCCCCGGCGGCGTCTGCCCGTACCTGGGACTCGCCGCGTACCGCCCGCAGCACGCCCAGTGGTTCTTCGGCCGGGAGCGGAGCACGGACGCCCTCGTCGCCCAGCTCCGCGCGGCGGAGAAGACGGGCGGCCTGGTCGTCCTCGTGGGTGCTTCAGGGGCGGGCAAGTCCTCCCTGCTGAACGCCGGCCTGGTGCCCTCGCTCAGGAACGGCGCGCCGGGAGACGAGAACCACCAGGCGCGGGAGGTCCTGCACCTCGTACCGGGAGCCGATCCCCTCGCCGAGCTGGTCCGCCGGATCCCCGACCTCGCACGGGTCGTCCCCGCGGCGGACGACCCGGCAGAGGAGGAGGCTGCCGCCACCACGCCCTTCGCGCGAGCGGCGAGGGAGGCCGTCACGGCGTGGGCGCGACGCGAGACGTCAGCCCCCGGCCGTCCGGTCGTCATCGTGGACCAGTTCGAGGAGACGTTCACCCTCTGCTCGGACGAGACGAACAGGCGTACCTTCATCCGGCTGCTCCACGCCATCTGCTCGCCCGACGGACCCGGCGCCCCGGCCCCCGCGCTCGTCGTCCTCGGCATACGTGCCGACTTCTACGAGCACTGCCTCGGCTATCCCGAGCTGGCCGACGCGCTGCAGCACCGGCACATGGTGCTCGGGCCGCTGACCACCGCGGAACTGCGCGGGGCGGTGACCGGGCCGGCCAAGGCCGTCGGTCTGGAACTCGAGCCCGGGCTGGCGGAGCTCATCGTCCGCGAAGTGAGCACCGACGGACCCCGCGGGGCGCACGACGCGGGAGTCCTGCCGCTGCTCTCCCACGCCCTGCTCGCCACCTGGCAGCGGCGGAAGGCGGGAAGGCTGACCCTGGCCGGCTACCGCGCGTCCGGAGGAATCCAGGGAGCCGTGGCGGCGACCGCCGAGCGCGCGTGGTCCAGCCTCGACCCGGCGGCACGCTCGGCCGCACGGCTGCTCCTGCTCCGACTGGTCCGGCTCGGCGAGGACACCCCGGCCACCCGGCGGCGAGGGACGCGCCGCCAGCTGGCGGAGGAGTCGACGGACCCCGGCAAGACGGACGAGTCGCTCGAAGCGCTGGTGCGCGCCCGCCTGGTGACGCTCGACGCGGACACGGTGGAGATCACGCACGAAGCGCTGCTCCACGCCTGGCCGCGGCTGCGCGAGTGGATCGACGAGGACAGGAACGGCAACCTGCTGCGTCAGCAGCTGGAGGACGACAGCAGGGCCTGGGAGAGCTCGCACCGCGACACGTCGCTGCTCTACCGGGGTTCCCGTCTCGAACACGCTCACGCCTGGGCGGAGACGGCCGGCGACCTCGCCCTGACCCGCGGCGCGGTGGAGTTCCTCGCGGCCTCGGTCAGGCTGCGCAAGCGCACGGTCCGGATCGGGCGTTGTGCGGTGGCGGCTCTGGTCGCCCTGGTGGTCCTGGCCGTCGGTTCGTCGGTGGTCGCGTGGCAGCAGCGGAACGACGCCGTGTTCGAGCAGGTGCTCGCCGAAGCGGACCGCGTCCAGTACACAGATCCGTCGTTGTCCGCTCAGCTCGACCTCGTGGCGCACCGCCTGCGCCCGGACGACGAGGGCACGCGCAACCGGTTGATCTCGATCGTGAACGCCCCGCTGGCCACCCCTCTGCTCGGCCACACCGGCGCCGTCTACCTCACCTCGTTCAGCCCGGACGGGCGGACACTCGCGACCGCCAGCTACGACCGGACCGTCCGGCTGTGGGACGTGACGGACCCGACGCGCCCCGAACCACTGGGCAGGCCCCTCACCGGCCACACCAGTTGGGTGAGCACCGCGGTCTTCAGCCCGGACGGCCGCACCCTCGCCAGCGCTTCGGACGACGGCACGATCCGCCTGTGGGACGTACGGGATCCCCGCAGCCCGCAGCCGATCGGCACGCCCCTGGCCGGCCGGGGCGGCGCGATCTACCTGCTCGCCTTCAGCCCGGACGGACGCACGCTGGCCTCGGCCCACGACGACCACCGGGTCCGCCTGTGGAACGTGGCCGACCCGCGCCGGCCGGGGCCGCTCGGTGCCCTGCCCGGCCACACGGCCGCCGTGCGGTCCGTGGCGTTCGCACCTGACGGCAGAACGCTGGCCGCGGGTGGCGACGACGCCACGATCCGGGTGTGGGACGTCGCCGATCCCCGTCGCCCGCTGCCCGTCGGCGCGCCGCTGACCGGCCACACGGACACGGTGCACTCCGTCGCCTTCAGCCCCGACGGCCGGACGCTCGCCAGCGGCAGCTCGGACGACACCGTCCGGCTCTGGAACGTGGCCGACCCACGCCATGCGACTGCCGTCGGCACGCCGCTCACCGGCCACACCGGTCCCGTGTGGTCCGTGGCGTTCAGCCCGAACGGGGCCATGCTCGCCGCCGGCAGCGCGGACAGCAGGGCAAGCCTGTGGAACGTGAGTGATCCCGCGTACCCGTCACAGGTCGGCGAACCCCTCTCCGGGAGCAGCGGCGAGATGTACGCCCTGGGCTTCAGCCCCGACGGCCGGACCCTCGCCACGGGGAGCGGCGACAACAAGGTCCGCCTGTGGTCGCTGCCGACCTCGGACATGATCGGCCGCATCGGGACGTTCCGCCCGGACGGGCGGGTGCTCGCCACGGCCGCGCGCGACGGAAGGGTCCGGCTGTGGAACGTGGACACTCCCCACGCGCCGGTGCTGCTGGGCAGGCCGTTCGTGCCCGGTGAGGGAGCCACGCGTGCGCTGGTGCTCTCCCCCGACGGCCACACGCTCGCGGTGTTCACCGGGAACCGCGCGGTGCAGCTGTGGAACATCGCCGCCCCGGCCCGGCCGGTGCGCTACGGGCCGCCCGTCACGCTGCGGACACGCTTCGCGGGCCCCGGTGCGCTGGCGTTCAGCCCGGACGGGCGCATGCTGGCCACCGCCTACGACGACCGCACCATCCAGCTGTGGGACGCCGGCGATCCGTCCCGGCTCGTTCCGCTCGGCAGGCCGCTCGCGGGCCACGGCGGCTACGTCAACGCCCTCGCCTTCAGTCCGGACGGCCGAACTCTCGCCAGCGGCAGCGCGGATGACACGATCCGGCTCTGGAACGTGGCCGATCCCCGGCACATCACCCGACTGGGATCGCCCCTGACGGGCCACCTGGGTCCCGTCAACGCGCTCGCGTACAGCCCGGACGGCCACACGCTGGCGAGCGGAAGCGATGACAACACGGTCCGGCTCTGGGACGTCACCGGCGCCCCCAAGGCGGCCCGTGCGGTCGCCACCCTCACCGGTCACACCGAGGCGGTCGTGTCGCTGACGTTCAGTCGGGGCGGTCGCACGCTGGCGAGCGGTGGCAACGACAACACGGTCCGGATCTGGAACGTCTCCGTCCCCTCCGCGGCCGCTCCCATCGGTCAGTCGATGAGTCCCAACGCCAAGACGGGCAACTTCCTGTCCTTCAGCCCCAAGAGCACGATGCTCGGGGTATCGAGCGGCACCGATACCGTCCGCCTGTGGAACCTGGACGTCGGCGAGGCCGTGCGTCACGTCTGCTCGACCACTCGCGGCATTCTGACCCGCGAGAAATGGGCCGAATATCTCCCCCGCCTCTCGTACGAGCCCCCGTGTGATCAGTAAACCGACCCGGGTGATCCCGCTCACAACGCACCCGCGGGTCCGAGCATGCGGTTCCGGCGGTACAAGTGCCTTGTTACTGTGGGGAAACAGCCCGATCGCTGGTGCATCCCCCGTCGCCAGCGGTCGGGCTCTTTCCGTTCTGTTCGGAGGGCCATGACGGACGCGCCTCCGGTCGTCAAGACCTCTTGAGGAGTCGTATGCTGGCGGCGTACCTCGAACTGGAACGGTGAGTACCAGATGGCGAAGGCGTACGAGAAGATCGCCGATGAGCTGAGAGAGGCCATCCGCGCAGGTCAGCTGGTTCCAGGAGACCGCCTGCCGGCCGAGACGGCCCTGGCGGACCAGCACCGGAAGAGCGTCCCGACGGTCCGGGAGGCACTCCGCCTCCTGCAGGACGAGGGGCTGATCGAGAAGCAGCACGGCCGCGGCAATTTCGTCCGTCGCCCCCGTACGCGCGTGCTCCGCACGAACCTGCGCCACCAGTGGGAGAAGGACCGGGCGCTGGAGACGGAGCAGGAGCGTCTGCAGACCGGTGCCACGGAGCACGACACCGGCCTCCAGGTGAACGACCTCGTCTTCCACGCCTCCTACGGGGAGGCCAAGGCGGACAAGTTCCTCGCCGAGGCCTTCGACGTCGCCGAGGGCACGGCCCTGGTCGAGCGGATCTACCGCACGCGGTACGCGGTCGAGACCGCGCCCTTCGCCCTCGTGAGCTCGTACCTCGTGCGCGACATGGTCGCCGTGAACCCCGCCCTCCTGGACGAGAACAACGAGCCCTGGCCCGGCGGCACCCAGAACCAGCTGCTGACGATCGGCATCGAACTGGACCGCATCGAGGAGCGGATCACCGCCCGTCCGCCGACGCCCGAAGAGGCCGAGGAGCTGGAACTCCCGCCGGGGACCTCGGTCATCGTCCTCCGGAAGACCTCGTACGACATCGACAACCGCGCCGTGGAGATCTCCGACGTCACGCTGCCCGGCGACCGCACGGAAATGCTCTTCACCACTCCCCTGGAAAGGTGGTGAGTGCTGCCGTGAGCCGGCGCATCATCATCGTCACCGCTGTCCACGCCCCTTCCGCCCACTTCCTGTCGGACGCGTACAAGTCGATCTGCGAGCAGGAACTCCCCGAGGGCTGGGAGTGGCACTGGCTCGTCCAGGAGGACGGCCAGACCGACCAGGTCGCCCCGTACGTCCCGCAGGACGAGCGGGTGACCTTCCACCAGGGCAGGCCGGGCGGCCCCGGAGTCGCCCGCATGATGGCGCTGGCGCACGCGGACGGCGACTACGTCAAGGTCCTGGACGCCGATGACCAGCTGGCGCCCGGGGTCCTCGCCCGCGACCTGGCCGCCCTCGAAGCGGACGCGTCGATCGGCTGGGCGACGTCCCGCGTGCTCGACCTGCTGCCCGACGGCTCGACCGTCGGCTTCCCCGGCGACCCGGAGCCCGGCGCGATCGAGCGCGGCGAGGTCCTGGAGCACTGGAAGACGAACGACTTCCGCGCCCAGGTCCACCCGGCGACGCTCTTCGTCCGCCGCGACCTCCTCCTCGCCGTGGGCGGCTGGATGGCCCTGCCGGCCTCGGAGGACACCGGCCTGCTGATGGCCCTGGACGCGACGAGCCGTGGCTGGTTCTCGGCGGAGGTGGGTCTGCTCTACCGCAAGTGGCCCGGGCAGGCGACGAGCCAGCCGTCGCACACGGAGGCGGCGGAGCGGGAGGCCCGCATGGCGGTCGTACAGGCGCGGGCGGAGCGACTGGCGGAGCTGGGGTGGGGGTACCCGGCTCAGGCGCAGGGCTGAGCCCTGCGCGGCTGCCGCGGCCCAGGGCTCGGGCGACGCTGGTGAGGGGCGAGCGGCCGGTGGGCCGGGCAGGTGGGCCGGGCAGGTGGGCCGGGCCGGTGGCTAGACCCATCGGGTCCAGTACACCCTCCCGTTGGCCTCGGCTCCCGCATGAGCGCTGACGGTGCCGTTGACCATGTCCGTGTAGCTGTACCTGGACGTTCCCGCGTAGTCGCCGATGCTCTGGTACAGGTCGTTCTCCACGCCGAACCAGGTGCCTCGGGCGACCCCGCTCACCCTTGCCCAGTTCGCCCGGCAGGCGGCGCTCCACCGCAGCTCGATGAGCCCGCCGCCGGGCAGCGACTCCGAAGCCACGGTCCGGGCGCCGGCGTCGCATCCCATGGCCACGGGGTCCTTGTCGGTGCACTCGGCTCCGACACAGGACGCAGCCGGAGCTCCGGCGGGCGAGGCCGCGGCGGCGTCCAGCGGCAGCGAGGCGGCGCCGACCACGACAAGCAACACGGCAGCCTTCACAGGCTTCAGGGACTTCAAGGGCCGCAGGGCCTTTCCGAGCCGTCCACGCGACACGCTCATCCTCCAGAGCTCAGCGGCCACTTTCGATGCCGACGATCCAGAGATCGGCCCCGCGTTCGCCACGCTGGAGAGCGCATACGAGGGTTGTCCGGCGGCGAAGGCGTGCGCCCGCGCGAGGGTGGGGCGCACGGAAATGAGCGGCAGTCAGGGGTCCGCCACCCGAACCGCCGCCCGTGTCGTCCTCGCCCTCGTCAGGGAAGCCGTGCGGCGTCCACGCGCGAGAAGACGAGGTCCGTCTCGCCCGTCACCTTTCCCACCAGCCGGACCGGCTCACGGGCTGCGCCGCCCAGCGCGGCCACGTAGCTCTCCGGCGTGTAGTCGTTGACGAGCCGGTACGGGTGGAAGCCGTGGTCCCGCATCGTCCGCATCAGCTCGTCGACGGAGTCGCCGACCTGCGCCATCCGCTCCGGCGTGACCTCGACGGTGATCTCCGCGTCGGTCCGGAGCTTGGGGAGCATGGGAGCCATCCCCCGGACGACACTGCCCTCCGCGCCTTCCACGTCGATCTTGATCACGCGTGCCCGGGCGATCTCCTCGTCGGTGAGGAGGTCGGGCAGCGGTCGCGCCGCGATCTCGAAGGTGGACTCGGCGGGTCCCTCGTACGGAACGATGCTGTTGGCGCCCATGTTCGCGGAGCTGGCCAGGACGAACTTCAGGGTCTCTTCGGTGTCCGAGACGGCGCCGTTGACCGCGCGGACGCTGCCGTACTCGTTGAGGGCGACGTTCCGCAGGAGGCGCCGGTGGAACACCGGCGAGGCCTCGACGGCGACGACCCGGCCCTCGGCGCCGACGAGGGAGGCGGCGAGGAGGCTGTAGTAGCCGATGTTCGCACCGACGTCGATGTACGTGTCCCCGGGCCGCAGGCGCCGCTGGAGCCACCCCGTCATGTGCGGCTCCCAGACGCCGAACAGGTAGAGGTACCGCTGGATGAGGTCCTGGGTGTCGACGGCGACGCGGGAGCCGAAGCGGGTCTCGGTGACGCGGCGACGAGGGTGCTCCCGCAGGCGAGGGTTGAGGAAGCGGCCGGCGAGCAGGGCCTTGCCGGCCGGGACCGGGGCGTCACGTACGTACCGGCGCCCGAGGGTCACCAGGGCCTCTGAGACGGGGGTGATCATCCGCTTGCCTCTCTGTCGGGCGTCACCTGAACCGTAGCGCCCGGCCTTGCCCCCGCGTCTGGTTGCCTCGGTCAATTAATGTCCGCACTGCTCTGGCCTCTTCGGGGAGGGCGTGCCACCCTGCCGCCGACGAGCGCACCGGAGACGAGGAGACGGCCATGACCGCACCGAACGGCACCGCTCAATCCGACGCCGGCCCGGCTGACACAGCACTTCGCGACCGCCACGGCGCCCGTGCGCGGAGCGCCGTGGCGCGAGCCGTCGCGGCGTGCCGCCACGCAGGCATCGACGACAGCCAGGCCAGGCTCGTACCCGACAGCCCGGAGTCGAGGGCGGCCCAGGCGGTCCGCCTGACCAACCAGAACCTCGCCTCCCTCGCCGGGACCAGCCCCGACCCGGCGGCCGACGCACGCTGCGCCCGGAACGCCGCCGCTGCAGCGACCCTCGCCGCCGAGGCGGCCAGGGCCCACGGCGGGGGTGGCGACCTGGCCGAGGCCGCGTATCGCAGCGCGCTCCAGGCGTCACTGGCCGCCGCAGCGGCGGCGGGCGGGAGCGCCCTCGGCCGGGACGAGGACCTGAACGCCAGGGCGGAGGCCGCCGAAAGGGCGGCTGTCGCGGCGGTGACGGCGGCGGGCTGGCTGTAGCAACGGCCGGCAATCACCACTGAGCGCGACGAGCACCGGACGGGTCCTCCACCGATGGGCGGAGGACCCGTCCGGGCTGCCCGTCGGGGCCGGGACCGTGGCGTGACTGCGGGTCAGCGGTCGAAAGGAAGGTCGAGCATGCGGATCGCGTTGCCGCGCATGAGCTTGTAGACGACGTCGTCCGGGAGGCCGGCGACGTGGTCGGCCGCCACCTGCTTCGTGTGCGGCCACGTGGAGTCGACGTGGGGGTAGTCGGTCTCGAAGGTGGCGTTGTCGACGCCGACCGTTTCGATCGCCTCGATGCCGTGCTTGTCGCGGAAGAAGCAGCAGAAGATCTGCCGGTAGTAGTACGAGGACGGCGGCTCCGGGATCAGGCCCTTCACCCCGCCCCAGGCGCGGTGCTCCTCCCACACGTCGTCCGCGCGCTCCAGGGCGTACGGGATCCAGCCCATCTGGCCCTCGCTGTAGGCGAGTTTGAGCCGCGGGAACTTCACCAGGACACCGCTGAAGAGGAAGTCCATCATCGACGCCATCGCGTTGTTGAAGCTCAGCGCGGCCTGGACGGCCGGCGGGGCGTCCGGGGAGGCCGCGGGCATCTGGGACGACGAGCCGATGTGCATGTTGACCACGGTGCCGGTCTCCTCGCAGGCCGCGAAGAACGGGTCCCAGTAGCCCGAGTGGATGGACGGCAGGCCGAGGTAGGTCGGGATCTCCGAGAACGTCACCGCCCGTACGCCGCGGGCGGCGTTCCGGTGGATCTCCGCCACCGCCAGGTCGATGTCCCAGAGCGGGATCAGGCAGAGCGGGATCAGCCGGCCGCCGCTGTCGCCGCACCACTCCTCCACCATCCAGTCGTTGTAGGCGCGGACGCAGGCGAGGGCCACCTCCTTGTCCTTCGCCTCGGCGAAGGTCTGGCCGCAGAAGCGCGGGAAGGTCGGGAAGCAGAGCGAGGCCTCGACGTGGTTCATGTCCATGTCGGCGAGCCGGGCCTTCGGGTCCCAGCAGCCACGGCGCATCTGCTCCCGCGTGATGCCGTCCAGGGTCATCTCGTCCCGTGAGAAGCCGACGGCGGCGATGATCCGCTTGTACGGGAAGATCCCGTCCTCGTACCGCCACCAGTCCGTGAGCTGGCCTTCCGGGTCGGTCGTGAACCGGTACTTCCCGCCGACGTACTCCAGCTCCCCGATGCCTGCGGTGAACGGCTTCGGCCCCCGGTCGCGGTACTTGCTCGGGAGCCAGGTCTCGAAGAGGTGGGCGGGCTCGATCACGTGATCGTCCACGCTGATCACCTTCGGGAGATCCATGGTGCCGCTGTCGTCGGTAGCCACGTCGCTTACCCCCTGCCGCTCGTCGGTGCCCCCGACGAGAATCTGACGAACCGTCAGTTCGAGGTTATGGGCTGGACCGGTGAGCGGCAAGGCTGACGCGGCGACGCACCCCTCTTGCCAGCCGCTCCGCGATCCGCTGAACTGACGATCCGTCAGGTTCGGTGGATGGAAGGAGCGCTCCGATGCGGACGATCTGGCTCGACGGAGCCGAGTGGATGGCGGTTCTCCGGATCGGCCTCGGCCTGTGGTGGTTGGAGAGCTGGCGCCACAAGGACAAGAAGGACTGGTTCGCCGGCGGCGGCATCCGCTGGGCGGCGGGCGTGGCGGAAGGGCACCGCTGGCCCTTCGTGCGCCAGGGCTTCGACCTCGTCGTACGGCCGCGCCCGCGCCTCATGGCCTACCTCGTCGCGTACGCCGAACTGGCCCTCGGCCTCGGCCTCGTCCTCGGCTTCCTGACGCCGATCGCGCTGATGGCGGGCCTGGTCCTCAATCTGATCTACCTGGTGCTGATGATCCACGACTGGGGCGAGCAGGGGCAGAACCTGATGATGGCGCTGATATCGGCGGTCGCGTTCTTCGCCATGGGCTGGCAGACGTGGTCGCTGGACGGCGCCTTCGGGTTCTTCCTGTAGGACACAGCGCCACGGCAGGAATTCCGGAGAAGCCCCGCGAACCAGGAGCAGCCACTCAGGCGACAGTGGACGAGGCCGGCTGGGACGTGCTGAGGCGGGGGGCGGGGAAGGCGGAGGAGGAGGTGTGGGCGTGGCGCGCCGCCGCGACGGCTTTTCGGGCATGCGGTGGCCCCGGTCCGCGAGATGCCGCGACGACTCCTAAGATCCTCTGGACATCCAGATGACGCCGTGTCAGGGGGACGCATGGGAAGCGCCGAGCAGTGGGTCACGATCGCCGCCGTGTTGCTGGGTGCGCTGACCACCCATCTCACGACGTATTTCATGGAACGGCTGCGCAAGAAGCACGAGTTGGTGACGCGCTGGGACAGCAAGAAGCTCGAAGCGTACGAGGGCTACATCGACTGCGTCCGTGCCTGCATATTCCTGGCGGTGCACCTCTACGAGTGCCGCGAAGGCCTGCGTGAGCGCGACAAGTCCGACCAGGAGCTCCTGGCCGAGATGTCGGAAGCCGGCCGGACCCGCGGCCGGGCCTTCGAGCGGATCATGCTGCTCGCCGGGGACGACGTCGTGGAGGCCGCCCACGAGCTGAACCTGGCCGCGGCCCAGGTCGACTGGCAGGCCAACGGCAAGATCGACGGCACTCTCGAGGACTGGCGGGAGCGGAACCGTGCCGTGTTCCGGGCGATCAACGCCTTCCACGAGTCGGCCCGCGTCGACCTCGGCGTGGACGGCAGCGTCTCCGGCGAGAAGCACCCCGAGCGGGACCTGCTGCTTCCCGCCACGCGGCGCGAGGGTGACACCGCCGGCACGTGACCGATTCTGCCGGGGCAGGGCGCCGTACTACGGGCGGCGGGGCAGCAGGGCCTCGGCGGCGGCCGCCGCCACGACGTCGGCGACCGTGGACAGGGCCGGTGAGTCCAGCTTCCACTGCTGCCAGTACAGCGGGACGTCCAGGGGCCGGCCCGGTGCCAGTTCCACCAGGTGGCCTGTGCGCAGCAGTGGCTCGGCCTGCGGTTCGGGTACGAGGCCCCAGCCGAGCCCTGCGGCCACCGCGTCCCGGAAACCGTCCGAGGCGGGCACCATGTGCCGGATCCGCCCCGCTCCGGAGCGGCCCCTTGTGAGGGACCGGACGAACGCGTCCTGGAGGTCGTCGCGCCGGTCGAAGACCACCGTGGGCGCCTCGCTCAGGTCCGCGGCCAGGTCCCCGGTGACATGGCGTGCCGCGAACTCCGGCGTGGCCGCGGCCAGATAGCGCGCCGACCCGAGCTGCCGTACGGTGCAGCCCGCCACCGGCTCCGGCGAGGAGGTGACGGCCGCCATCACCTGGCCCTCGCGCAGCAGCGCGGTGGTGTGGGACTCGTCCTCCCGGTAGAGCTCGAAGCAGATCGGCGGGTCCTGCGGCACCCGGGTGAGCGCGGGCAGGAACCAGGTGGCGAGGGAATCGGCGTTGACCGCTATCGGAACCCTCGCCGGGCCCTGCTCGGCCGCCAGGCCGAGCTCGGCGCGGGCGTCCCGTTCCAGCCGGGCCAGCTGCCGGGCGAAGCGGACCACCACCTCGCCCGACTCCGTGAGCCGTACCGGCTTGGTCCGCTGCAGCAGGACCCGCCCGGTGCGCTGCTCCAGCGCCTTGACGCGCTGGCTGACGGCGGAGGGAGTCACGTGCAGGGCGGCGGCCGCGGCGTCGAAGGTGCCTTCGTCGACGACCGCGAGCAGGGTCCGGACCTGGTCCAGGGGAAGCTCGTCCATAAGTACCGCTAAGGATACTTAAGAATCTTTAGCTGTACGCACGGAGCCATGCTTCGTACGGTCGGTCTCATGACCAGCAGCACCATCGCCGCCGTAATCGCCGGTTTCGGAACCGGCCTCTCCCTCATCGTGGCCATCGGCGCCCAGAACGCCTTCGTCCTGCGTCAGGGCGCCCGCGGGCACGCCGTCCTCGCGGTCGTCGCGATCTGCGCCGTCTCGGACGCGGTGCTCATCGCGCTCGGGGTGGCGGGCGTCGGCGCGGTGGTCACGGCCTGGCCGGCGGCGCTGACCGCGGTCGGTCTGGCGGGCGGCGCGTTCCTGCTCTGCTACGGCTTCCTGGCGGCCCGGCGGGTGCTGCGCCCCGACCCGGAGGCCTCCCTGAAGGCCGGCGACGGGCCGGGGGCGCGGTCCGCGCGGCGGGCGGTCCTGACCTGCCTGGCGATGACCTGGCTGAACCCGCACGTCTACCTCGACACCGTGCTCCTGCTGGGTTCGCTCGCCTCGGACCGCGGCGACCTGCGCTGGGCCTTCGGCGCGGGCGCGGCCATGGCCAGCCTGAGCTGGTTCGCCGCCCTGGGGTTCGGCGCCCGGCTGCTGAGCGGCGTCCTGTCCCGGCCGCGGGCCTGGCGGGTGCTGGACGGGCTGGTCGCGGCGACCATGCTCGCGATGGGAGGGATGCTGGTGGCCGGGGCCTAGCGCGCGGGACGCGTACGTGGACGCGGGGCGATCACCCTTCAATACCCGCTCTACGATGAGGCGTCCAGAAGAAGGGTGGGTTCTCAGGTGCTGGTCGCGGACCGATATCGGCTCCAAGTGTGTGTCGGACGTGGCGGCATGGGCGAGGTGTGGCGGGCGACCGACGAGGTGCTCGGGCGGGACGTGGCCGTGAAACTGATGCTGGGTCATGAGCACGACCCGTCGGCGGCCGACCGCTTCCGCATGGAGGCGCAGACCGCGGCCCGGCTGAGCCATCCGCACGTGGTCGGGGTGTTCGACTTCGGCACCTGGGACGGGAAGCTGTTCCTCGTCATGGAACTGGTGGCGGGCGACAGCCTCGCCGGTGACCGGGCACGGCCCGTGGTGCTCGGTGCCGAGCAGGTCGCCACGGTCGCCGCGCACGCCGCTGCGGGGCTCGCCGCGGCACACCGGCAGGGCGTGGTGCACCGGGACATCAAGCCGGGGAACCTGCTGATGGACGCCGACGGCACGGTGAAGCTCGCGGACTTCGGCATCGCGCGCTTCGTCGACGACCCCTCCGCCGGGCTCACCACCACGGGGCAGATCGTGGGCACCGGGCTCTACCTCGCGCCCGAGCGGGCCCTCGGGCAGCCCGCCTCGCCCGCATCGGACGTCTACTCGCTGGGCTGCGTGCTGTATCAACTGATCACCGGACAGACGCCGTTCCGCGCCGACACCGCGACCGCGCTGCTGTACCAGCACATCGACACCCCGCCGACGCCGCCGCGGCAGCTCGGCGTGCCGATGCCCGCCGCGTTCGAGGCGTATCTGCTGTCGCTGCTCGCCAAGCAGCCGGAGCAGCGGCCGACGGCGCAGGCCATCGCCGACTGGTTCACCTCGGGAGCGTGGCGCGACCAGCCGATGCCGCTGCCGCAGGCCGTACCGCAGCCCGCTCCGCATGCCGTGCCGCCCCGGCCCGCTCCTCAGGGCGTGCCGCCGCAGGCCGGGCCGCGTTCCGTACGACCGGGGGCGCCGCATCCGGCCGCCGGCGCCCCCGTCCCCGGCCGGCCCGCGCCCGTACGGCAGGCACCCGCACGGCCGGCTCCCGCCCCGGTCCCGCCCGTGCCTCAGCCGCGGTCGCGGCGGGCCCAGCCGCCGGCCGAGAACCCGCTGGCCGCGATATCCCGGCGCAGACCGCGCCGTACCGCCGCCGTCGCCGGCGCGGTCGCGTTCGTCGTCTTCCTGCTCATCGGGATGGCCTGGCTCAGCTGAGCCGGTCAACGGGGGGCGCGGGCCGGGTCGGTGGACGTGACCCGTTCAGCAGACGCGGGCGGTCACCGGGGGCGCGAGCCGGTCGCAGGGCGCGCGGGCCGGTCGTCGGGGCGCAGGCCGGTCGTCGGGCGCCAGCCGGTCGCCGGGCGCCAGCCGGGTCGCCGGGCGCCAGCCGGTCAGTAGACGCGCGGGGCCATCACATGGCCCTCCTGCTCCTCCGGTCCGAGCAGCAGGCAGCGCGGCACCCCGGGGCCCGGCGTCGCCCGGACGGTCACCGGGGTCGGCGGGTCCGTCGGCAGCTCGACGTGGATGAGGACCGGGCGGTCGTCGTGCGTCGTGGCGTAGCCCGTCTCCTTGCCGTCCACGAGGATCTCGACCACCGGGCGGTGACCGGTCTGCACGGTGGCGCTGACCGAGTGGCCGCGGTAGTCGATGTGGAAGTGGTGCCGTGCTCTCATGACGTCGCCTCCGCGCGCCGGGCCGCCTTCCCTCCAGCGTAGAGCCATCCCGGTTCGTCCGACATCGTCACGGTATGACGGCGAGGGCGGCGGCGCCCGTCAGGACCAGGACCGAGCAGATGCCCAGGTTCACCGCCTTGTACTCGAGGAAGACCGCCGCGAACTCGCGGATGGTCGCGCTCGGCCAGAAGTACGCGGCGGTCGGCGAGCCGACCACCTGCCCGTTGACGCTGGCCTTCCGGGCCATCAGGGCGGCTCTGAAGGCGTGGAAGTTGTTCGTCACGATCACGCACTCCGAACCGGGGCGCTCCGCCTCCATCAGGGCGTGGCTGAACAGCATGTTCTCCTCGGTCGTACGCGACCGGTCCTCGCGCACGATCCGGTCCGCGGGAAAGCCGCGCTCCACGAGGTAGTCGGCCATCGCGTGCGACTCCGGGACCTCCTCGTCGGGTCCCTGCCCGCCCGAGGTGATCAGGACCGGCGTCCGGTCCACCTCGCGGCGCTCGGCCAGGGTCTCGTACACCTGGCGGCCCCGCTCCAGCCGGCTCGCGAGCAGCGGCGGTACGCGGCGGCCGCCGACCAGGCCGGAGCCGAGGACGACGACGTAGTCGGCGTCGCGCCGGATGCGCATCCGGCCGTAGAGGAACGCGTAGCCGATGAAGCTGAGGAACAGGAAGGAGACGTAGCCGAGGACCATCAGGAGGGTGCCGACGACGATGCCGAGGGTCGGGGAGTGGGTGAGGACGGCGGCGACCATCAGGCCCATGACGCCGAACATGCCGAGCCCGGCCAGCAGCGAGAGCAGATTGGCGGGCCGTCTGCCCTCCTTGCGGACCATCTTGACCCCGTTGGCGCACAGCAGCCCGGCGAGCGCCACCGGGCCGAGCGCCAGCACGAGCAGCACGACGACCATCACCGTGACGGCGACGCCGGGCGGCGCGTCGTCGATCCCGGCGAGCAGGCCGAGGCCGAGGAAGGTCACGGCGAGGCCCAGGTACACGGCGTTGCTGAAGCGGCGCCGGTCGCGGAGCACACCGGCGCCGAAGAGCCCGAGGAAGACGGCTGCCACGGCGTAGGCGAACATGCCGTCATCGTAGGCCCCGCCTCCGACAACGGGCCTTCGTCGGCGGCGACTCGTACGGCGGTCACAACTCGCCGACCAGCACGTGCGCTTGGCCGTTCCCCCGCCGGGACATGGACTAGGTTTTCGAGGCCCTGATCGAGTACATCAGCGGGAAGCGGGGCCGGCCGGCCGAGAAGCGGTAGTAGCCGTCCTCGTGCCGCGCGAGCGCCTCGAAGCGGGGGAACAGCGTCACGTCGTGCTCGTGCAGGAACTCGATCCGCAGCCCCGCCTTCGCGATCGCCGTGACGACCTCGCCGACCGGGTGCACCCACTCCACGCTGCGGTTGTGGACGGTGACGGCGTCGAGGTCCGCGTACGTGCCGGACGAGGTGTCGACCCACGGCTCGCGCACGAAGTAGTCGTTCACGATCCGGGTCGCCGTCTCGTCGTCGAACGAGTCGGTGATCGGGTGGAACTCGGCGACGTAGAGGAAACCACCGGGCGCGACCAGCGAGGCGGCCGTCTCCGCCCAGCGGTCGACGTCGGGAAGCCAGCACAGGGCCCCGCCGCCGGTGTAGACGATGTCGTACGAGGAGTCCGGCACCGCCTCGGCCGCGTCGTACGCGTCGGCCGCGACGAACGCGGCCCGGTCCTGCGTGAGGCCGAGGTCGGAGGCGAGGGAGCGGGCGACGTCCACCGCCGGCTCGGAGAAGTCCAGGCCGACGACCCGGGCGGCACCGTGCCGGGCCCAGGACAGGGTGTCCAGGCCGATGTGGCACTGGAGGTGAAGCAGCGAGCGTCCGGTGACGTCCCCGACCTCCGCGAGCTCGAAGTCGCGCAGGGCGTCCTTGCCGGCGCGGAAGGCGTCGAGGTCGTAGAACTCGCTGGCGACGTGGAGCGGGACGCGTTCGTCCCAGCGGGCGCGGTTGGCCGCGTGCCAGTCCTCGGGGGTGGGTGCGTACATGCCCGGGAGGTTATCCACAGGCTGCGGACGGGGCGAACCATTTGTCGGGCCGACGGAGCATCATGGCTGCATGACTGAGGAGATCAAGGACGACGTAGGCGCGGGCGTGGACGAAGACACGGGTGTGGGCGCGGGCGTGGCCGCGGACACGGGCGCGGGCGGCAGGGACTTCGCGGCGGCCCCCGCCTGGGAGCAGCGGTTCCGCGCGCCGCGGGTGTCGCTGCCGGAGTGGGCCGAGGAGGCCCCGGACCGCTCGCTGTTCGTGTCGAACGCGACGGGGACGTACGAGCTGTACGCGTGGGACCGCGCGACCGGTGTGCAGCGCCAGGTGACCGACCGGCCGAACGGGACGACGGACGGCACGCTCAGCCCGGACGGCCGGTGGATCTGGTGGTTCTCGGACACCGACGGCGACGAGTTCGGCGTGTGGATGCGCCAGCCGTTCGGCGGCGGCGCGGACGAGCCGGCCGTGCCGGGGCTCGCGGCCTCCTATCCGGCGGGCCTCGCCATCGGCCGGGAGGGCACGGTCGTGGTCGGCCGGTCCACTGACGAGGACGGCTCGACCGTCCATCTGCTGCGGCCGGGCGCCGACGGGCCGGTGGAGATCTACCGGCACCGCGAGTCTGCCGGCGTCGGCGACCTGTCCCACGACGGCAGCCTGATCGCGATCGAGCACACCGAGCACGGCGACGCGATGCACTCGGCGATCCGGGTGCTGCGCGCCGCCGACGCCTCGGCGGTGGCCGAGCTCGACGACACCAAGGGCGGTACGGAGGAGCTGGGCCTGACCGTCCTCGGCTTCGCGCCGCTGGCCGGGGACACCCGGCTGCTCGTCGGTCACCAGCGGCGCGGCCGCTGGGAGCCGATGCTGTGGGACGTGGCCACGGGCACGGAGACCGATCTGCGGCTCGACCTGCCGGGCGACGTGTCGGCCGAGTGGTATCCGGACGGCTCGGGCCTGCTGATCGTGCACGGCTTCGAGGCGCGCAGCGAGCTGTGGCGGTACGAGATCGCGACCGGCGCCCTGGTGCGGGTGGACACCCCGGCGGGCACGGTGTCGAGCGCGACGGCCCGGCCGGACGGCACCGTGGAGTACCTGTGGTCCTCGGCGGCCCACCCCTCGGTGGTGCGGTCCACGGACGGCTCGGTCGTCCTCGACCCTCCGGGCCCGAAGGCGCCGCCGTCGGTGCCGGTGGAGGACGTGTGGGTGGAGGGCCCGGGAGGCCGGATCCACGCCCTGGTGCAGCGCCCCGCCGAGGGCGAGGGCCCGTTCCCGACCGTGTTCGAGGTGCACGGCGGTCCCACCTGGCACGACAGCGACTCCTTCGCCGCGGGCCCCGCCGCCTGGATCGACCACGGCTACGCGGTGGTGCGGGTGAACTACCGCGGCTCCACCGGCTACGGGCGGGAGTGGACGGACGCGCTCAAGCACCGGGTCGGTCTGATCGAGCTGGAGGACATCGCGGCGGTCCGTGAGTGGGCGGTGGCGAGCGGCCTCGCCGACCCGGAGAAGCTGGTGCTCGCGGGCGGCTCCTGGGGCGGCTATCTCACCCTGCTGGGCCTCGGCACCCAGCCGGACGCCTGGGCGGTCGGTCTCGCCGCGGTGCCCGTCGCCGACTACGTGACGGCGTACGAGGACGAGATGGAGGCCCTGAAGGCGCTCGACCGCACGCTGCTCGGAGGGTCGCCGGAGGAGGTGCCCGAGCGGTTCGCTGCCTCCTCGCCGCTGACGTACGTCGACGCGGTGAAGGCGCCGGTGCACATCTCGGCCGGGGTCAACGACCCGCGCTGCCCGATCCGCCAGATCGAGAACTACGTGGACCGGCTGGCCGCCAGGGGCGCGGTGCACGAGGTGTACCGGTACGACGCGGGGCACGGCTCGCTGGTGGTGGACGAGCGGATCAAGCAGGTCGCGCTGGACCTCGCCTTCGCGGCCCGCCACCTGGGGACCCGGAAGGAGGTGGACTGAGGGGCCTTGCGTACCGTGGGGGTGTGTACCGGTTCCTGAGAACGCCCCGCTGGTGGGGGATCAACGCCTTCGTTCTCCTCGCGATCCCGTTCTGCCTGTTCATGGGTACGTGGCAGATGGGCAAGTTCGAGGACCGTGTCGCGGCCCATCAGGAGGACGAGCGGCGGCCGGACCCGGCGGCGCAGTCCGCCGAGGCACTGGAGACGCTGCTGCCGGTGGACAAGGAGACCTCCGGGCGGGTCGCCCGCGCCAGCGGGCGGTTCGGTGAGCAGTTCCTGGTGCCTGACCGGGAGCTGGACGGCCGCACCGGCGCGTACGTGCTCACGCTCCTGAAGACCGACGGCGGCAAGGCGCTGCCGGTGGTCCGCGGCTGGCTGCCCCCGGGCGCGAAGGCACCGGCGCCGCCGGCCGGCGAGGTGACGGTGACGGGCGCGCTCCAGGCCTCGGAGAACCCGGGCACCAAGGGCGTCCGCGCGGCCGGCGGGCTGCCCGAGGGGCAGCTCGGCATGATCAGTGCCGCGTCGCTGGTGAACGTGGTGTCGGACGACGTCTACGACGCCTGGATCACCCTGACCGACTCCCCGGCCGGACTGACGCCGGTGCCGGCGACGGCCGCCGCGGGCACCTCCCTGGACATGAAGGCCTTCCAGAACCTGGGCTACACGGCCGAGTGGTTCGTCTTCGCCGGCTTCGTGCTCTTCATGTGGTTCCGCCTGCTGCGCCGAGAGGCCGAGGCCTCCCGCGACGCCGCTCTGGGCCTGTAGCCGGACCCGGCGCCGGGCTGGGTCCGTGACCCGGCGCGGGGCTGGGTCCGTCGCCCGGCGCCGGCCTGGGTCCGTGGCCCGGCGCGAGGCTGGGTCCGTGGCCCGGCGCGAGGCTGGGTCCGTCGCCCGGCGCGAGGCTGGGTCCGTCGCCCGGCGCGAGGCGGCGTTGTGGGCCGATCCGGCGTGGGGCCGGGCCCTGTGGGACGACCCGGCCGAGCCGGGTCGCTCAGGAAGCGTCCAGGACTCCGGTCCGGTAGATCGTGCCCGCGCAGGCGTTGGGGATGGTGGCCGCGGCGACGGGACCGCCCGGGTCCGCGGTGTGGGTCACCTCGACGCTGCCGTCCGCCGGGCCGCCGTCGGTGGCGAGCTGGGTGGTGGCGGCGTTGTCCGTGCTGTCCGAGCCGGTGGAGCCGGTGGTTCCGGTGCCGGCCGAGGTGGAGCCTCCGGCCGTCGACGGGCTCGGGGTCGGCGTGGGCTCCGGGCCGGTGGTGGGGCAGGTCTCGCTGGGCACCCAGGCGAACCGCACCTCGTACGCGTTGTCCGGGGTCAGCAGCAGCTTGGGCGCCTCCTGCGACGGGTCGGGCAGGGCGCTCGCCGCGTCGCCGGAGGTGTGCGCGACGACGGTGATCCGCGAGCCGTCGGCGGCGCCGCGCGCCTCGAAGCCGACCTGTCCGGAGCCGCCGACCACGCAGTCGCGGGTGGAGACGTTGGCGATGCGGAAGGTCCCGTAGACCTTCCCGGAGGCGTCCGGCGCACCGGTCTGCACGGAGCTGACGCCCAGCTGGCCGGCCTCGCAGACCGGCTTGGCCTCCGGGGCGCCGGACGGCGCGGTCTCGCCGCCGGAGCTTCCGCCGGGGCCCTCGGCCGACGCGGTGGGCTTGCCTCCGGCGCCCTCGGCCTCGCCCTGGCTGGGTGCCGCGGTGCCGGGGGCCGGGGCGTCGCTCTGCTGGCCGCCCTCGATGCCGGTCTCGGTGCCCGTGCCGCCCTGTGCCTGCTCGCCGTGCCCGGCGTTGACGGCCTTGTCGGCGGTGACCCCGCCCGAGGAGGCGACGTGCACGAGTGCCGGAACGGCCGTACCGACGAGGACCACCGCGGCGGCGACGCCGACGAGCGCCTGCCGCTTGCGCACCCGGCGGGCGGGCACGGCGCGGCGCAGGTGGTCGAGCGCGCCCTCGGAGGGTTCGAGACCGGCCACCGCGCCCTGGAGGAGGCGCCGCAGCGCCAGTTCGTCGGGCGTGCCGTTCTCCGGCGCTTCGTTCACCATCCCGCGTCCACTCAGGTCGTCCCGGTCACCGTGCTGGTCGTGCTGCTCGTTCGGCGCCACGCCGCGGCTCGCTCCCCGGTTCGCCCCGGGGCTCGTCCCCCCGCTCGCCCCGCGGTTCGCCCCGCGATGTGCCGCGTGGCTCGTGGCGCGGCTCTGCGCGACGCCGTCCCGGGCACCCTCCCGGGTGCCGTCACCGGCGCCGTCCAGCGGCCCGCTCATGACGTGGCCTCCATGGCGACCCGCAGCGCCGCGATGCCGCGGGAGCCGTAGGCCTTGACGGACCCGAGGGAGATCCCGAGGGTCTCCGCGACCTGTGCCTCCGTCATGTCCGCGAAGTATCGCAGCACGAGGACCTCGCGCTGCCGCCGCTGGAGCCCGCGCATGGCCTTGATGAGCGCGTCGCGCTCCAGCTGGTCGTAGGCGCCCTCCTCCGCGCTGGCCATGTCGGGCATGGGCTTGGAGAGGAGCTTGAGGCCGAGGATGCGCCGACGCAGCGCGGAGCGCGAGAGGTTGACGACCGTCTGCCGCAGATAGGCCAGGGTCTTCTCGGGGTCGCGCACCCGCCCGCGCGCCGAGTGGACCCGGATGAAGGCCTCCTGGACGACGTCCTCGCACGAGGCGGTGTCGTCGAGGAGGAGCGCGGCGAGACCCAGCAGCGAGCGGTAGTGGGCCCGGTAGGTCTCGGTGAGGTGGTCGACGGTGGTGCCGGCTGCCATCGTGTCGTCAGCGCCCTCGCGGGGCGCCGGAATGCCGCTGACGGGGGCCGGACGGCTGGTCCTGATGGGCATGGGCGCGATCACCGGCATGCCGCCGACCGCGCGCGGCCGCCTGAGCGGGCGCATCGCGGTGCTGCGCAGCGGGATGACCGCCGCGATGTCGAGTACCTCTGCCACGCCTGTTGGACACGCTTCCCCCCGTCAGGGTTGTACGCGTACGCCACCGTTTTTGGCGGTGCGTCATTTGCCCTCATGCGTACCCGTTCTCCCCCGATGCCCCGCTGGTGCGGCGTGCTCCGCGTCACATGCTTCCGGGTGCACGCGAAGACGCTCCCGCCCGACCACTGGTTGCAGAGGGAGGGAACAGCATCGTCGTCCAGGACATCTGACCTGATCAAGAGGCATCTGAAGCCGATTTGCTCACAAGGCGTTCACAGATCCTACAAAGTTGAACGGTGAGGTGGTGCCGATTTCCGGACACCCGCGCAACCAGAGAACCGCTGGGGGCCGCAGTAGGGCTTCGGAAGAGCTCTGGAAGAGCTGGGGAGGGGCTGGGAGGGGCTGGGAAGGGCTGAGGAAGGGGCTGGGGAAGCGCCGGCCCCCGCGGGCTACGGAGGAGTGACGTCGGCCGCGATCCGCTCCGCGATCTGTACGGCGTTGAGCGCGGCCCCCTTGCGCAGGTTGTCCCCGCACACGAAGAACTCCAGCGCCCGCTCGTCGTCCAGCGACCGCCGCACCCGCCCCACCCACGTCGGGTCGGTGCCCACCACGTCCGCCGGCGTCGGGTAGTCGCCCGCCGCCGGGTCGTCGTACAGCACCACGCCCGGCGAGGTCGCCAGGATCTCGTGGGCGCGCGCCACGGTGACCGGCCGCTCGAAGCGCGCGTGCACGGAAGCGGAGTGCCCGGCCACGACGGGCACCCGGACGCAGGTGGCCGAGACCCGCAGCCCCGGCAGGCCCAGGATCTTCCGGGTCTCCTCGCGGACCGCCAGCTCCTCCGTGGACCAGCCGTCCGTCGTCGGCCGGCCGTCCGCCTCGGGCACGCCCGGGACGGGCTCGCCCGACCAGGGCAGCACGTTGAGGGCGAGCGGCCCGGGGAAGGGGCCGGTGTGGTCACCGACGGCCCTCCGCACGTCGCCGGGATGGATGCCGAGCTCGCTGCCGGTCACCAGGGCCAGCTGGTGACGCAGCGCCGCCGTGCCCGCGCGTCCGGCGGCGCTGGCGGCCTGCTGGACCGTGACGACGAGCTCGCCGAGGCCGTACTCGGCGTGCAGCGCGCCGACAGCGACGATCAGCGCCAGGGTCGAGCAGCCGGGGCTCGCGACGATGCCGCGCGGCCTCACCCGTACGGCGTACGGATTGATCTCGGGGACCACGAGCGGCACGTCCGGGTCGGCCCGGAAGGCCGCGGAGGTGTCCACCACCACCGCGCCCTTGGCGACGGCGATCGGCGCCCAGCGCGCCGCGATGTCGTCGGGCACGAGGAAGAGGGCGAGGTCGACGCCCGTCAGGTTCTCCTCGCTCAAAGCGAGGACCTCGCACTCCACCCCCCGTACCGCCAGCTTGCGGCCGGCGGAGCGGAGGGAGGCGAGCAGCCGTATCTCGCCCCAGACGTCCTCGTGGTGCGAGAGCGCCTGGAGCAGCACCGCGCCCACGGCCCCGGTCGCTCCCACGACCGCGAGCGTCGGTTTGCCACTCATGCGTCACTCACCGAAGTGCGCCGCTCGTCGACGGAGGTCCGCGGTCAGCGGCCCGTGCCGCCGTAGACGACGGCCTCGTCGGAGTCGCTGTCCAGACCGAAGGCGGTGTGGACGGCGCGGACCGCCTCGTTGACGTCGTCGGCGCGGGTGACGACCGAGATGCGGATCTCGGAGGTGGAGATCAGCTCGATGTTGACGCCCGCGTCGGACAGCGCGCGGAAGAAGTCCGCGGTGACGCCCGGGTTGGTCTTCATGCCGGCGCCGACCAGGGAGATCTTGCCGATCTGGTCGTCGTAGCGCAGCGAGTCGAAGCCGATCGCGCTCTTCGTCCGCTCCAGGGCGTCGATGGCCTTGCGGCCCTCGGCCTTGGGGAGGGTGAAGGAGATGTCCGTCAGGCCGGTGGAGGCCGCCGACACGTTCTGGACGATCATGTCGATGTTGATCTCGGCGTCCGCGACGGCGCGGAAGATGGCCGCGGCCTCGCCCGGCTTGTCCGGCACGCCGACGACGGTGATCTTCGCCTCGGAGGTGTCGTGGGCGACACCGGAGATGATGGCCTGCTCCACCGTGGAGTCCCCTGTCGGTTCGTTGCTGACCCACGTGCCCTGCAGCCCCGAGAAGGAGGAGCGGACGTGGATCGGGATGTTGTAACGACGTGCGTACTCGACGCACCGGTGCAGCAGCACCTTGGAGCCGGAGGCGGCGAGCTCCAGCATGTCCTCGAAGGAGATCCAGTCGATCTTCTTCGCCTTCTTCACCACGCGCGGGTCGGCGGTGAAGACGCCGTCGACGTCCGTGTAGATCTCGCAGACCTCGGCGTCGAGCGCGGCGGCCAGGGCGACGGCGGTCGTGTCCGAGCCGCCGCGGCCCAGCGTGGTGATGTCCTTCTTGTCGGCGGACACACCCTGGAAGCCGGCCACGATGGCGATGTTGCCCTCGTCGAGCGCGGTGCGGATCCGGCCCGGCGTGACATCGATGATGCGCGCTTTGTTGTGGACCGAGTCGGTGATGACACCGGCCTGGCTGCCCGTGAACGACTGGGCCTCGTGGCCCAGGTTTTTGATCGCCATGGCCAGCAGGGCCATGGAGATCCGCTCTCCGGCGGTCAGCAGCATGTCGAACTCACGGCCGGCCGGCATCGGGGATACCTGCTCGGCGAGATCGATCAACTCGTCCGTCGTGTCGCCCATCGCGGAGACCACGACGACCACCTGGTGGCCGTTCTTCTTGGCTTCCACGATCCGCTTGGCGACGCGCTTGATGCCTTCGGCATCGGCAACGGAGGAGCCTCCGTACTTCTGCACGACAAGGCCCACGTGCGCTCCTCGCTCAGTCCTTGCCACAGCTTGGCACTGCGGTCGGTTCAGTCTAACGAGCGAGGCAGAAACGCCACCGGTATACCGAATGGTGAGATACGGCGCTCGAAGAGTGATCACGCGCCACGAGTGGAGGGGTGCTTTGCGCGTGATCGCGCACGAACGGCCCGCCGCTTCCTCTCCGGGAGCCTCTCCGGGAGCGGGGGCGGCGGGCCGAGAGCGTGGCGGCGGGCCGGCTGCGGGGGGGCCGAGGGCGTGGGGCGGGCCGGCTGCCGGGGGGGCGGCGGGCCGAGCGCCTGGGCGGCGGGCCGGCCGCGGGCGGGAGAGCTGCCGCCCGCCCGTCAGACCCGCGTCATACCTGCCTCAGACCTTGCGGCGGCCGCGGAGACCCAGCGGGCCCGCGATCTCCTGGAGCATCACGCGGCCCGCCTCCTCCGCCAGGTCGTCCTCGGTCATGTCCTCGTCCGTGTCGAGCCCGTCCAGCTCGGCGAGCGGCTGGTCGAGGCGCACATGGGCGACCAGGGACTGCAGGGCGCGCAGGGTCGCGGAGGCCGTCGGACCCCAGTTGGAGAAGTACGAGAACTGCCACCACCACAGCGCCTCGCTGGTCCGTCCGGCCCGGTAGTGGGCGAGGCCGTGCCGCAGGTCGGTGACGATGTCGGCGAGGTTGTCGGAGATCCGGGCCGGCACCGGCGCCTTGCGCGGCTCGTACGGGTCGAAGACCTCGGAGAACACGTCCACCGGCTCGAGCATCGTCGCGAACCGCTCGCGCAGCTCGTCCACGTCCATGTCCGGGCCCGCGTCGGGCTCGTAACGCTCGTCGGGAACGATGTCCTCGTGCGCGCCGAGCCGGCCGCCGGCCAGCAGCAGCTGCGAGACCTCCAGGAGCAGGAAGGGCACGGCACTGTCCGGCTCGTCGCCCTTCGCGACCTCGGTCGTCGCGACGATGAAGCTCTCGATCGAGTCCGCGATCTGGACGGCGAAGTCGTCCGGGTCCTGCGTGACGGAGTGCAGCGTGGCGTCAGACATCGAGGAGCCTTCCTGCTCGGGTCCCTGAGAGCGCACCGGGCCTGTCGTCATACATCTAGCAGCCGCCGCCCCTCGAAGGCACGCCCCAGGGTGACCTCGTCGGCGTACTCCAGGTCACCGCCGACCGGCAGGCCGCTGGCCAGCCGGGTCACCTTGAGGCCCATGGGCTTGATCATCCGCGCCAGGTACGTCGCGGTGGCCTCGCCCTCCAGATTGGGGTCGGTGGCCAGGATCAGCTCGGTGACCGTGCCGTCCGCGAGGCGGGCCAGCAACTCGCGAATCCGCAGGTCGTCCGGTCCGACGCCCTCGATGGGGCTGATCGCGCCGCCGAGCACGTGGTAGCGCCCGCGGAACTCGCGAGTCCGCTCGATGGCGACGACGTCCTTCGGCTCCTCGACCACACAGATGACGGTCTGGTCCCGGCGCGGGTCACGGCAGATGTTGCACTGCTCCTGCTGCGCCACGTTGCCGCAGACCGCGCAGAACCTGACCTTCTCCTTGACCTCCATGAGCGCCTGCGCGAGCCGCCGCACGTCGGTCGGCTCGGCCTGGAGGATGTGGAAGGCGATCCGCTGGGCGCTCTTGGGACCGACGCCGGGCAGTCTGCCCAGTTCGTCGATGAGGTCCTGAACCACGCCTTCGTACAACTCAGCGCCCTTCTTGGGAGTGCTTGATTCTTACGGTAGTGGCTGGAAACCGGCCACAGAAGGTGTACGGCTCAGAAGCCCAGGCCCGGCATCCCGCCCAGGCCCTGCGCCAGCGGGCCCAGCTTGGTCTGCTGGAGCTGCTGCGCGTTCTCGTTGGCGGCCTGCACGGCGGCCACGATCAGGTCGGCCAGGGTCTCGGTGTCCTCCGGGTCGACCGCCTTGGGGTCGATGACCAGGCCGCGCAGCTCACCGGAGCCTGTCACGGTGGCCTTGACGAGGCCGCCGCCGGCCTGGCCGTCGACCTCGGTCGCGGCGAGCTCGGCCTGGGCGCGGGCGAGGTCCTGCTGCATCTTCTGGGCCTGCTGGAGGAGCTGCTGCATATTGGGCTGGCCACCACCGGGGATCACGGTCACTCCTCAGGTCTGGAACGCGGTAAACCGAACTGGCGAGCTCGGCGAGCTCGGCAAGCTCCGCGTGCTCGGTAAACCGAGCCTACGTGGTCCCCGACCCCCACGCCGAAGCAACTCTTTCGAGTGAGAAACTGCGGGCTCCTCTACCTGATCAACACCCTCTTGCGGGCGGAAATCCCGGGATTCCGGGCCCACAGCCCACCATTCGGCGGTAGGAAGGGCAGGCACCACGTGCACCGCACGTCACAGAAGGACACGAGCGCTGAGCTGAACAGAGGAGTTCCCCGGTGAGCCAGCAGCCGGACATGCAGCCACAGCCGGGGAACCCCGAAGGCCCGGGCAAGCCCGGACGTCCGGCCGCGGACCGAGATCTGACCGGATCGCCCTTCCCGCTGGGCGACTGGGGCGAGCCCGCCGAACGCCTCGACGAGCTCTACCGCTGGGTCGAGTCCAACGCGCTGCGCACCGCCGAGTGGTACCTCTCCGACCGCGTCTGGAAGCGCCGCTGCGCCCGCGCGCTGCGCGTCGGCACGGCCCTCGGCGTGATCGCGGGCGCCGCGCTGCCGCTGCTCGACCTGACCGGGGTGGCCGAGGGAACGGCCGGCTGGGGCTATCTGTCGCTGCTGCTGGCCGCCGCCTGCCTGGCCTGCGACCGCTACTTCGGCCTGACCTCGGGCTGGATAAGGAACGTGGCCACGGCCCAGGCCGTGCAGCGCCGCCTCCAGGCGCTCCAGTTCGACTGGGCCTCGGAGAGCGTGCGCGAGGTCCTCGGCCCCACCGAGGGCACCGCCAGCGAGGCCGCCGAGCGCTGTCTGGGCATCCTGCGCCGCTTCTCGGAGGACATCACCGAACTCGTACGGGCGGAGACCGCCGACTGGATGGTCGAGTTCCGCTCGGGCCCGGCGCCGCTGGCCCTGCAGTCCGTCGGCACCACCCCGGCCCGCCCCGAGAGCGGCCACCCGTCCGGCCGCTTCCCGCTGCCGCCGGGCACCCGCCCGAACATGCCGCGCCAGCGGCCGCCGGAGCCGCGCTGAGGCCGTAGAGGGAGGCCCGTAGGGGGGCGGTGGGCCCCTGGCCGTAGTCGTACCCGCGCAGGAGGGGGTCGACGCCCTAGCTCAGGATGATCATCGAGCCCTGGCCCAGGCTCCGGGTCGCCGCCGCGTGGAGTCCCAGCCACACGTGCCGCTCGCGGGCGAAGGGGCTGTCGTCCTGGTACGGGACGGGGGCGGCGGGCTCCTCCAGGGCGGTGGGCCGGTCCGGGGGCCGCGGTGCGGCCGGCGGGTTGGCGGGGTCGATGCCGATCGCCGGCGCCACGAACTCCAGCTCCCGCAGCAGCCCCTGCGAGGAGCCGAGCGGTCCGCCGCCCGCCAGCAGCTCGTCGTTCGACAGCGGCACGGGGAAGTCGACCGGCACGTACGCGCCGGCGTGGTCGTAGTGCCACACCAGGTGGGACTGCTGGGCCGTCGCCTCGAACATCTCCAGGAGCTGCTCGTAGTCCCCGCCGAGCTCGCCGACCGGTTCGACGGGAAGCCCGCACATCTGGAGCAGATAGGCGCGGCGCAGGAAGTGCAGGGCCTCGTAGTCGAATCCGGCGATGGGGGCGACGTCACCGGAAAGACCCGGCATGTACGCGTAGACGGGCACGGTGGGCAGGCCGGCCGCGGTCAGGGCGTGGTCGTAGGTCGCGATCTCTTCCGCGAAGGGGTTGTCGGCGCTGTGGCACAGCACGTCGACGAGGGGGACCAGCCACAGGTCACAGGCCAAGACAGGCTCGCTCTCCGTCAGTCGCCGTCAATTTCAGGGACCGCCAGGGTAGTCGGGGCCTCGGACCACGACTACCTGTGGACCACCTGTCGGGGTGCCTGCCCCCGGAAGACCCGCCTCAACCCGTGGCGTCCGGCCGGCCGGCGCCGCCGGTGCGCGCGTCCAGCCGGTCGGCCCACTCCAGCGACCTCGCGTTGTACGCCCGTACGACCGAGACCGCGCCCTCCGCGTCACCGCGGGTGATCGCGTCGACCAGGTCGACGTGCCCGCTCCACAGCCAGCCCAGCAGATCGCGGTCGGAGCGCAGATAGGGCACCGAGAAGACCCAGGCCTGCACGCGGAGCCGGTGCAGGAAGTCGGCGATGTAGTCGTTGGCGGCGACGAGACGGCCCAGCTCGCGCCAGTAGCGGATGTCGTAGCCGATGAGGACGTCCAGGTCACCGGCCCGGGCCGCGCGGGCGGCGGCCTCGCCGCGACGCCGTATCGAGACGAGCGCCACCCCGACGGAGACCTCGGGGTCGGCGGGCGTGGTCTGCGGGGCCTGGCGGCGGAAGATGCCGTCCACGACGAGCATCCGGGCCTCGACCATGCCCCGGTAGTCGTCGACGGAGAACTGGTGCACCCGGAAGCCGCGGTGCTGGTCGGAGTCGAGGAGCCCCTGGGCGCAGAGGTCGACCAGGGCCTCGCGGACGGGCGTCGCGGACACGCCGTACTGCTCGGCGATCTGCTTGACCGTGAACTCCTCGCCCGGCTGGAGACGCCCCGCGAGGACTTCGTCACGCAGCGCGTCCGCGATCTGCCGACGAAGGGTGTTGCGGGTGACTGCTCCACTGGCGGGCATGGTCCTCGGCCCCCTCCTATGACTTCCGGACACCCTAGTCCAGGCCACGGAGGGGGCCGGTCACGTCACGCGGCGTGAGAGGCGCGGCCCTCCTCGGACCGCGCGCTCGTCGTCGGACCGTGTGCTCGCCTTCAGACTCTGAGCTCGTCGTCGGACAGCGCGCTCGTCGTCGGACCGTGCCGTCGCCGTCAGACCTTGTGCTCGTCGTCAGACCGTGTGCTCGTCGTCGGACCTTGTGCTCGTCGTCAGACCGTGTGCTCGTCGGCGACGGACAGGGCCGCGTCCAGGGCCGCCAGGCCCTCCTTCGCCTCCGCCTCGGTGATGTTGCAGGCGGGGACCGCGTGGGTGCGGTTCATGTTCACGAAGGGCCACAGGCCGTTCTTCTTCGCCGCGGCGGCGAAGGCGGCCATGGGCGCGTTGGCCTCGCCCGCCGCGTTGTACGGCACCAGCGGCTCGCGGGTCTCCTTGTTCCTGACCAGGTCGAGCGCCCAGAAGACGCCGAGACCGCGCACCTCGCCGACGGACGGGTGGCGCTCGGCCAGCTCGCGCAGGCCGGGGCCGAGAACGGTCTCGCCGATGTGGGCGGCGTGCTCGACGACCTTCTCGTCCTCCATGACCTGGATGGTGGCGACGGCGGCGGCGCAGGCCAGCGGGTGGCCGGAGTAGGTGAGGCCGCCGGGGTACGGGCGGGTCTCGAAGGTGGCGGCGATCTTCTCGCTGATGGCGACGCCACCGAGCGGCACGTAACCGGAGTTGACGCCCTTGGCGAAGGTCAGCAGGTCGGGCACGACGTCGAAGTGCTCGGCGGCGAACCACCTGCCGGTGCGGCCGAAGCCGGCCATGACCTCGTCGAGGATGAAGACGATGCCGTACTTGTCGCAGATCTCGCGGACACCGGCGAGGTAGCCGGGCGGCGGGGTCATGATGCCGGCGGTGCCCGGGACGGTCTCCAGGATGATCGCGGCGATCGTGTGCGGGCCCTCGAAGGCGATGGTGTCCTCGAGGTGCTGGAGGGCGCGGCCGCACTCCTCCGCCTCGGTGGTGGCGTAGAACGGCGAGCGGTAGAGGAACGGCGCCCAGAAGTGCACGACACCGGCGGAAGCGGTGTCGGAGGCCCAGCGGCGCGGGTCACCGGTCAGGTTGATCGCGGTGGAGGTGGCGCCGTGGTACGAGCGGTAGGCCGAGAGAAGCTTCGTACGGCCCGTGTGCAGCCGGGCCATGCGGACGGCGTTCTCCACGGCCTCGGCACCGCCGTTGGTGAAGAAGATCTTGTCCAGGTCGCCCGGGGTGCGCTCGGCGATGAGGCGTGCGGCCTCGGAGCGGACGTCCACGGCGAAGGCGGGCGCGAAGGTCGTGAGCTTCCCCGCCTGCTCCTGGATCGCGGCGACGACCTTGGGGTGCTGGTAGCCGATGTTGGTGTAGACGAGGCCGCTGGTGAAGTCGAGGTAGCGGTTGCCGTCGTAGTCCCAGAAGTACGAGCCCTCGGCGCCGGCGACGGCGAGCGGGTCGATCAGGCCCTGGGCGGACCAGGAGTGGAACACGTGCGCGCGGTCGGCGGCCTTGACGGCCGCGCCGGCCTGGGGATCGGGCTCGACCTGAGGGGTCGCGACATGAGGGGTCATGGCTCCGAGGGTAAGGAAGCGCAGGTGGGGCGGGCCATGGCCATCTTGTCCACCGAGACCGGGGCGGACGAGACAGGTTGCCGGGAACCGTGGATACATTGACAGCATGCTGTCGCTATGACAGCCTGCTGTCATAGCGAGGAAGCCGAGAGAAGCGTCGGGAGCAGCGCCGAGAGCGGCGCTCCTCCGCAGCCGGGGAGGCCGCCATGACCAGCACCGCCCGTACCACCGTCCATCTCGCCGTCTACGACACGCTCGCCGACTGGGAGACGGGCCACGCCACCGCCTGGCTCGCCCGCGCGGGATTCACCGTCCGGACCGTCGGCCCGGCCGCCGGGGAGCCCGTCACCACGATCGCGGGCATCCGCATCGTTCCGGACCTCGCGCTCGCCGACCTCGACCCGGCGGACAGCGCGCTGCTGATCCTTCCCGGCGCCGAGAAGTACGACGAGGGCGACGAGCTCGCGCCCTTCACCGCCAAGGCCCGCGCCTTCCTCGACGCGGGCGTCCCGGTCGCCGCGATCTGCGGCGCCACGGCGGGCCTGGCGAAGGAGGGCCTGCTCGACGACCGCCCGCACACCAGCGCCGCCTCCTTCTACCTGGCGGCCACCGGCTACAAGGGCGGCGGCCACTACGTCGAGGCCGACGCCGTGACGGACGGCGACCTGATCACGGCGGGGCCGACCGAGCCGGTCGCCTTCGCGCGCGAGATCTTCGCCCGCCTCGGCGCGTACGAGGGGAAGCGGGACGCCTGGTTCCGCCTGTTCCACGACTCCGACCCGGCGGCCTTCGCCGAGCTGGCCGGATGAGCCGCCGGCAGCAGGAGGCCCTGTCCCGCACCGCGCTGAGCGTCTTCCGCCTCAACGGCCAGTTCCTCGCCGTCTCCGAGAAACTGGCCGAACCGGCGGGGCTGACCGCCGCCTGGTGGCAGGTCCTCGGCGCGGTGCTGCCGGGCCCGCTGCCCGTCGCCGGGATCGCCCGTGTCATGGGCATCACCCGCCAGAGCGTGCAGCGGATCGCCGACCTGCTCGTACGGGAGGGCCTGGCCGTCTACGAACCCAACCCGGCCCACCGCCGCGCCAAGCTCCTCACCCCGACCGAGGCCGGCAGGGCCGCGATCCGCCGCATCGACCCGGGCCACGCGGAACTGGCGGACCGTCTGATGCGCGAACTCGGCGGGCAGGAGGCCTTCGAGGAGACGGTCCGGGTGCTGGAACGACTGTCGCGGGCGCTGGATGCGCTCGGCTCGCCGGGTGCGGGGGACGCGCTCGACTCGCCGGGTGCGCTGGAGGCGCTCGGCTCGCCGGAGGCGCGGGGCTCGGCAGACTCGCCGGACAGCGGCGACGAGCAGAGCGGCTGATTTCCGGAGCCGTCCTTTCCTCCGAGGGCGGCCCGACAGACCTCAGCGAGAGAGAACTCGCTCCAACAAGCTGACGAGCAGCGCGCGTTCGGCGACCGACAGCGGCGCCATCAACTCGTCCTGCGCGTCCGCCAGGACCTTGTCGAGGCGCTTGAGCTGCCTGCGGCCCTGCGCGGTGAGGGTGACGACGTTGCGGCGGCGGTCGTCCGGGTCGGGAGTTCGGGCGACATGCCCGCGCTCCTCCAACTCGTTGATGACGGAGACGAGATCGCTGCGGTAGATGCCGGTGCGGCGGCTGAGGCCGGCCTGGCTGGTCGGGCCGAACTCGTCGAGGGAGACGAGGACCGCGTAATGCCACTTCCGGGCGTCCTCGGCGGCCAGGCGTTCGCTGACCATGCGGTCCGCCCGGGCGGAGGTCATCGCGAGGAGACGGCTGGGCAGCCCGCGAAGACGGTCGGGGGCCTGCCGCTCGTCCGCATGGTCCATCTCGTCCATCGCGGCGCTTTCGGCACTCTCGGCACCCTCGACACTCTCGGCACTTTCGCGGCGCTCACTCATGCCGTGCAGATTACCCCTTGCGTTAGTGGCCCGAACGATCTACTGTCGTTAGTGCCACGAACGTTAGACGAATGAACGTTAGAGGAGTGAACGAGCATGTCCGAGACCCAGACCACCCACATCACGGCCGGCACTCCCGCCTCCGCCCCCGGCGCCGACTCCCGTGCCCTCGGCCTCGCCCACTACGCCGCCCGGGGCGTTCTGGAGCACGTCCTGGCCCGGCACGGCGTCACCTTCCAGCAGCAGATCGCTCTGCGCGCGGCCGTCACCGCCGGGACGGCACAGACACCCGACCAGCTCGTGGGAAGCATCCGGTCCTCCCTCAAGGCCGATCCGGCAGAGGTCCGCGCCACGCTCGACGAGCTGCTGCACCGGGGACTGCTCGTCACGGACGGGCCTCATCTCCTCCCCACGGACGCGGGCCGCGAGCTGCTGGCCGCCGTCGCGGCCGAGACCGCTCCCCTCTCGGCCCGTGTCTGGGACGGCATACCCGCCGAGGACCTGGCCGCAGCCGGGCGCGTCCTCGCCCTGGTGACCGCCCGTGCGAACGCGGAGCTCGCGGCGCTGACCGCATGACCGCATGACCGCCTGAGGGGCGACGCCGGCGGCACAGATGGCGCGGTGGCGCAAGTGGCGCACGGACCCGCCGCGCCACGGCGATGGCGCGGGTGACCCGGCGCACCGCAGCGGGCCGGCGCATCGCACCAGGCCGGTGCACCGCTCCGGGCCGGGGCGGCGGCTCAGATCATCAGGACGATCCGGCCGGGCCGGCGGCCGGCCTCGGCGCGGCGGTGGGCCTCGGCGGCCTCTTCCAGGGGGAGGACGTCGGCCACACGGGTGACCAGCTCGCGGTCGGCCACCTTCTGCAGGATCTCCGTCAGGCGGGCTGCGTCCGGGCGGGCTCGGTCGAACTCGACGCGGATGCCCCGCTCGGTGACCGGGACGCGGTCCGGGGCGATGGCGACGAAGACACCGCCGTTCTGGAGGGCGGCCAGCATCGGGGTGCCGATCAGGGCTCCGTCGAAGATGCCGTCCACGCCGCCCGGGGCGATCTCGCCCACGGCGCGGAGCACGTTCACCGGTTCGCCGCGGGGGACGCATTCCTTGGCGCCCAGGAGCTTCAGTTCGCTCTCGTCGCCCTCGTACGAGACGGCGATCACGTCCAGTCCGGCCGCCGCGGCGATCTGGACCGCGAAGCGGCCCACGACACCGCTGGCGCCCGTGACGAGCAGTGTCGAGCCCGGCGGGAGGCCCAGCTGGTCGAGGCCCTGGGCAGCGGTGAGGGCGCCGAGCGGGACGGAGGCCGCCGTGGTGAAGTCGACGTCCTCGGGAATGGGGGCCAGCCACTCGGGGTCGGCCCAGATGACCTCCGCGTAGCTGCCGTGGCCGGTCAGCTCGACGGACCAGGGAATCGAGCCCGCCACGCGGGTGCCGGCGGGCAGGGTGCCCTGCGGGCCGGAAGCCGAGTCGAGGAGGCGACCCGCGAAGTCGGTGCCGAGGACGAACGGGGGCCGCAGCATCCCCATATGGGCGACATACAGGCCGGCACGGATCCGGAGGTCCGCCACGGTCACACCGGCGGCCTTCAGCCGCACCCGCACCTTGCCGGGCACCTCGCCGGCCTCCGGTTCGGGACGGCGGGCCATGCTCAGCACCTCGGGTCCGCCAAAGGCGGTCACTTCGACGACACGCATGGGGTTCTCCTCCTGCGGAAGCCCCCTCGTGGCCATTAGACCCACGCCCGCCATGCCCGGCAACAGCTGAAGGAGGCCCGGGTGACGCCCGGACGAACCCGGGTGACGCCCGGCACGAAGCCGGGAGCAGTAAGGAGAAGCTGACGGAAGGAGGAACTTCAGATGGCGGTGTGGTGGGTCCGGCCGCGGACCGCACACATGTCCGTACGGTGGCGCGCGTGGACTGGGTCAGCCCCGAGAACGTCATCGCCGTCCTCACCGCGCTGCTCGGTGTGGTCGTCACCTTCGCCGTGCTCGCCATCGAGCGCCGGGTGCCGCGCCGCAAGCGCGTCGGCTACCGCGTGCAGCTGGACACGCCGGTGGGTGACCGGGTGACGCGGCTGTTCAACGGCCGGGCCGACATGGCCGACGCGACGCTCGTCCTCCTGCGGATCGAGAACGACGGCGGTGTCTCGATCGGCCGTGAGGACTACCACCAGGAGAACCACGGCCTGACGGTCCGGTTCGCCCGACGGAAGGTGGAGGTCGCCGCCGCCTCCCAGGCGCCCTTCGACAGCGACGCCCTGGTGACCACGGACAGCGAGATCAAGCTGCCCAAGGTGCCGCTCAACCCGGGCGACTTCTTCAAAGTGCTCGTCCTGCTCACCGGCGGCGCGGCCAAGGACGAGATCACGGTGACCGGCCCGATCCGGGACGGCGGCGGCGACGGCGGCGTCCACGTCAACCACAGCGCCACCTTCGACGACAAGCCGCCCCGGTTCAGCGCGGTGGCCCGCCGTCTCACCATCGCCCTCACCGTCTGTGTCGTCGCGCTCGCCTCGATCATCGTGTTGCGCGGCGAGGTCCCGCCGCCCATCGGCTGCGCCCGCGGCACGCTCACCGTCACCGGCTCCACCGCCTTCGAGCCCGTCCTCAGCGACGTCGCCCGGCAGTACGAGCGGGACTGCGAGGGCGCCACGGTGGTCGTCGACGCGCGCGGCTCCACCGCCGGCATACGGGCGCTCGCCGACGCGGGCGCCAAGCACGGCAAGGGCTCCCCCGCCCTCGTCGCCCTCTCCGACGGCCCCAAGCCCGACGGCTACCCGCAGCTGCGCGACACCAGGATCGCCGTCTCCCTCTTCACCCTCGTGGTCAACGACGGGATACCCCTCGACAACCTCACCCTGGAGAACGTGCGCGCCCTCTACCGCGGCGACATCACCAACTGGCGCAGCCTCGGCGGCCCCGACCTGCCTGTCCGGCTGGTCAGCCGGGACGCCGACTCCGGTACGCGCGAGGTGTTCCAGCGCCGGGTCCTCGGGCGAAACGAGCCCGCCAACTCGTCACGTAACTGCGCCGCCAAGGACGATCCCGAGGCCGCGGTCATCCGCTGCGAACTCGACAGCACCGCACAGGTCCTGTCCACCGTCGCGAGCCTGCCCGGTGCGCTCGGCTACAGCGAACTGCGCTCCGGCACCGGCCTGAAGGGCCTGCACCGGATAGCCGTCGACGGCCGAAGACCGCAGGTCGACGAGCTGGGCAGCTCGCCCTACCCGTACCGGGAGATCGAGTACGCGTATACGTGGGGACAGCCCGCGCCCGGCTCGCTGACCTCCAGTTTCCTCGTCTACCTGGGGCGCGGCGGCGGTCAGGAGGTGGTCAGCGGACACGGTCATCTGCCCTGCGCCACGCCCAAGGGCCTGCGGATCTGCGGAGAGGGATGACGGCGGGTCTGGCATCCTCTTTCGACGTGGATCCCTTGAACGCGGAAGACCCGGTCACCATAGGGCCGTTCCGGCTGCTCGGCCGGCTCGGCGTGGGCGGCATGGGCCGGGTGTACCTGGCCCGTTCGGCGGGCGGACGCGCCGTCGCGGTGAAGGTCGTGCACCCCGAGCTGGCGGCCCAGGACGAGTTCCGGCGCCGCTTCGCCCGGGAGGTCTCCGCCCTGGAACGGGTCGGCGGCACCGGAACCGCGCCCGTGCTCGGCGCCGACACGGGGGCCGAGCTCCCCTGGGTGGCCGTCGGATACGTTCCCGGGCCTTCGCTGCGCACCGTCGTCGGCGACGAGCACGGGCCGCTGCCGCCCGAGAGCGTGCGCACCCTCGCCGCCGGGCTCGCCCGCGCCCTCACCCACATCCACGCCGCCGGCCTGGTCCACCGGGACCTGAAGCCGTCCAACGTGCTGCTGACCGTCGACGGCCCGCAGATCATCGACTTCGGCATCGCCCGCGCCCTCGACACCGTCACCGACGGCGGGCTGACCAGCACCGGCGCCGTCGTCGGCTCGCCCGGCTTCATGTCGCCCGAGCAGGTGCGCGGCGAGAAGCTCACCCCGGCGTCGGACATCTTCTGCCTGGGTTCGGTCCTCGTGTACGCGGCGACCGGCCATTCGCCCTTCGGCGGGTCCGACAGCGGCGTGCACGCCACCATGTTCCGGATCGCCCACGACGAGCCGGAGCTGACCGGGCTCGCGCCCGAGCTCACCGGGCTGATCCGGGCCTGTCTCGCGAAGGACCCGGAGGCCCGGCCCTCGGCCACCGAGCTCGTCGACACCCTCCAGGTCACCGACCCCTGGCTGCCCGCCGACGTCCTCGCCCGGCTCGGCCGGCACGCCGCCCGGCTCCTGGAGGCCGAGAGCGCGGGCGGCGCCGAGGCCGGCGATCCCACGCCCGCCACCCCGCTGCCGCCGACCGGCGGTCCCGGGCCCGGCCCCCGGCGCCGCCGCAAGGGCCTGTTCGCCGCCGCCACCGCCCTCGTCGTGGCGGCCGCCGCCGGCCTCGCGTACGTCTACGGGCCGCTGGCCGGCCTCGGTTCGGGCGGTGGCGGTCAGAACGGCAAGGCGCGCGGCGGCACCGGTACGGCGTCGGCCCCCGCCCGGCCCTCCGGGATCGTCCCGGCCGCGTTCCTCGGCGCCTGGGAGGGCGTCCTCAAGGGCACGGCGAACGCCCCGTACGAGACCAGCCGGATCGAGGTGACGCAGGGCGCGGCGGGCTCCCGGAGCGTCGTCTACACCCATGTCACCGGCGAGCGGCTGTGCATCGGCCGGGCGGTGCTGCTGTCCGCCACCGAGAACGAACTCGTCCTCGGCGACTCAGAGATCACCGCGAGCGTCCCCGCCCAGCGCTGCACCCCGGTCGCCCGCCAGACCCTGCGGCTGCGCTCCACCGACGTCGTCGAGTGGAGCTCCGGCGTCGCGAAGACCACCTTCCAGCGGGTGCCGTCCGGCGCGGCCGTGGTGCCCGCCGCGCTCGTCGGCACCTGGCTGCAGAACCCGGACCAGGTGACCCAGCCCGACGCCGACCGCTACACGTACGAGCTCACCGTCACCCAGGGCCCGGTCGGCGCGCCCCTGGTCCGCTTCGACCAGTCCTTCCCACGCACCGACAAGGAGGGCAACCCCACCTCCGAGGACGTCCGCTGCGTCGCCACCGCCGTCGTCGGCGGCGCGGGCAACCTCCTCGTCATCGGACCCGAGACCCGCGACCTGGAGACCTGGGACCCCGAGTGCGCCGAGAACGGCTCCAGCACCCTGCGGATCATCCGCTACCAGGGCAAGGAGCTGCTGCACCTCTACTCCATGGCCTCGGACGGCGAGCCGGGCGAGTTCGTCCGCAGCTAGACATGTCCTAGGGAGCGGCCCGGGACGACGCGGACGGGGCGACGGCGGCCGCCGCTCGTGCGTAGTCGCGGACCAGGAGGCGGGTGTCGTCGGCGCGCCAGGCGAGGGCGAGGCGGGACTCCGAGACGCCCTCGACGGGGCGGGTGACGACGCCGCCGCGGGTGAGCAGCGGGGCGTTGCCGGTGGCGACCAGGCAGATCCCGAGGCCGCCGACCAGGGCCTCGTACGTCTCGTCGGCGCTGGCGATCTCGGCGCCGACGACCGGCGGGCGGCCGTCCCGGGCGTCCAGGGCCAGCCAGTAGTCGCGGAGTTCGGGGCCGGTGTCCGGCAGGGCGAGGAAGGGTTCGTCGAGGAGTTCGGCGAAGGCGATCCGTTCGCGGGCGGCCAGCGGATGGTCCTCCGGCAGGGCGACGAGGCGCGGCTCGGTGGCCACGACGACCCAGCGGAAGCGTTCCGCGCCGGCCAGCGGCAGCCAGACGAAGGCCACGTCGCTGCTGCCGTCCGCGAGCCCCGCCGTCGGGTCCTCCCAGCCGATCTGCCGCAGCCGGGTCCGGGCCCGTGGGTGGGCCTCGGTGAAGCGGGAGCGGATCGCGGGCAGCAGCCCGCCGCGGCCGGGGCTGGTGCTCATCCCGACGACCAGGGTGCCGCGCGCCTCCTCCCGGGCCGCGCGCACCGCGCCCTCCGCCTCGTCCCACGCGGCGAGCACCGCGCGGGCGTGCGGCAGCAGGGCCGTACCGACGTCGGTGAGGCGGACGCCGTGCCGGTCACGGTCGAAGAGCGGTGCGCCGAGCTGCCGTTCCAGGGCCCGGATCTGCTTGCTGAGCGCGGGCTGGGAGACGTAGAGCCGTTCCGCGGCCCGGGTGAAGTGGAGTTCCTCCGCGACCGCGAGGAAGTACCGCAGATCCCGCCCGTGCACGTCCGTGGTCATAACCATGGGCTATCACGACGGATCTTGGACGGGCAACGCCCTTGGCCCGCATGCTCGTTGTGTCGCCACCGCCGAGCCGATCGGCGGGCAGCCCACGAGGGGGAACACCGTCATGAGCAAGGTCTGGCTGATCACCGGTGCCAACAGCGGCTTCGGACGCGCCTTCACCGAGGCAGCGGTCGCGGCCGGGGACGTCGTGGTCGCCGCTGCCCGCCGCGCGGGCAGCCTGGACGAGCTGGTCGCCGCCCACCCCGACCAGGTCGAGGCCGTCACCCTGGACGTCACCGACCACGCCGCGGTCGACCGGGTCGTGCGCGAGGTCGCCGAACGCCACGGACGCATCGACGTCCTGGTCAACAACGCGGGCCGCACCCACGTCGGCTCGGTCGAGGAGACCGACGACGCCGAGCTGCGCTCGCTGTTCGACGTGCACGTCTTCGGTCCGGCCGCGCTGACCCGCGCCGTCCTGCCGTACATGCGGGAGCGCCGCTCCGGAGCGATCGTGCAGCTCAGCAGCGTCGGCGGGCAGATGTCGATGGCCGGCTTCGGCGCGTACAGCGCGACGAAGTTCGCCCTGGAGGGCATGTCGGAGGCGCTGGCCGCCGAGGTGAACCCGCTCGGCATCCACGTCCTGATCGTCGAACCCGGCGCCTTCCGCACCAGCCTGTTCGGCAACGGCAGCCTCAGCGTGGACACGATCGCCGACTACGCGGACACGGTCGGGGCCACCCGCGCCTACGTGGAAGGCGGCGACGGCGGCCAGGCCGGCGACCCGGCGAAGGCCGCGGCGGCCGTCCTGGCCGCCCTGAACGCCGAGGAGCCGCCGCTGCGGCTGGCGCTCGGCGACGACTCCATCGACACGATCTACCAGCACCTGGAGCAGGTACGGGGCGACCTCGCCGCCTGGGAGAAGGTCGGCCGCGACACCCGGCTGGAGCAGTAGCCGGAACGGCGGAAGCGTCGAAGCCCGCCCGCGGGGCCGGGTCTCGACGCCCCCGGCACCTCGGGCCTGTCCGGCGGATGGCCGGGCAGGCCGCGGACCCGGCCAAGATCCGCCGGACAGGCCCTGGTCCGGTGCCGGGGCGCCTCAGGCGCCCAGCAGGCCCAGGACGGCGCGGACCGCGGCGGCACGGACGGCCGCGCCGGTGACGGGACGGACGCCGGCTCCGGTGGCGGCGCGGACGGCTTGTCGGGTGTGGTCATGCTTCCCCCTGAGGCCTCGGTGACGGAGACGACGAGACAAGCGGAGGTCTTCCGGGGCCCACAAGGCTCGAACAAGCCGTTCTCGCCGCTCGGCCGTACGCAGCCGGGGAAACGGCGGCGGGCCGCCGTACACAGCCGTACGAAGCAGCCCCGCCGGAAGCGGAAGGGCCCGCGCCCCAGGCCGGTCGGCCGAGGTGCGGGCCCTTCGGGCGCTCGCGCGCGAGGCCTACAGGAACGAGTTGATCTCGATCGTCTCGTCGCGGCCCGGGCCCACGCCGATCGCGGAGATCGGGGCGCCGGACATCTCCTCCAGGGCCTTCACGTACGCCTGGGCGTTCTTCGGCAGGTCGCCGAAGGTCTTGGCCTTGGTGATGTCCTCGGACCAGCCCGGCAGCATCTCGTAGACCGGCTTCGCGTGGTGGAAGTCGGTCTGCGAGTACGGCAGCTCCTCGACGCGCTTTCCGTCGATCTCGTACGCGACGCAGACCGGGATCTGCTCCCAGCCGGTCAGCACGTCGAGCTTGGTCAGGAAGAAGTCGGTGAGGCCGTTGACGCGGGTCGCGTAGCGGGCGATGACCGCGTCGAACCAGCCGCAGCGGCGGTCACGGCCGGTGGTCACACCGCGCTCGCCGCCGATCCGGCGCAGCGCCTCGCCGTCCTCGTCGAAGAGCTCGGTCGGGAACGGGCCGGCGCCGACGCGGGTGGTGTACGCCTTGAGGATGCCGATGACCCGGCTGATCTTCGTCGGGCCCACGCCCGCGCCGGTGCAGGCACCGCCGGCGGTCGGGTTCGAGGAGGTGACGAAGGGGTACGTGCCGTGGTCGACGTCGAGCAGGGTGCCCTGGCCGCCCTCGAAGAGCACGACCTTGTCGTCGTCGAGCGCCTGGTTGAGGATCAGGGTGGTGTCCGCGACGAACGGCTTGATCTGCTCCGCGTACTGGAGCATCTCCTCGACGATCTGCGCGGCGTCGATCGCGCGCCGGTTGTAGAGCTTGGCGAGCAGCTGGTTCTTGCCTTCCAGCGCCGCTTCGACCTTCTGGGTGAGGATCGACTCGTCGTAGAGGTCCTGGACCCGGATGCCGACGCGGTTGATCTTGTCGGCGTAGGTCGGACCGATGCCACGGCCGGTGGTGCCGATCTTGCGCTTGCCGAGGAACCGTTCCGTCACCTTGTCGAGGGTGACGTTGTACGGCGTGATCAGGTGGGCGTTGCCGCTGATCAGCAGCTTCGAGGTGTCGACGCCGCGCTCGTTCAGCCCGCTCAGCTCGGAGAGCAGGACCGCCGGGTCGACGACGACGCCGTTTCCGATGACCGGGGTGCACCCCGGGGAGAGGATTCCGGAAGGGAGAAGGTGCAGCGCGTACTTCTGGTCGCCGACGACGACCGTGTGGCCGGCGTTGTTGCCGCCCTGGTAACGCACCACGTAGTCAACGGACCCACCGAGCAGGTCGGTGGCCTTTCCCTTGCCCTCGTCACCCCACTGAGCACCGAGCAGCACAAGTGCGGGCACAGGCGTACACCCCTTCCGGGCGGGGCATGTCCAAGGTCAGGGGGCCGACGCCGCCTCACCGGTGTGCCCCGGAATAGACGAAGCCCCTGGCGCAATAGCGCAAGGGGCTCTTGCACAAAGAGACTACCCGAGGAAGGACCGAGGTGTCGGCTCACGACCAGCTGCTGGTCATCATCGACCCGGTCGCCCGCCGAAGTGACGGCGAGTCCGTGCGGATCGCGAAAGATGTGTTGTCGGCGGGCGCGGAAACGAAGATCTGCCTGCCGGACGATCCCGAGGAATTCGCCCGCGCCCTTGCCCGGCGCGGCTCCCGGCGCCCTGTGGTCCTCGGCGACGACCGCGCGCTGCTCCGCACCGTGACCCTGCTGCACCGCGAGCGGGAGGCGGGCGGCGGGACGCTCTCGCTCGTCCCGATCGGCGCGCCCGACCGGGTGGCGACGGCCCACGCGCTCGGCGTGCCGCCCGGCACGGTCGCCGCGTCCCGGGCGGTCCTCGACGGGGCGGTGCGCCGGCTCGACCTGCTCGTGGACGACAGCGACGGCGTCGTCCTCGACCACCTCGACGTGCCCGCGGCGCGCGCCCTCGCCGCCGCGCCCGCCACCGTCTGGGACACCTGCCGCTCCCTGGTCCGCACCCTGGTCAGGCCCGCCCCCACGGCCCTGGCGGACCGCGCGCACCGGCTGCGGGTGGAGGCGGACGGCGTGCTGCTCACCGACCTCGACACCCCGGTCGAGGGCCTCACCGCCCGCGCCCTCGCGGGCACGCTGTCCCTGACCCTGGTGCCCGCCGGCGCCGCGCCCGTCCACACCACGGCCCGCACCCTGACGGTGGCCGGCCCCGACTTCCGCTACCGAGCCGACACGACGGTCTCGGGCCCGGTCCGGCGGCGGACCTGGACGGTACGGGCGGGGGCGTGGGGGCTGACGGTCCCCCGGGACGGCAGCCGGGTCTGACGCCGGCGCCTCGGGCTGTCCCGCCACCCCGCCCGGATCCGCCGTTCATGCCCTAGCCTCGCGGTGGCACAGGAGGACAGAGGGACGGGGGGTCCTGTGGTGGAGTGCGCTTTGGACCGGGAGGCGACCGCGCGGGCGCTCGGGCGGTACCGGCGGCGGGTGACGCAGGGAACGGCGGCCGGCGCGGCCCTGGTGGGGCTCGCCCTCGTCTTCGGCTTCCTGCCCGTCGGCGGCACCTGGGCGGCGAACGTGGCCGCCGGCCTGGGTACCAGCGGTCTGATCGTGCTGCTCGTCGGCCTCAGTGCCCTGCGCACCGCGGGGCTGATGCGGCGGACGCTGGCGGCGGGCCGGTGGTCGGCGCACCCCGCCGTGGCGGTCGTCCGCGGCGGCATGACTCCCGCGTCGGTCGTCCTGAGCTCCCCGCACGACGGGCAGGCGTGGCCGCTGGTCGTGGCGGCGACGAAGCAGCGGTTCGAGCAGGTCCGACCGGGCCCCGACGCCGTCCTGTGGTGGTGCGGCGACCCGGGCAGCGGCGGCGTGATCGCTCCGCCCGGCGGTGCGGAGCTGGTCTGGGCGAAGGCGGTACGGGGCCACCACACCCGGCACCGGACCGTCGGTCTCGCGGCGGCCGCGGGGCTGCTCGACCGGCCGGCGCCGGTACAGCCGCAGGGCCCCGCCGCCCGGCCGGAGGCCCCGCCGGCCTCGCGTCGGCGGGTGGGCCTGCGGCGCGGCCCGGAGGCTCCCGTGGTGACGGGCGCGCCCGCTCCCCGGGTCGGCCCCGTCGACGGCGCGGCCCGTCCCCCGCTGACGTACGCGACGCTCACCGCCGCCGCCGCGCGCCAGGCCGTGCCGCGCTCCGGGCGCCGTCGCCCCGAGGCCGACGTGCGTGCCGTGCCGTGGTGGCGGGTGCGCTCGCTGCGCCGGGTGGCGGGCCTGCCGATGGCGGCCGGCGGCCTGATCGCCCTCGCGACCGGCAGTGCGGCGCTGCTCCGGCCGGAGGGCTCGGACGTCCAGGCGTACGCGGTCCTCGCGCTCGGCGCCGGCCTCTTCCCTTACGCCGGCTACCGCTTCCTCACCTCCGGCCGCACCGCCGCCCGGCGTCTCGCCGAGGCCGCGCGGGCCGCCGAGGCCGTACCCCGGCGGTACGCGCTGCTGTACGACCCGTACGGCGGCGGGCCCGTCCTGCTGGTCTTCCCGGCCGGGGACGGGACGGACGACCTGCCGGAGGGTGTGATCCGGCTCCTCCCGCAGGGCACCCGGACGCGGCCCGGGCGGGGGCTTCCGTCGGCCCCGAGCGGCCCCGTGGAGCTGCGCGGCCGACGGGAGGGCACGGCCGAGGGCGACCCGGTCGTCGTGCCCTGGATCGAGGGACGTCCGGTGTGGCCCGCCGGGCCGTACGAGGAGCTGCGGCCGGGCGATCCGGCCGCACGCGAGTACCTGGAGCGGCTCGCGCCGCCTCAGGCGGTGCCGGAGGTGCCGGAGGCCCCGGGGGTTTCCGCTCCCTGAGCTGATTTGTGGGCGCGCCAGCGGTCCATGATCCCGGCCATCTCGCCGTGCAGGAAGGCGAAGAACTCGGCCGTCTCGGCGGTGCGGCGGCCCGCCGGGGTGTCCGGGCCGAGCGTGTCCGTGCCCTCGCGGAGGATCTTCTCCCAGCGGCTGAGGACCTGGTCGCGGCGGGTGAAGGTCTCGTACCAGAGCTCGTTGTGGAGCACGTAGCGGTCCCGGCGGGTGCCGGGGTCGCGCTCGCGGCTGACCATGTCGACCTGGCTGAGGTAGCGGATGGCACCGGAGACGGCGGCCGGGCTGATCTGCAGCTGCTCGGCCAGCTCGGCCGAGGTCATGGAGGCGGTCTCGGAGGACAGCAGGGCCGCGAAGACCCGGCTGGCCATGCGCTGCATGCCGGCGGAGGTCAGCTCGCCGGCGAAGCGTTCCACGAAACGGGCGACGGCCTCGTCGTTTCCGGCACCGCCACCGGTACCGCCACCAGCACCGGCGCCTTCGCTCCTGCCGCCGTCGTTGCCGCTGCCGACCTCGTCGTTCCTCGTCATCTCACTCACCCCTCCGACTTTATACGCTTCCTTAACTTCACAAGTTTGTGAAAGTAGCGTACGTTCTGAAGCATGACGAAGGCAATCACGGTCGCCGGGCTCCACAAGGCGTTCGGGCGCACGCATGCACTGGACGGACTCGACCTCGCCGTCGAGGCCGGCGAGGTCCACGGCTTCCTCGGGCCCAACGGGGCCGGGAAGTCCACCACCATCCGGGTCCTCCTCGGACTCCTCCGCGCCGACTCCGGCGCCGTCCAGGCGCTCGGCATGGACCCCTGGTCCGACGCCGTCGAGCTGCACCGGCGGATCGCCTACGTCCCCGGTGACGTCACCCTCTGGCGCAACCTCTCCGGCGGCGAGGTCATCGACCTGTTCGGACGCCTGCGCGGAGGGCTCGACAAGGCCCGGCGGGCCGAGCTGATCGAGCGCTTCGAGCTCGACCCGACCAAGAAGGGCCGGACCTACTCCAAGGGCAACCGGCAGAAGGTGGCCCTTGTCGCCGCCTTCGCCTCCGACGTCGACCTGCTCGTCCTCGACGAGCCGACCAGCGGTCTCGACCCGCTGATGGAGGAGGTCTTCCAGGACTGCGTCGCCGAGGCCCGCGACCGGGGCCGTACGGTCCTGCTCTCCAGCCACATCCTCAGCGAGGTCGAGACCCTCTGCGACCGGGTCAGCATCATCCGCAAGGGGCGGACCGTGGAGTCCGGCTCGCTCGCCGAGCTGCGGCACCTCACCCGTACGAGCGTCTCCGCCGAACTCGCGGGCGCGCCCGACGGACTCGCCCACCTGCCCGGCGTCCACGACCTGAACGTCCAGGGCCGCCGGGTCCGGCTCCAGGTCGACACCGACAAGCTCGACGCCGTGCTCCGCTCGCTCACCCAGTCCGGCGTACGGAGCCTCACCTCCACCCCGCCCACCCTGGAGGAGCTGTTCCTCCGCCACTACGCCGACGACACGCGCGGCGACACCCCCGAAGACGCACACGAAGACGCACACGAAGAGGCGAACGCCCGATGAGCACCGTCAGTCTGACCGGCACCGGGTCCCTCACCCGGCTCGCCCTGCGCCGCGACCGGCTGATGCTGCCGGTCTGGGCGCTGGTCACCGGCGGCATGGTCGCCAGTGGCGCCGGTTCCCTGGAGGGCCTGTACGGGACGGCGGCGCAGCGCGCCGAACTCGCCGCCTCCATGAACGCCAACAGCTCGATGCGCTCGCTCTACGGGCCGGTCTTCGACGACTCCCTCGGCGGCCTGGTGGCCTGGCGGTTCGGCACCTTCGCCGCCGTGCTCGCCGCCGTGATGAGCCTGCTCGTCGTGGTCCGGCACACCCGCGAGGAGGAGGAGACGGGCCGTCAGGAGATCCTCTCGGCCGCCGCGGTGGGCCGCCGGGCACCGCTGACGGCGGCGCTGCTGGCCGCGCTGACCGCCAACACCGCCGTCGCCCTCGTCGTCACCGCCGGGCTCGCCCGGCAGGACGCGGCCGGGGCGCTCGCGCTCGGCCTCGCGATCGGCGGGACCGGCATGGTCTTCGCGAGCATGGCCGCGATCGTCGCCCAGCTCACCGAGAGCGCCCGGCTCGCCAAGGGACTGACGGCGGGTCTGCTCGGCCTCGCCTTCGTGCTCCGCGCCGCGGGCGACGCCGGGACCGCCGACGGCAGCAGCATCCTCACCTGGCTCTCGCCGGTCGGCTGGGCCGAGAACGTCCACGCCTTCGCCGGCGAACGCTGGTGGGTGCTGCTCCTGCTCGCCGCCGCGACCGGGCTCCAGACGGCCGTCGCGTACGTCCTCACCGCCCGCCGTGACGTCGGCATGAGCTTCCTGCCCACCCGGCCCGGGCCCGCCTCCGGCGGTCTCGCGACGGTCGGCGCGCTCGCCTGGCGGCTCCAGCGCGGCACCCTGCTCGGCTGGTCGCTCGGCTTCCTGCTCGGCGGACTGGTCTTCGGCGGGATGGTCGAGGGCGCGGCGGACATCGTCGGCGACAACGAGCAGGCCCGGCAGATCTTCCAGCGGATGGGCGGCCAGAGCGCCCTCACCGACGCCTTCCTCGCCACCATGGTGAGCCTGTTCGGCATGGTCGCGGCCCTGTACGCGGTCGGCTCGGTGCTCCGGCTGCACGGCGAGGAGACCTCGCAGCGCGCCGAGCCGCTGCTCGCCGCGCCCGTCGGGCGGCTGCGCTGGGCGGCCGGGCACCTGGCGGTCGCGTTCGCCGGATCGGCGCTGATCATGCTCCTCAGCGGGGCCGGTCTCGCCCTCTCGTACGGCAGGGAGACCGGCGCGGTCCTGGGCGCCTCGCTCGCCCAGCTGCCGGCGGTCTGGACGCTCGCGGGCCTGGCGGTGCTGCTCTGGGGCGCGTTCCCGAAGATCGCGCCGGCCGCCTGGGGCGTGGCGGGCGTGTGCCTGGCCCTCGGCTGGATCGGCCCGGCGCTCGACCTGCCGCAGGCGGTCCTCGACCTCTCGCCCTTCGGCCACCTGCCCAAGCTGCCCGGGCAGGAGATGGCCTGGGCCCCGGTCCTCGCCCTCACCGCCCTGGCGGCGGCGCTGACGACGGCCGGCCTGGCGGGCCTGCGTCGCCGGGACATGGTGAGCTGATCCCTCACCGCCGCCGCTGCCGCCACCGCACGGAACGGCCCCTCGACTTGGTGTCGGGGGGCCGTCCGCGCCGGCGGCGTCCGACGCGCCTCACACCTCCACGAGCAGTTCCTCGAAACCACGGATCACGTAGCCCGGCTTCCGCTCCGGCTCGGCCGCGAGCCGGATACCCGGGGCCTGGCGCAGCAACTCGGCGAAGACCGTGGTGAGTTCGAGGCGCGCGAGCGGAGCGCCGAGGCAGTAGTGGATGCCGGCTCCGAAGGTGATGTGCGGGTTGTCGGCGCGCCCGAGGTCGAGCTCGCCGGCGGTCGGGCCGAAGCGGGCGGGGTCGCGGTTGGCGGAGCCGAAGAGCAGGGCGACCTCGGCGCCGCGCGGGATGACGACCCCGCCGAGCTCGATGTCGTCGAGGACCCAGCGCTCGAACATCTGCAGCGGGGTGTCGTAGCGCAGAAGTTCTTCCACAGCTGTGGACAACTTCTCCGGGTCGGGATCCGGCCGCACCCCGTGCCGGAGCAGTGTCCACCAACCGCTGACCGTGGTGTTCACGGTCGCCTCGTGGCCCGCGTTGAGCAGCAGCACACAGGTGGAGATCATCTCCTGCTCCGTCAGCTCCGCCACGCCGATCAGCGCCGAGATCAGGTCGTCGCCGGGCTCGGAGCGCCTCCGGGCGATCAACTGCCGCAGGTAGGAGGAGAATTCGATCGAGGCGGCGACCGCCCGCCGCGCCGTGTCCTCGGACGGGTTCAGCTCGAACATCCCGCAGATCGCCGCCGACCACGGGCGCAGCATCGCCCGTTCCTCGTCCTCCCGTGGGATATCCAGCATCTCCGCGATGACCGCCACCGGCAGCGGTTCGGCCACCATCGCCTGGAGGTCGCCGCCGCCCGCCGCGACCAGGTCCCCGACCAGGCCGGCCGCCAGCTCCCGTACCGTCGGCGTCAGCAGCTCCACCGTCCGCGGCGTGAACGCCTTCGACACCAGGCGCCGGATCCGGCTGTGGTCGGCGCCCTCCAGGTCGAGCAGCCCGTGGTCGTTCAGCGTGTGGAACGGCTCGTGGGCGGCGTCCGGCGCCTCCCGCCCGAACTCCTCGTGGCTGAAGCGGTGCGTGTAGGTACGGCCCAGGCGGCGGTCCCTGAGGAGCGCCGACACGTCGTCGTAGTGCGGGACCAGCCACTGGCGGGTCGGCCCGTACCAGTGGGCGCGGCCGGTGGCGCGCAGCCGCGCGTACGCGGGATACGGGTCGGCGACGAAATCCGGGGACCAGGGGTCGAAAGCGGCATCGGCCGCGTCAGCAGCGTCCATGACCGGACGCTACCCCCGGCAGCCCCCCGTGGACCTCCGGGGCCGCCGTCAACCGCCGACCTGCACCAGCCTCGCCTCGTACGCGAAGACCGCCGCCTGCGTCCGGTCGCGCAGGCCCAGCTTCACCAGGATCCGGCTCACATGGGTCTTGATGGTGGACTCGGCGACGACGAGGTGGTCGGCGATCTCGGCGTTCGACAGGCCCTGCGCGATCAGCACCAGGACCTCCGTCTCGCGCTCGGTCAGCTCACCGATCTGCGCCGCCGCCGGCTGGCGCGGCGACACCTCCGCCGACCTGGCGAACTCGGTGATCAGCCGCTTGGTCACGGTCGGCGCCAGCAGCGCCTCGCCGGCCGCGACCACCCGGACGCCGTCCGCGAGCTGCCGGGCCGAGGCGTCCTTGAGGAGGAAGCCGGAGGCACCGGCGCGCAGCGCCTGGTACACGTACTCGTCCAGGTCGAAGGTGGTGAGCACGAGCACCTTCGCCTCGGCGTCGGCGGCCACGATCTCGCGGGTCGCGTCGATGCCGTTCATCTCCGGCATGCGGATGTCCATGAGGACCACGTCGGGGCGGAGCGCCGCGACCTGGGCGACCGCCTCGCGGCCGTTGACGGCCTCGCCGACGACCTCGATGTCCGGCATCGCGCCGAGCAGCACCGAGAAGCCCTCGCGGACCATCATCTGGTCGTCGACGATCAGCACCCGGATGGTCATTCGGCGGCCTCCTCACGTGCCACGGGGATGAAGACCGCGACCTCGTAGCCGCCGTCGCCGGCCGCCCCGGCGGTCATCTCGCCGTTCAGCATCGTGACACGCTCCCGCATGCCGGTGATGCCGTGGCCGGCGCCCATCGAATCGCGCGGGCGAAGCCCCCCTTGAGGGGTGGTGGCCGGGTGACGGGCGGGCTTCAGCAGGCCGCGGGCCGGGCCGTTGACGACGCGGATGCCGAGGCCGCCGAGGACGTAGGACACCTCGACCTTCGCGGAGGCGCCGGGTGCGTGCCGCAGCACGTTCGACAGGGCCTCCTGCACGATGCGGTACGCGGACAGCTCGACGCCCTGCGGCAGCTCCCGCACCGAGCCGGTCACCGTCTTCTCCACGTCGAGGCCGGCGTCGCGCACGTTGGCGACCAGGCCGTCCAGGTCGGCGAGGGTGGGCTGCGGCGCGTCGGGCGCCTCGTAGTCCTCGGCCCGTACGACCCCGAGGACCCGGCGCAGCTCGGTCAGCGCGGCGACGGCGTTCTCGCGGATGGTGGCGAAGGCCTGCTCCAGCTCCGGCGGCGGGTTCTCCACCCGGTACGGCGCGGCCTCGGCCTGGATCGCGACCACCGACATGTGGTGGGCGACGACGTCGTGCAGCTCACGGGCGATGGTGGTGCGCTCCTCCAGGAGCGTCCGCTTCGAGCGCTCGACGGCGGTCACGGTCTGCTGGGCGGTGACCTCGCGGGCGGCGTCGCGGCGGACCTGGAAGGTCGTGACGAGCAGGAGCCCGATGCCGGCGGTGAAGAGCAGCGGGAGCGCGTCGGTGCCGGACCCGGAGCCGGCGAAGAAGGTGAAGAAGAGCGCGTACCCGGCGGTGATCAGCCACATCCAGCCGGCGGTACGCGGCCGGGTGCGCATCGCGACGATCACGATGACGAAGAGGTGCGTGGCGAAGGAGTTCGGCGGCCACGGCCAGCCCTCGCCGAAGCCGCCCAGGACGCCGATGAACGGGGTCGAGGCGAGCGAGGCCCAGAAGGCGAGCACCGGGCGGATCAGGGTGAGCAGCACGATCGCGGCGGGCACGGCGGCGTAGACGAGGACGAACGGTCCGAAGGCATCACGGACCTGTTCGGCCCCGATGAAGAAGACGATGAGGGCGAGGAAGCCGACGACGAGGTGCGGGAGCACGCCGGCTTCGTCGCGTATCCGCTCCGGGAGGAGCCGGAGCGGTCCACGCGTCAGGTTCAGGCGGGGCAGTGGGCGGTAGGCGAACGCGTCGGTGAAGAGGTCGGCCCACATACCGCCGAGCGCCTTCAGCGTCAGGCGGAGCTCGGGGCTGCGGCTCGTTTCGGTGGTCCGGGTCGAAGTCACGCGTCCACGGTACGGGCGCCCCGCGAACCGGTCGTCCGGCTCGATGCGGATCCTCGGAGGTCCGCCTTGAGGACTACGGCGGCCCCGCCCGGCCCTTCGCGGGGCTACCAGGCCAGCTGGGCGATCTCCTCCGCCACCACCGCGCACGCGTCCGCAGCCGGGTCGATCAGCGGGAAGTGGCCGACCTCCTCCAGGAACGTGCAGCCGACCGTCTCGCCCGCCTTGGCGGCGGCCTCGGCGTAGGACTCGGCGACGGAGGACGGGACGACGATGTCGTCACGACCCTGGACGACGGTCGTGGCGATGCCGGTGGGCAGCAGCAGCGCCGGATCCGCCTGCGCCGCCCTCGCGGCGAAGTCCGCCTCGCCGCCGAGGAGTTCGGTCACCGCGCCGCCGCACACGCCGAGTTCCACCGCGCGGTCGAAGTGGGCGATCGGGGCGAGCGCCACGACTCCGCGCAGGGCGGGCGGGGCCGGCAGGCGCCAGGGCGATCCCGCGGGCAGGACGTGGCGGGCGGCGGCCCACAGGGCGAGGTGGCCGCCCGCGGAGTGGCCGGTCAGCACGATGCGCCGCGGGTCGGCCTGCGGCAGGTGCGCGGCGGCCAGCTCCGGCACCGCGTCCATCGCGGCGGCGACGTCGTCGAAGGTCTCCGGCCAGCGCCCGGCCACCGGGGCGGCTGCGCCCTGCCGCGGGATGTCGCTGCCGCGCCGGTACTCCACGCTGGCCACGGCGAAGCCGCGCCGGGCCAGGAAGTCCACGAAAGGAGTCAGGTGCCGCCGGTCGTACGGGGCCCGCCAGGCGCCGCCGTGCAGGGCGATGACCAGGGGCGCGTTCGTCCGGCCGTCGCGCGGCGCGTAGAAGTCGACGACCTGGTCGGGGTGCGCGCCGTACGCGGCGGAGGCGTCCGGGTCGACGGCCGGGTGCGAGAAGGCCGACGCTTCCTCGGCGGCGTCGCGCGCGGCGGGGTCCGGCATGCTGCTTCCAACCTCTCCTCAGACGGGGCCGATTGACGAACCCATCGGCCTGACCTGCGGGGACGGTACCAGGAGTACGGGCCCCGCAGATCAGGCGATCAGGTGATGATCAGCCCTGCGCCGGAGGAGTGTCCGCCAGGACGTCCGCGAGGGTCCGCGCCGCCCGCTCCGTGTCCGCGAAGCCGACGTACAGCGGGGTGAAACCGAAGCGCAGCACGTCCGGGCGGCGCAGGTCGCCCACGACGCCGCGCCGGATCAGTTCCGCCATGACGGCCGGCGCCTCGGCGCAGCGCAGCGCGACCTGGCTGCCCCGCTCCGCGTGCGCCTCGGGCGTCACCGACGTGACCCGGTCCTCGGGGGCGTAGGCCCGGACGCACTCCAGGAAGAAGTCCGTGAGGGCGAGGGACTTGGCCCGTACGTCCTCGATGCGGACGCCGTCCCACACGTCGAGCGCGGCCTCCAGGGCCAGCATGGACAGGATGTCGGGCGTGCCGACCCGGCCCCGCGCGGCGCCGTCGGCGGCCCGGTAGCCCGGGGTCATGCCGAACGGGTCGGCGTGCGAGTTCCAGCCGGGCAGCGGCGAGTCGAACCGGTCCTGGTGGCGCTCGGCGACGTACAGGTACGCGGGCGCGCCGGGGCCGCCGTTGAGGTACTTGTACGTGCAGCCGACGGCCAGGTCCACGCCGTGCGCGTCCAGGCCGACCGGCAGGGCGCCGGCGCTGTGGCACAGGTCCCAGACGGCGAGCGCCCCGGCCTCGTGGAGGGCGGCGGTGATGCCGGGCAGGTCCTGGAGCCGGCCGCTGCGGTAGTCGACGTGGTTGACCAGGGCGAGCGCGGTGCGGTCGGTGACCGCGCCGGGTATCGCGGCCGGCTCGACGGGCACGATCCGGTGACCGGTGAGGCGCGCCGCGGACTCGGCGATGTACCCGTCCGTGGGAAAGGTCGTCGCGTCGACGAGGATCTCGTCGCGCCCCTCGCCCGCGAGCCGGGTGGCCGCGACGACCGCCTTGAAGACGTTCACGCTGGTCGAGTCGCCGACGACGACCTGGCCCTCGGCGGCGCCGACGAGCGGGGCGATCCGGTCGCCGATCCGCTCGGGCGCGGTCCACCAGCCGGACTCCTCCCAGGACCGGATGCGCAGCTCGCCCCACTGGCGGGTGACGACGTCGGCCATGCGGGCGGGGACGTGGGCGGGCAGCGCGCCGAGCGAGTTGCCGTCGAGGTAGACGGTGGCGTCGAGGGCGAACTTCTCGCGGTGCTTGCCGAGTTCGTCGGCGGTGTCGAGCGCCCGGGCGCGCTCCTCGAAGGTCTCAGACATGGCTGCGCGCCGTCCACAGCTCGGGGAACACGTTCTTCTGCGCCCGCTTCTCCAGCCAGGCCACGCCCGCCGAGCCGCCGGTGCCGGTCTTGGCGCCCATGGCGCGGCGGGTGGCCACCAGGTGGTCGTTGCGCCAGCGCCACACCAGCTCGGCGACGTCGCTCAACGCCTCGCCGAGGCGGACGAGTTCGGCGTTCTGGTCGGGGTCGGCGTAGATCCCGGCCCAGATCCGCTCGACCTCGGCCGAGGGCTCGTAGCGCAGCGCGAGGTCGCGGCCGAGGACCTCGGCCGGCACGGGCAGGCCGCGCCGGGCGAGCAGCCGCAGCGTCTCGTCGTACAGGCTGGGCTCCTGGAGCGCCTTCTCCAGCTCGGCGTGGACGCGGGGCGCGCCGCGGTGCGGCACGAGCATGGACGCCGACTTCTCGCCGAGCAGGAACTCCATGCGTCGGTACATCGCCGACTGGAAGCCGGAGCCCTCGCCCAGCGCGCCGCGGTAGGCGTTGAACTGGGCGGGAGTGAGCTGGGCCAGCGGACGCCAGGAGTGGTTGAGCGCCTCCAGCTCGCGGACGGAGCGCTTGAGGGCGTCCATGGCGACGGGCAGGTCGTCGCGGCGCAGGGCGTGGCTCGCGGTCTCCCACTCGTGGACGATCACCGTGAACCACAGCTCCATGACCTGGGTGGTGACCAGGAAGACCATCTCGCCGGGGTCGTCCGAGCGCAGGTGCTGGAGGTGGGTGAGGACGTCCGCCTGGACGTAGTCCTCGTACGGCGTGGTGCCCGCGAAGTCGAGGTTCGGTGCGTCGTTGACCGCACCGGCTCCGGAGGCATCGGGAGAACCTGGGAAGGTGGACATTTCTGTCTCCTCGATACGAACTACCGGGTAGCGGTCCGCTCCTTCCGTGTGACGACGGAGCCCCGGTCCCCTCGGGAGGCATGCTTCGGCGCACGCCACCCACGCGCATCATGACACGATCGGACCCTCGATGTAGATCCCGTCTTCGTCATACGGATAGGCGTTCGAACGGCAGCCGTTCAGGCCCTTGATCTGCTGCATCATGACCGGCGCGAGCCTGCCGGGCCCCGGGCAGCCCATGTGCTGCCGGATGCCGATCTCGTGCCCGACCTCGTGGTTGATGATCAGGTGGCGGTACTCGTGGGCGGGGCCGGCGAAGGTCGGCGAGCCGAGCATCCACCGCTTGAGGTTCACGACGACGCCCGTGGTGGTCTCGCAGTTCAGCTCGCCGTGGGTGTTCATGCCGTTGGCGGCGCAGAGCCTGTCGGCGGTGTCCGGGGTGGCGATCCGGATGACGAAGTCGGCGTTCTCGGTGACCAGCTGGAAGCGCCCCCGGCCGTGCGCGGCCCAGCCGCGCGGGTGGGCGAGGATCCGCTGGATCTCCTCGGCGGCCTCGCGGGCGGAGACGTCGACGCCGTCCTCGACCTGGACGCGGTAGCGGCGCAGCTGGCCGCCCGTGCCGACGGCCTCGCCGGTGGCGTGGGCGGTGGTGAAGGTGCCCGCGCCGGACTGGGGCACACCGGTCTTCTTCGGCGAGGGGGTGGGCGTGGGCTTCGGTTTCGGCTTGGGCGTGGGCTTGGGCGTGGCCTTCGCGGTCGGCGTGGGCGTGGCCCTCTCCGTGGCGGGCGGGGCGGTCACGGGCCGCGGCGGCGCGGCGGTGTCGTCCTTCTGCCCCTCGTAGTGCGCGAGCGCGGCCCCGCAGCCCAGCGACACGAGGGCGAGCGCGAGCACCGGCAGGACGAGCCGGCCTCTCCCCCGCTGTTTTCCCCTCCTGCGTCGACGGCCCTGCTGCGCGGCACGCTTGCCCAAGACAGACTTCTCCCCTGCGTACGTCGGGTGGGGGGCGAGGAACGTGGGGGGCCTCTGCGCGCCGACGGCTCGGTGTGCGGTCCGGGGGATCGTATGCCACCGTCTCGAACGCGCTCGAACAACCGCGGGCAGCTGTTACAGCATGGGTGCATTGGGGTCCGGCCGGGGCGCGGTGCGTCCCGCACGCGTCACGTACGGTCACCGCGCCCCGGTCGGCGGGCGTCAGCCCAGCGTGTCCGCCGCGGTCGCCGAGGAGTCCCGCAGGAACGTCGTGCACCGCTCGTGCTCGTCCTTCTCGCCGATCTCGCCGGCCGCCCGGGCCAGCGCGTGCAGCGCGCGCAGGAAGCCGCGGTTCGGCTCGTGCTCCCACGGCACCGGGCCGTGGCCCTTCCAGCCGTTGCGGCGCAGGGCGTCGAGGCCGCGGTGGTAGCCGGTACGGGCGTAGGCGTAGGACTCGATCACCCGGCCGGCCTCGTACGCGTCGTCGGCGAGCTGCGCCCACACGAGCGAGGAGGTCGGGTACTTCGCCGCGACGTCGGCCGGCGCGGCCCCGCTCGCCAGGAGCTCACGCGGCTCCGGGTCGTCGGGCAGGTGGGTGGGGGGCGGTCCCCCCAGCAGGTTCTCGTGGATGGCCATGGGGCAAGTCTGCCTCAGCCCCGGGGCAGGTCTTCCGGACCCTGCCCGTGTGATCGGCGGGACGCCTTGCGGGACTGTCCGGGGCCTTGACCGTGAGCCTGGGCGACGTGGTCCGGCCTGGCCGACGGGACGGCCCCCAGGCCGTCTCTTCCGGATCAGGGCCGGATAGGCCGCGGCGTCTGGTGCGGTGCATCGCAAGGCACCGGAGCGTCGCGATAGCGGAGCTATCGGGGCGTTTCGGCAACGCGGCGAGGTGCCGTGCCAGGCGTCGCGGACCCGGCCAAGATCCGGAAGAGACGGCCTAGCCCGGCGGTCCGGGTCCGTCCGCCGGACCGCCGTGCGGTGTGCCGCCGGGCCTTCCGTTCTCGTCGCCGTCCGATGTGCCGTCGGGCCTTGGGTTCCCGTCGCCGTCCTGTGCCGCTCTCCCCGGGTCCAGGGGCGGCGCCGTCACGCCGCAGTGGACCCGGCAGTCGGGGTGGCAGTCCGCCCGGGCCGGGCCGCGCAGCGTGGCCCAGGCCAGGATCGCGCCCGCCACCAGGACACCGGCGCAGATCGGCATCGCCCGCCGGAAGGTGACGCCGAACTCCTCCGCCGAGCGGTACGCCTCCGGGCCCATGCCCACCAGCAGCGGCAGCGCCGCGACCGCGATCAGGCCCGCCGCCCGGGCCGCCGCGTTGTTGATGCCGCTGGCCAGGCCCGCCCGGGAGACGTCCACGGAGGCGAGCACGGTCGCGGTGAGCGGTGCCACCAGGGCCGTCATGCCGATCCCGAGGACGAGCATCGCGGGCAGCACGTCCGTCAGGTACGAGGCGTCCTCGCCGACCCGCAGCATCAGCAGCATCCCCGCCGCGCACAGCAGCGGCCCCACGGTCAGCGGCAGCCTCGGCCCGGTCTTCTCGCCCAGTTCGCCGGACTTCGCCGAGAGCAGCAGCATCAGCACGGTCGTCGGCAGCAGCGCCGTACCGGCGGCGAGCGCCGAGTAGCCGGAGACCACCTGGAGCTGGAGCGCGGCCAGGAAGAAGAAACCGCTGAACGCCGCGTACACGCACAGCGTCACCAGGTTCACCGCGGTGAACGTCCGGGATCCGAAGACCGACAGCGGCATCATCGCGTCCTGCCCGCGCCGCCGCTCCACCACCACGAACCCCACGCCGACCGCCGCGCCCACCACGCCCGGCCACCAGACAGCCGCGATCAGCGCGTACGTGACGAGCCCGAGGGCCGCCGCGCCGAGAACCGCGCCGAGCACGTCGAAGCGGCCGTGCGCGGCCTCGTCCCGGGACTCCGGGACGTGCCGCAGCGCCACGGGCACGCAGATCAGCGCGAGCGGCACGTTCAGCAGGAACACCCACCGCCAGCCGGGTCCGTCCACCAGCCAGCCGCCGACGAACGGGCCGATCGCCGCCCCCACCCCGCCGAAGCCCGACCACAGGCCGACCGCCCGCGCCCGGTCGTCCTCGTGGAAGCTCGACTGGATCAGCGCGAGCGAGCCGGGCGTCAGCAGCGCCCCGCCGACGCCCTGGAGGGCGCGGGCGGCGACGAGCACCCCGGCGTTCGGGGCGAGCCCGCACAGCAGCGAGGCGACCGCGAACCACACCACGCCGATCACGAACACCCGGCGCCGCCCGTAGCGGTCGCCGAGCGCCCCGCCCAGCAGGATCAGGCCCGCGAGGGTGAGCATGTACGCGTTGACCGTCCACTGGAGGGCGGCCAGGTCGGCGTCCAGGTCCTCACCGATGTGCGGCAGGGCCACGTTGACGACGGTGGAGTCGAGCAGCGCCATCCCCGAGCCGAGGACGGTGGTGAGGACCACCCACCGCCCGGTCCCCGAGGCCAGCCGGATGCCCAGGCCCGGTGCCGCGCCCGCCGTGTCGGTCATGCCTGCATGGTCCCGCGAACCGATCGGCTCCGCAGCCGCGCGCCGGCCCGGTCGGCCCGCAGCCGCCCCCGCTCCCCCGCCGTGTCAGGTCCCCAGCCGCCTCAGCTCCGCAGCCGCGCGGCCGCCTTCACCAGGGCCGCCACGCCGCGCTCGGCCTTGGCCCGGGGACAGCCCAGGTTGAGCCGGACGAAGCCCGGGGTGCCGTAGACACCGCCCGGCATGATCGCGACCTTCTCGGCGGTCACCAGCTCCTCCTGGAGGGCCGCCTCGTCGACGCCCAGCGGGCGCAGGTCGATCCAGGCGAGATAGCCGGCCTGCGGCGGGGCCCAGCCGACGTCCGGGAGGGCGACGGCGAGCCGTTCCCGCACCAGGTCCATGGTCTCGGCGACATAGCCGCGCAGCGCGTCCAGCCACGGCGCGCCGTGCCGGTAGGCGGCGATGTGGGCGGTGAGCGAGAGCACCGCCGGGGAGGCCAGTCCCTCACCGGTCTCCATGCGGCGGACGAACGCGGCCCGCTCGTCCGGGTCGCCGAGGAAGCCGTACGAGCCGGAGAGCGCGGGAAAGTTGAAGGCCTTGGTGCCGGAGGTGACGAGCGCCCAGCGCCGGCCTCGCCCGGGTTCCGCGATGTCCGTCCAGGGAATGTGGCGGTGGCCCTCACCGGTGAGGTCGGCGTGGATCTCGTCGCTGACGACGGCGGCACCGTGCCGCTCGGCGAGCCGCGCGAACTCCTTCAGCTCCTCCTCGCGCCACACCCGGCCGGTCGGGTTGTGCGGGGAGCAGAGCAGCAGCATCCGGCTGTCCGGCCGGGCGAGCTCCCGCTCCAGGGCGTCGAGGTCACCGACGGGGACACCGCGGAGTTCGCGCCCGAGCCCGGTGACCGCCTTGCGGAAGCCGTCGTAGGTGGGCGTGTGGACGACGACGCCGTCGCCGGGCTCCGTCCACATCCGGAGGAGCTGGGAGAGCTGGCTGAGCACGGAGGGCGCGTAGACCATGGCCTCGGTGTCGACGGCGGTGCCGTGCCGGCTCGCGTACCAGTCCCGTACGGCCTCGCGGAACTCGCCGAGCCGCCAGTCGGTGTAGCCGAACACCCCGTGGTCGATCCGCTCGCGCAGCGCGTCGAGCACGGCCGGAGGGGAGGCGAAGTCCATGTCGGAGATGGTGAAGGGCAGCAGGTCGGGGACGCCGAAGCGGTCGGAGAGACCGTCCCACTGCACCGATGCCGTCCCGCGCCGGTCTATCGCGCGGTCGAAGTCGAACACCACGGGTCACGCCTCCAGGTAGCCGGATCCACGACGAAGGGCCCGGCGGACGACGAAGGGCCCGGCACCACTCTCGTGGCGCCGGGCCCGTTCGTACAACAGCGCTTACTTCAGCTTGGTGCCGGCCGAGCGCAGCGCCACGCACGCCTCGGAGACGCGCTTGGCCATGCCGGCCTCGGCGAGCTTGCCCCAGGTGCGCGGGTCGTAGGTGGACTTCTTGCCGACCTCGCCGTCGACCTTCAGGACACCGTCGTAGTTCTTGAACATGTGGTCCGCCACCGGACGCGTGAAGGCGTACTGCGTGTCGGTGTCGAGGTTCATCTTCACCACGCCGTTCTCGATGGCGGTGGCGATCTCCTCGGCGGTCGAGCCGGAGCCGCCGTGGAAGACGAAGTCGAACGGGGAGGCCTTGCCGAACTTCTCGGAGACGCCCGCCTGGAGGTCCTTGAGCAGCTCGGGGCGGAGCACGACGTTGCCCGGCTTGTAGACGCCGTGGACGTTGCCGAACGAGGCGGCCAGCAGGTAGCGGCCCTTCTCGCCCAGGCCCAGGGCCTCGGCCGTGCGGATGGCGTCGTCGACGGAGGTGTACAGCTCGTCGTTGATCTCGTGGCTGACGCCGTCCTCCTCGCCACCGGTCGGGGTGATCTCGACCTCGAGGATGATCTTGGCGGCGGCGGCCTTGGCGAGCAGCTCCTGGCCGATGGCCAGGTTGTCGGCGAGGGTCTCGGCGGAGCCGTCCCACATGTGCGACTGGAACAGCGGGTTGCGACCGGCCTTGACGCGCTCGGCGGAGATGTCGAGCAGCGGACGGACGTAGCCGTCCAGCTTGTCCTTCGGGCAGTGGTCGGTGTGCAGCGCGACCGTGACGTCGTACTTCGCGGCGACGATGTGCGCGAACTCGGCGAGGGCGACCGCGCCCGTGACCATGTCCTTGTTGTGCTGGCCGCCCAGGAACTCGGCGCCACCGGTCGAGATCTGGATGATGCCGTCGCTCTCGGCCTCCGCGAAACCGCGCAGGGCGGCGTGGAGCGTCTGCGACGAGGTGACGTTGATGGCCGGGTAGGCGAACTTGCCTGCCTTCGCCCGGTCGAGCATCTCGTTGTAGACCTCGGGGGTTGCGATGGGCATTCGTCCGCTCCTTGTGATGTGCGGGTGTGTGCGTTGCTGTCCCTGACCTGGGGGGCGACGTCATCGTCGACCCCATCCTTCCAGACTCTTGTGCGGGCTCCCACAGGCCCGGCACGACGAAGGGCGGGGTGTTTCACGTGAAACACCCCGCCCTTCGAGAAAGCAGCAGGTCAGGACCGGTTTGGGCCAGGCGTCGGGACCTAGGTCACGACTTCGAGGCGATGATTCCGGTTAGCCCGACGCCGTTACGCCAGGCCCAGGTCCGCCAGCTGGTAGCCGGTGAGGTAGGTCAGACCGGCCTCGGCGATCGCGTCGGCGGCACCGCGGTCGACGATCGTCGCGACGGCGACGACCTCGCCGCCCGCCTCGCGCACCGCCTCGACGGCGGTCAGCGGCGAACCCCCGGTGGTGGAGGTGTCCTCCACCACCAGGCAGCGGCGGCCCTTGACGTCGGCACCCTCGATGCGGCGCTGCATGCCGTGCGCCTTCTGCGCCTTCCGGACGACGAACGCGTCGAGACGCTCACCGCGCGCGGCGGAGGCGTGCAGCATCGAGGTCGCGACCGGGTCGGCGCCCAGGGTCAGACCGCCGACGCAGTCGAAGTCCAGGTCCTTGGTCAGGTCGAGCATGACCTGACCGACGAGCGGCGCCGCCTCGCCGTCGAGCGTGATCCGGCGAAGGTCGATGTAGTAGTCGGCCTCACGACCCGAGGAGAGGGTCACCTTGCCGTGCACCACGGCCTTGTCCTTGATCTGCTGGAGCAGCTCAGCGCGTACGTCAGTCATGCTCACGAGCTTAAAGCCCGCAAGGTCACAGGCTGCGCCAGCGCCAGGTCGTCGCGGCCTCCAGGGGGTCGATCGGGGTGACCAGGCGCGGGTGGGTGTTGAGGCCGTTCGGGGGGCCGGTCTGCGGCTCCACGCAGACGGCGTCCGCGGGCTCGTCGTAGATCACGACCCACTCGGCGCGGCTGGTGACACGCAGCTCCAGCCGGCCCGGCCAGGTGAGGGTGACGTCGACGCCGTCCGGCATGCCGAAGCAGTCGTCCCAGGGCCGGGGCAGGGGGTCGATGCGGCGTCCGGTGGGGAGGTGGTTCTCGCCGCGCTCCTCCTGCCAGGCCGGGTGGAAGTCCAGCTCGACCTCCGGTCCGCCGAGCGTCTTCCGGAACCAGGGGTGCCAGCCCGCCTGCGCCGGGAAGGAGTCCGCGGCCGTCTCGACGCCCAGCTGGAGGGTGAGGGAGTCCTCGGTCAGCTCGAAGGTCTGGGTGACCTTGCCGGCGTACGGCCAGGGGTCGGCGAGCTCGGTGACGAAGGCGGCCGTCGTGCCGGTGACGTCGGCCGTCTTCCACGGGACGTCCCGGACCGTGCCGTGCAGCGCGTGCGGGGCCGAGTGCTCGCTGACGGGGAGCTGATGGACCTCGCCGCCGTTGCGGAAGCGGCCGTTCTCGGTCCGGCCCGCCCACGGCGCCATGACGAAGCAGCCGTGGCGCGCTCCCTGGAGCAGCAGTTCGGTGCCCCCGATGCGGAGGCTGTCGATCCGGCAGCCGTGCTCCGGATCGATGGTCAACTCGGCGTCACCGGCCGTCAGTCGCGTCAGAGTGCTCACGCCATGAGCCTAGGGCCTGTCCGGCCGATCAGGGCTTCGCATCAGGGCTTCGGATCGGGGCTTCGAGTCAGAGCTCCGGACCATGGCGGGACGGGCCGCCGCAGGGCGTTCAGCGGCGGCGGCGCATCACGCGGGTCACGACGACGGCCGAGGCGAGGGCGAGCGCCGCCGCGGGGGCGATCCAGCGCAGGGTCGCGGAGGTGCTGGACGCCTCGGCGGCCGGGACCGGCGCGTAGCGGCCGCGCGGCGGGGCGTGGTCGACCTCCTCCGCGCTCCGTCCGATCATGGTGCGCCGGGCGTGCGCGGCCTCGGCCGGCTGGGCGGCGCCGATGAAGTCGCCGGTCCCGGCGCGGGTCCCGTCCATGGCCTCCGCGTCCGCGGCGGCCGCCTCGAGGTCCTCGCCGTCGATGTCGTCGGCCTCGTCGCGGTCGAAGTCCTCGTCGGTCCTCGGGTCCAGGGACGGCGGCGGCACCGGTGTGTCGAAGACCGAGGAGCGCCCGGGTTCCTCCACGCCGTCGTCGACACCGTCGTCGTCGCTGTCGGGGTCGCTGTCCGGCTCGGCCCGGCCGGCCGCCGCCCGCTCGATCTCCGCCGCCTCCGCCGCCGCGGCCTCCGCCTCGACCTCCGCCTCGACGTCCGCGACGGCGGACAGCGCCTCCGCGAAGCGGTCGAGCAGCCGGGCGCCCGCCGCGGTCCTGGCCTCCGCGTCGGCGTCGGCGAGCCGGCCGGCCGCCGTGACCGTGCCGCTGAAGCCGATCGTGGTGCCCTCGGCCACCGGGGTGAGCGCGAGCGTCAGGGCGAGCGCCGCCGTTCCCTTGCCGCGTACCTCCATGCCCTCGCCCTCGACGGCGAAGCGGCTGCCGCGCTGGGAGATCCGCAGGGCGCCCCGGTAGGTGATGGTGTTGCCGCCGACGCGGATCTTCAGCCGGCCCGCGAGCGGACCCGGCTCCTTGTCGGTGTCCTGCTGGAACCCGGGAACGCAGCGCGCCAGCCGGACGGGGTCCGTCAGCGTGGCGCGCAGAATCTCGGCCGGGACCGGGACGAACACCTCATGCTCCATGGGCCGAGCCTACTCAGGCCCGGCCCGCCCGTCGCCTGTTTGTGCCCGGGCGGCGCTCCCGCTCCCCGTACGCCGATCCTCGTACGCCTTCCCGTACGCCCCTCCCCGTACGCCCCTCCCCTCGCCCGTCCGCCCGGTTCCGCTCAGTAGCGCGGGTGCACGAGCGTCGAGGGCGGCAGTCCCTCGGCCGCTCCCGTACGGCTGCGCTCCACGCGGCTCCCGCCCTCGGTCAGGACACCCGCGGTCAGCGAGCGGAGCCGGGGCGCGGCGTCGTCGAGGCCCAGCGCGGGCGGGCGGCCGCCGGGTGCGGCGAGCAGGAAGCCCCACTCCCCTTCGCCGGGCCCGGCGCCGTCGGCGGAGCGGCCCGCCCCGTACGGCCGGGTGGCGAAGCCCGCCGCGCGGAGGGTCGCGTCGACCGTCCAGTACGTGCGGGGGCGGGCGGCGGCCGATCCGGCGTGCACGACGAGCCGCCCGCCGTCGGCGAGCGCGCCGGCGGCGAGCCCGTAGAACTCCTCCGAGTAGAGCTTGGCGCTGGGGGTGATCCCGGGGTCGGGCAGGTCGGAGATCACCACGTCGTACCGTTCCTGCACGGGCCGGGAGGAGCGCAGCCAGGTGAAGGCGTCGCCGTAGGCGACGGTGACGCGCGGGTCGCGGAAGGAGTGCTCGTTGAGCGCGGCGAGGTCCGGGTCGGTACGGGCGAGGTGGACGACGCCGGGGTCGAGCTCGACGACGGTGACGGCCCGGACGTCCCCGTAGCGCAGCACCTCGCGGGCGGCGAGCCCGTCGCCGCCGCCGAGGATCAGCACGCGCGCGTGCGGGCCGTTCATCGCCGGGTGCACCAGGGCCTCGTGGTACCGGTACTCGTCCTCGCCGCCGACCCGCAGCCGGCCGTTCAGGAACAGGTCGGGCGGGCCGCCCCGCTCGCCGGTCACCACCACCTCCTGGAGCTCGGTGTGGACGGCGACCCGGACGCTGTCGCCGTACACCGCGCGGCGCGCCGCCTGCTCGAAGTCGTCGACGAGCACGGTCGCGGTGGCGAGGACGGCGAGCACGGCGACGTTGACGCCGACGAGCAGGGTCCGCGAACGGGCCGTCAGGTCGTGCCGGAACAGCCACAGCACGAGGCCGCCGCCGGCCACCGCGTTCACGGCGCCGGTGACCAGCGCGCCGGTCAGCTGGCCGAGCCAGGGCAGCAGCAGGAAGGGGAAGGCGAGCCCGCCGACGAGCGCGCCGACGTAGTCGGCGGCGAACAGGTCGGCGACGGTCCCGGCGGCGTCGTGCGCCTCCCGCCGCCCACCGCCGCCCCGGCTTCCGGCCGCGCCGCCACCCCGGCCCTCGGACCGACCGCCGCCCGGGGCCTCGTACCCGCCGCCGTCCCGGCCGTCGGCGCCGCCACCCCGGACCTCATGGCCGCCACCGCCCCGGACCTCGGAACCACCGCCGTCCCGGCCCTCGGCGGTGCCGCCGCCGGCGCCCGCCCCGCTCTGCCCGCGGGCCGACTCCGCGCGCTGGATGAGGGACATGAGCAGCGGGATCTCCGCCCCGATCAGCACGCCGATGGCCAGCGAGAACGCCACCAGCACGTAGCGCGACTCGCCGAGCCAGGCGAAGGCCGCGTACAACACCATCGCCGAGCAGCCGCCGATCAGCGCCAGACCGCCCTCGACCAGTCCGAAGCCGACCGCCGCGCGGCAGCGCAGCCGCTTGGCGAGCAGTGAGCCGACACCCATCGCGAAGACCATGACGGACAGCACGACGGACGCCTGGGTGACCGAGTCACCGATCAAATAGGAGGCGAGCGCCACCAGTTCGAGCTCGTAGACCAGCCCGCAGGCGGCGCACACGAAGACCACCGCCAGGACCGGGTACCGCACCGCGCCCGGCCGCACGGGCAACCGAGCCGCCCGCTTGGGAGGCGGCGGCATGGTCACGGGCGGGTCGATCATGTTCGTAACGCTACGTCACGCACGTATGGCCGCCTGTCACCCACACGAGTGCACCTGAGGCATGTGTACGGCGCGTCAGAGCGAAGCGGGCATACGGGCCCCGATCTGGGTCCGGGTCACCACCAACTGCCCTTCCTGCGGGTACGCGTGCCAGGTGCGCCACCGCACCTGACCCTCGTGGCGCTGCGCCAGCATCGCCGTGAAGGCGTGCGGCGAGCCGGGGAAGGTCCCCGCGAGGCCGTGCGGATGGTCGGCGACGAGCGCGAGCAACTCCTGGGCGCGGCCCGCGAACGAGCCCTGGGTGAGGGTCTCGACGCGCGCCGCGAACTCGTACTCCCACTCGCCGACCCGCTTCGACACGCCCAGCGGCAGCGGGGTGCTGCTGCCGGGCATGCAGGCGACGGTCTCCGAGCAACTGCGGTCCTCCTCCTCGAGGAGGACCTGATGGGAGGCGCCGAGCAGCCGCAACTGCAGCTTGGCTCCGGCTAGTTCGAGATCGAGCACGGCGAGCGCGGGCAGCGGGTCGCGCCCCAGCGCCCAGGCGAGGTCGGCCGCGCGGGTGTCGGTGTAGGAGGTCTTCAGGGTCGTGAGCATGGATCGGCTCCGCAAACACGGTTTGACGGGTGGGCCGGGGGCGTCCCGGTGAAGGGTTTCGACCGGGAGTGGGGATCGCCGTCTCGGGTCCACACACGGTCCGAGGGCTGGATGTTCTCGACAGCGAGGGAATCATGAACCGTGGGTAGGTCACAGCGTTTTTACCCAACTTGACGTGGTTTCCATCCCCTCGGGGGCCCCACGGTTCAACTGTTCAGTCGGAATCGATCGCGCGGTTCCCACAATCACCCAACGGAACGGTCACCGAAGGCCGTTGCCCCGGCACACCATCCCGTCGGGCCGCCCGTCCGCGCCCGGCCGTCACCCGGTCCCTGCCCGTGTACCCCGCGCTCCGCGGCTCAGTCGCCGCCACCACCACCGCCGCAGCCGCCGCCCCCGCACGAGGACGAGCCGCAGGACGAGGAGCCGCAGCCGCCGCCACCCGTCGAGTCCCCGCTGCCCCAGCCGCCACGCCGCCGCCGGCGCCTGCGGGACGATCCGCCGCCCGACGCCGCCGAGAAACCGATGATCACCAGGATCACCAGTGCGATGACCACCACAACTTCCATGTCGTCCCCCGTCGGTGAGAAGGAGCCCCGTCGGCCCCGTCGGCCCCGTCGGCCGCGCCGGCTCCGTGAGCTCGGTGAGCCCCGTCGGCTCTGCGAGGGGGATGCCCGCCCCGGACCGCGCCCAAAGCGCACTTGAGCAAGTCCAGAGCTTCGCCCGAGGATGGCGGGCATGACACGACCGCTGCTCAACCGACGGCTCGCGGAGTTCGGCACCACGATCTTCGCCGAGATGTCCGCGCTCGCCACCCGGACCGGTTCGATCAACCTGGGCCAGGGCTTCCCCGACACCGACGGCCCCGAGGAGATCCGCGAGGCCGCCGTCCGCGCGCTGCGCGAGGGCCGCGGCAACCAGTACCCGCCGGGCCCCGGCGTGCCCGAGCTGCGCACCGCGATCGCCGAGCACCAGCTCCGCCGCTACGGGCTCGCGTACGACCCCGACAGCGAGGTCCTGGTCACCGCGGGCGCCACCGAGGCCATCGCCGCCGCGCTGCTCGCGCTGGTCGAACCGGGCGACGAGGTGATCGCCCTGGAGCCGTACTACGACTCGTACGCCGCCTGCGTCGCCATGGCCGGCGGCACCCGGGTCCCGGTCACGCTGCGCCCGCACGACGGCGCCTTCGCGCTCGACCTGGACGAGCTGCGGGCCGCGGTCACCGAGCGGACCCGGCTGATCCTGCTCAACACCCCGCACAATCCCACCGGCACCGTGCTCGGCCGCGCCGAGCTGACCGCGATCGCCGAACTCGCCCAGGAGCGCGACCTGCTGGTCGTCACCGACGAGGTGTACGAGCACCTGGTCTTCGACGGCGCCGAGCACGTGCCGATCGCGAGCCTGCCCGGCATGCGCGAGCGCACCGTGACCATCGGCTCGGCCGGCAAGACGTACTCCTTCACCGGCTGGAAGGTCGGCTGGATCACCGCCACGCCCGAGCTGACCGGCGCCGTCCGCTCGGCGAAGCAGTTCCTCACCTACGTCTCGTCGGGCCCCTTCCAGTACGCGGTCGCCGAGGCGCTGCGCCTCCCCGACACGTACACCGACGGCCTGCGCGCCGAGCTCCAGGCCAAGCGGGACCTGCTGAGCGAGGGCCTGGCCGCGGCCGGCTTCGGCGTCCACCGCCCGGCCGGGACCTACTTCGTCACCACCGACATCCGCCCGCTCGGCGAGACCGACGGCTTCGCCTTCTGCCGCGCCCTCCCCGAACGCGCGGGCGTGGTCGCCATCCCCAACGCCGTCTTCTACGACCACCGCGAGGAGGGCGCGCCCTTCGTCCGCTTCGCGTTCTGCAAGAGGTTCGACGTCCTCGAGGAGGCGGTGGAGCGGCTGAAGGGGCTGACGGCCGGCTGACGGGGGCCGGTGCCGGGCCGGGCATCCGGTACGGCGGACGGCACGGATAGGGTCCCCTCGCCTGGTCGAACGATCACGCGCCGTTCCTGTGGGGGGTATCCACGCATGTCCGTACCGACGTTCCAGCCGAGCCGCAGATCGACGCTCCTCGCCCTCGCCGGAGCGGCCGCGGGCGGCGCGCTGCCGCTGGCCGCCGCGCCGGCCGCCGCCGCGGCGGAGACGCCCCCGGCGCTGCCGAGGGCCGAGCCGTTCGCCCCGACCGTGCCCGGCGCCCGGGTCCCGGTGCTGATCGACCCGACCGATCCCTGGCACTTCACCGCGCACCCGGCCGGGGCGCTGACCACCCGTACGATCGCCGGCGGCCTGGAGGTCTCGGACGGCAGGGGTGTGCTCGCGACCCTCACGACCGGGGCGAGGACGGTCACGGTGCGCGGGCCGAGGCGCTGGTTCACCGAGCAGAAGCGGCGCGTCGAGGACCACTTCGACCGGGAACTGACCGACGGCACCGCCGGCTGGGGCACGTCCCCGAACGGCGGCACGTGGTGGCCCCGCTCCGCGGACGACGCCGACGTCGCGGACTACAAGGTGACCGGGGGCCGGGGTGCCGTGACGCTCTCCGCCACCGGTTCCAGCCGTCACGCCTACCTCTCCGACAAGGACCTCGGCGACGTCCGCGCCCGCGCCCGCTTCTCGTTCACCCAGGTGCCCGTCGGCGCGCCCCTCTCGCTGGCCCTCACCTTCTCCCTGACGAGCCTCGACACCCACTACCGCGCCCGCCTGGTCGTCACCCCGGCCCGGGAGGTGCAGCTCGTCCTCGAGAAGGCGCTGGACAACGCCGTGAGCGTGCTGGGCGCGCCCGTCACGGTCGGCACCGGCTTCGCCGCGTACGACCACTGGTGGGTGCAGGCCGAGAAGACCGGCAACGTGCTGCGCGTCCGCGCGTGGAAGCACGGCGTGGCCGAGGCGGACCTGCCGGACTGGGTCCACAGCCTGCGTGACCCCGACGCGAACACGGCCCTCGGGGCGGGCGCCGTCGGCGTCCGGGCGTACGCGGCTCCCGGCGCGCAGACGGGCGTGGAGGCCCGGGTCTACGACTTCCTCGTCGAGGAGGCGTCGTGGACCGACCCGCCGGTCATCACGCACGACACCTGGGTGCGGGTCCTTCCGGAGCCCTTCGACGGCACGTGGACGCCGGCCGTGGAGCAGCGGGTCCGGGCCTGGGCGGGCGACAGCTCGCCGGACGCCCTGGCCTACGCGGCGATGTTCCTGCCGAACGCGCCCGCCGTCACCGACCCGGCGCGGGGCGGCGCGCAGGTGCTCGGCACGGCCGGCTACAGCGCGCCGGACCCGGTGACCGGGCTGCACGCGGTGGGGGCGGACTTCCACGAGTACATGGGGATCGACGGCTGGGCCTTCCCGAGCGGCGAGACGGGCGTGCTGAAGAGCCACGGCCGCTACCTCGACTGCTCGGGCCTGGTCCGGATGGTCTACGGCCACTGGATGGGCGTGCCGATGGGCATCGCCCCGGACGAGCCGGCCCGCCGCTACCTGCCCCGCAGGTCGGTGGACCAGGCCGCCTCCGCCCCGGGTGTGGTGGTCGCCCGGGCGACCGGCACCGCGCCGCCGCTCGACGGGCTGCGGATCGGTGACGTGCTCTTCTGGGACAACGAGGACGGCGCCGTCTCGCACACCGGCATCTACGTCGGGGCCGACCAGCACGGCCGTCAGCGGTTCGTCTCCAGCCGCAAGACGCCCGACGGCCCCACCATCGGCGACGTGGGCGGCAAGTCGGTGCTCAACGCGTCGGCGAGCGATCTGTACACGAGCAGTCTGCGGGTGATCCGCCGCTTCTGACGGGCGCGCCCCCTCCGCGCCGTGGCTCCGGTCAGGTAAACCGACTTGTCGGGTAAAGACCGGTTTTCGCGTGCACGGAGGTGCCCCCTGTCCGCCGAGACTCTCGACCGCCCGGCGTCCGCCGCCGCCCCGGCGTCCGCCCGGCGCGTTCCCCGCTGGCGGGCCTCGCTGCACCGGGCGGCGCCCGCCCTCGGGCTCTTCGCCGCCGCACGGCTCACCGGAATGCTGGTGCTGGCCCTGTGGGCCTGGCGCGTCGGGCGCTCGCCGCGGGCGCTGCTCGCGAAGTCCTGGGACTCCGACTGGTACACGCGCATCGCCGCCCACGGGTACGGGCGCACCCTGTTCTGGCCCGACGGCGCCGTCCAGTCCGACCTGGCGTTCTTCCCGCTCTACCCGGGGCTGGTACGGGCCGTTGCCACCGTCCTGCCGGTCGCCTACGGGACGGCCGGACTGCTGCTGTCCTGGCTCGCCGCCGGGGCCGCGGCCTGGGGGATCTACCTGGTCGCCGAGCGGCTGTGCGGGCGGCCGGCCGCGATCCTCACCGTCCTGCTGTGGGGCCTGCTGCCGCACTCGATCGTGCTGTCCATGGCGTACACCGAGCCGCTCATGACCGCGTTCGCGGCCTGGGCGCTGTACGCCCTGCTGACCCGCCGCTGGCTGTGGGCGGGCACCCTCGCCGCGCTCGCGGGCCTCTCCCGGCCCAACGGGGTCGCCATCGCGGCCGCCGTACTGGCCGCGGCCGGGCTCGAGCTGTGGCAGCGGCGCGGGCGGGCGGACTGGCCGGTGTGGGCGGGCGCCGCGCTCGCGCCGGCCGGCTGGCTGTCGTACCTGCTGTGGGTCGGCGCCCGGCGCGGCGACCTCCTGGGCGGCTACTTCGCCGTCCAGGACGGCTGGACCTCCCGCTTCGACCTCGGGCGCGGCGCGCTGCGCTTCGTGCGCGGCATGGTGACCGGGCCGACCGAGTTCGGCTACGTGATGGCGCTGGTGATCACCGGGGCGGGCGTGCTGCTCTTCGCGCTCCTGCTGTCCGGGGAACGCCCGCCGGTGCCCGTGCTCGTCTACACCGCCGTCCTGGTCCTGATCACCGTCGGCGGCTCGGGCTTCTTCGAGTCGAAGCCGCGTTTCCTGCTGCCGGCCTTCCCGCTGCTGCTGCCGCTGGCCCGCGCGATGACGAGAGCCCGGCCGGGCGCCGCGATCGTGGTGATCGCGGGCCTGGCCGGGCTCTCCTTCGCCTACGCGCCGTACGTGCTGACGCTCGCACGCATGGCCCTGTGAGACCGGGGACTACTCGGCGGAGTCGCCGGGCTCCTTGTCCTCCGGGGCCTCGAGGCCGAACTGCTCGACGATCCACTTGTCGAACTCGATCGAGGCGCGGACCCAGCTGACGGTGGAGGACACGAAGTGCTCCAGCGACACACCGGTGCCGATCAGCATCTGGGCCTCACCGATGAGACGGAGGGTGGCGGAGCCGTCCTCCTCCTCGTGCAGGTGGGTGTAGACCTTGGGCCACAGGGTGCGCCGGTTCCAGTCGTCGATCGCGTCGAGGATCCGGGCGCGGTCGTCCGCGGCGTGCGGGCGGTCGTAGAACGTGCGCACCGAGAAGACCTGCTGCTCGGCCTCGCCGCGGAACATGAAGTACGTGCGGAAGTCCTCCCACGGGGCGGCGAGGTCGCCCTCGTCGTCGACGACGTACTTCAGCTCCATCTGGTCGAGGAGCTGCTTGACGAGGTCCTGGTCGGGAACGACGGGGCCCGCCGGTCCTGAGGCCTGAGGCTGGGGCTGGGCCCCGAAATTCGGAATCGAGGACGGGTCGATGCTCACCGGGTTCTTCCCTTCGTACGGATGCTCGCCATCCTCCCTCATGGCGGGCGGGGCGTGGCAAGTCCCCACGGCGCGATCAGCTGCGGGCTGACATGATCTCGCCCCATGGAGGCCAGGCAGAGGAAGCGCTCGCGGCGCTGGTGGGTCGGGATCACGGTTGGGCTGTTCGTGTGCTGCGGGCTTCCGGTGTCGTGCGCGGCCTGGGGCGCGTACTCGTTCTCGGAGGCCGGTAAGCCGCAGCCGGTGGACTGCGCCGAGGCGCTGGCGTACGCGTACGCCGTGCTGCCCGTCAGCGCCCGGGACGCGCACTGCACGTACGCGCACTGGCAGGACAGCTACGTCGAGGCGGAGTTCCGCATGCCCGCCGACGAGGTGGCGGGGTGGCTGACCGCGACCTATCCGACGGCCACGGTGTCGGAGGGCGGGCGGCGCCACCACGTCGAGTTCGCCCCGGTGTCCGGGAAGGCGTACGAGGCGGGCGTCACCGTGACGGACGAGGGCGGTGGCACCGCCCTGGTCCGCGTCTTCGCCCACGACTCCTGAGGTCCGACCGCTGCGGTCGGCTGCTGCCGTCCGGCTTCTGCGGTCCGACCGCTGCGGTCCGGCTGCTCCCGTCCGGCTTCTGCGGTCCGACCACTGCGGTCCGGCTGCTCCCGTCCGGCTTCTGCCGGTCGGGCTGCTCCCGTCCGCTGCTGCCAGTCCGGCTTCTGCCGGACCGGCTGCTGCGGTCCGGGCCCTACTCGGACTCGGCCCGGCCCACGATCAGGCCGTCCTGGAACCGGTCGACCCTGACCGTGTCCCCGTCGCGGACCTCGCCCGACAGGATCTCCCTGGCGAGGCGGTCGCCGATCGCGGTCTGGATCAGCCGGCGCAGCGGCCGGGCGCCGTACGCCGGGTCGTTGCCCTCCTCCGCCAGCCAGGCCAGGGCCTCGGGCGTGACGTCCAGGGTGAGCCGGCGGTCGGCGAGGCGGCGGGCCAGGCGGTCGATCTGGAGCCGGGCGATCCGGGCCAGCTCGTCCTGCTCCAGGGCGGAGAAGACCACGATCTCGTCGAGCCGGTTCAGGAACTCGGGCTTGAAGCTCGCGCGGACGACCTCCAGGACCTGCTGCCGCTTCTCCTCCGGGCTCGTCAGCGGCTCCATCAGGAACTGGCTGCCGAGGTTGGAGGTGAGGATCAGGATCGTGTTGCGGAAGTCGACCGTGCGGCCCTGGCCGTCGGTGAGCCGGCCGTCGTCGAGGACCTGGAGCAGGATGTCGAAGACCTCCGGGTGGGCCTTCTCCACCTCGTCCAGGAGGACGACGCTGTACGGGCGGCGGCGGACGGCCTCGGTGAGCTGGCCGCCCTCCTCGTAGCCGACGTAGCCGGGAGGCGCGCCGACGAGGCGGGCGACGGAGTGCTTCTCCCCGTACTCCGACATGTCGATGCGGACCATGGCCCGCTCGTCGTCGAAGAGGAAGTCGGCAAGCGCCTTCGCGAGCTCGGTCTTGCCGACGCCGGTGGGGCCGAGGAAGAGGAAGGAGCCGGTGGGCCGGTCCGGGTCGGCGATTCCGGCGCGGGTGCGGCGCACCGCGTCCGAGACGGCCCGCACGGCGTCACCCTGGCCGATCAGGCGGCGGCCCAGCTCGTCCTCCATGCGCAGCAGCTTCTGCGTCTCGCCCTCCAGGAGACGGCCCGCGGGGATGCCGGTCCAGGCGCCGACGACGTCGGCGATGTCGTCCGGGCCGACCTCCTCCTTGACCATCGTGTCCTTCGAGGCCTCCTGCTGGGCCTCGGCCTCGCTCGCGGCCTCCAGCTCGCGCTCCAGGGCCGGGATCTCCCCGTAGAGCAGCTTGGACGCGGTGTCGAAGTCGCCGTCGCGCTGGGCGCGCTCGGCGCGGCCGCGCAGCTCGTCGAGCTGCTCCTTCAGCTCGCCGACCCGGTTGAGGGACTGCTTCTCCTTCTCCCAGCGGGCGGTGAGGCCGCGCAGCTCCTCCTCGCGGTCGGCGAGGTCGCGGCGCAGCTTCTCCAGGCGCTGCCGGCTGGCCTCGTCGGTCTCCTTGGAGAGGGCGAGCTCCTCCATCCGCAGCCGGTCGACGGTGCGCTGGAGCTCGTCGATCTCCAGGGGCGAGGAGTCGATCTCCATGCGCAGCCGGGACGCGGCCTCGTCGACCAGGTCGATGGCTTTGTCGGGAAGGAAGCGCGAGGTGATGTAGCGGTCGGAGAGGGTCGCGGCGGCGACGAGCGCGGAGTCGGCGATCTGCACCTTGTGGTGGGCCTCGTAGCGCCCCTTCAGGCCGCGCAGGATGGCGACGGTGTCCTCGACGGACGGCTCGGCGACCAGGACCTGCTGGAAGCGGCGCTCCAGGGCGGGGTCCTTCTCGATCCGCTCGCGGTACTCGTCGAGCGTGGTGGCGCCCACCATGCGCAGCTCGCCGCGGGCCAGCATCGGCTTGAGCATGTTGCCGGCGTCCATGGCGGAGTCGCCGCCGGCGCCCGCGCCGACGACGGTGTGGAGCTCGTCGATGAAGGTGATGATCTGCCCGTCGCTCTCCTTGATCTCGGAGAGGACGGTCTTCAGCCGCTCCTCGAACTCGCCGCGGTACTTGGCGCCGGCGACCATCGCGCCGAGGTCGAGGGAGACCAGCCGCTTGTCGCGCAGCGACTCGGGCACGTCGCCCTTCACGATCCGCTGGGCCAGGCCCTCGACGACGGCGGTCTTGCCGACGCCGGGCTCGCCGATGAGGACCGGGTTGTTCTTGGTGCGGCGGGAGAGGACCTGGACGACGCGCCGGATCTCGTGGTCCCGGCCGATGACCGGGTCGAGCTTCCCCTCGCGGGCGGCGGCCGTGAAGTCCGTGCCGAACTTCTCCAGGGCCTTGTACGAGCCCTCCGGGTCGGCGGTGGTGACGCGGCGGGTGCCACGGGCCTTCTCGAAGGCGTCCTGGAGGCGGCGGGCCGTGGCGCCCTGGCCGTCGAGCAGCTCGCCGGCCCGGCCGCCCTTGGCGGCGATGCCGATGAGGAGGTGCTCGGTGGACAGGAACTCGTCACCGAGCTTCTTCGCGCGCTCGTCGGCGTCGGCGATGACGGCCAGCAGCTCGCGGTTGGGCTGCGGGGGCGCGACCGTGGACCCGGTGACGCTCGGCAGCGCGGCGAGCAGCCGCTCGGCGCCGGAGCGCACGGCGGCCTGGTCGGCGTCGACGGCGGCGAGCAGATCGGTGATGTTCTCGTTGTCCTGACCGGCCAGCAGCGCGAGCAGCAGGTGGGCGGGGGTCAGGTCGGCGTGCCCCTGGGACACGGCGCGGCTGCTCGCCGCGTTCAGCGCGTCCCGGCTCCTGTTGGTCAGTTCGGCGTCCACGTGCGGGGCTCCTCCTCGGATCTACGACTCCTTCTTCATGACTCCTCCAGCGTACACAAAGTTGAGTCCATTCCGCTCAAGGTATCGGCCCGACTTCTTCCGGGAGTAGTTTCCGGGGCATGGCCATCGATCCGAGCAAGCCGAGCGACTCGTATCTCGCCTTCTGGCGCGAGTACCACATGTGCACGCTGACCACGCCCCGCCCCGACGGCACCCCGCACGTGGTGGCGGTAGGCGTCACGTACGACCCCGAGGGCGGCGAGAAGGGCATCGCCCGGGTCATCACCAACAAGCACAGCAGGAAGGTCGCCAACGTCCTGGCGGCGGGCCCGGACGGCGCGCGGGTCGCGGTCTGCCAGGTCGACAAGGGGCGCTGGGCCACACTGGAGGGCGTGGCGCGGATCCGCACCGAGGCGGAGGCGGTCGCGGACGCGGTGGACCGCTACGCGGCCCGCTACAACCGGGTCCCGACGCCGAACCCGGACCGGGTCGTGATCGAGATCGCCCTCACCCGGGCGATGGGCCGGGCCTGAGCCCGGAGGGCCCGCGCGTGACCGGGGCCGGCGCACGGAGGGGCCCGCGGGTGACCGGGGCCGGAGCGGCCCGGACCGTACGGGAACGCACAGCGGCGCCATCGCGTTTCAGGTCCGCGATGGCGCCGCTGTGTGGGGGAAGCACCTGAACGATCTACAACGACGGGGGAATCGTTCAGGCACTGCGGGGGGTGGCGGTGATGGTCTCGGTCTCGACCAGCGGGGACTCGACCAGCTGGTGGTCGCGCTGATCCAGATTGACGAAGATCATGCCGTACCTGATGGCACAGCGGACGGGCTGAGGAGCGCCGCGTGGGCGGCGAAGACATCGGTAGGCGCGGACGTCCTCGTCCTGCTCACGAGCGACGACGATCGGCTCTCCGAAGAGGGTCACCATCAACGAGTCACCACGGTGGGGGATGGCCGTGACGAGATCGATGAAGTGCCACCCGGATCGGTAGGCCGAAGCCATCTCCCGGCGGAAGGACCGGTCGTCCGGCGGGACGATCATGCTTCCGAGCCCGCCGGAGCGAACTCCCAGGACGGCTCACCGGGAGATGCGAGGACGACGGTCGCAGGTGTGCTCTCCCACGAGGGCTCATTCGGCTCCGCCACCACGGAATGCGACGGGGGGATCTCCCACGAGGGCTCGCCGTTCAGGGCGAGTGCGCCAAGAGCAGCCGCCGCAACGGCTATGGCGCCAAGTGCACGAACCATCCTGGTCATGGCCGATCTCCACCTCTTTTGATCACTACCTCCCCCCCGCGTCCAAAACGATGGCCCACGATCGCCCCCCACACCAGCCGCGCCGGGCATCATGTTCCTGTAATTCATGACCCTGAGGGGGGTGCAAATGAGGCGAGAATCCTGCGAATCCAGACATAACCACAGTCGCGGTGAACTGTGCGACGTGGCCAAAGAGCTGTACGCACACGCCCTGCGCACGGGTCGCCTCGCCCGCGCCGAAGCCGACGCCGCACCGTGCCTCACCGAACTGGCCCTTCTGCGCCCCGGCCCGGACGACGTCGAGTGGCTGTACCCGGTGCCGCCGTCCGTCGCCCTCAACCAGCTCATACACCCCATCGAGCAGGAGATCCAGACCCGGCGTCAGCATGCCATCGCCCTGGCCGACACGTTCGAGCCGTTCATGGCGATGAGCACCCGGGAGTCCTCCACCGGCAGCGCGATCACCGTGCTCGAAGGCCTCGGCGCGATCAACGCGACGCTCGACCACGTCATCAGCGCCTGCACGGAAGAGCTGCTCACCATCCAGCCCGGCAGCGGACGCCGCCCCGACACCCTCGAACAGGCCCTGCGCCGCATGGAGCCGCTGCTCGACCGCGGCGTCCGCATGCGCACGCTCTACCAGCACACCGCCCGGCACCACCCCGCGACGCTGGCCTACGTGGAACGCGTGGCCCCCTACGGGCTCGAGCTGCGCACCCTCGAGGAGATCATCGACCGCCTCATCATCGTCGACCGCAAGGTCGCCTTCGTGCCGGCCCGCAGCGACCGCCAGGTCGCGCTCGAACTGCGCCACGAAGGCCTCGTGCAGTACCTCGTCGGCGTCTTCGACCAGTTCTGGCTGCACGCCGTCCCCTGGGACGAGGAAGTGCCCTACACGCCCTCCGTGGACGGCATAGGCGGCGTCCAGCGCTCCATCGCGAAACTCCTCGTCGAGGGCCACGTCGACGAGGCCATCGCCCGCCGCCTCGGCATGAACGTCCGCACCTGCCGCGCCCACATCGCCAAGCTCGCCGCCGCCCTCGGCAGCGGCAGCCGGGCCCAGCTCGGCTATCTCATCGCCCAGTCCGGCATCCTCGAACAGGACCAGGACGACCAGCGCGAGGACTGACGGCGCCGCGAGCACGGCCGAGGCCCCCTCCGCCGCAGCGGAGGGGGCCTCGTGAGTCAGCCGGAGGGGACTACTCGCCGCGCTTGTGGCCCGGCCGCCACACCACCAGGGCGCTCGCCTGCTGCACATCGGTGTACGGGACCAGGTCACGCCGGTACGAGGCGTGCACCTGCGCCTCGCGCTGGCGCATCGCCGCCGCCGCGCCCTCGACCGCGGTCGACAGCTCGGCCACCCGGGCCTGCAGCGCCGCGACCTGGTTCTCCAGCTCGATGATGCGCTTGATACCGGCCAGGTTGATGCCCTCGTCCTGGGACAGCTGCTGCACCTGACGGAGCAACTCGATGTCCCGGGCCGAGTAGCGGCGGCCACGGCCCGCCGTACGGTCCGGCGAGACCAGACCCAGACGGTCGTACTGACGCAGCGTCTGCGGGTGCAGACCGGAGAGCTGGGCCGCCACCGAGATGACGTACACCGGGGTCTCGTCGGTCAGCTGGTAGGGATTACGACGGCGGCCTTCCATCTCCTCAAGCTCCCTTCGCGGCCTGGAACAGCTCTGCCCTGGGGTCCTCGCCCGCGGTCGCCTCGCGGAAGGTCTCCAGCGCCTCACGTGCCTTGTCGTCCAGCTCCTTCGGAACCGCGACCTCCACCGTGATCAGCAGGTCGCCACGGGTTCCGTCCTTGCGGACCGCGCCCTTGCCCCGGGCGCGCATGGTGCGCCCGTTGGGCGTGCCGGCGGGCAGCTTCAGCGTGACCGCCGGGCCGCCCAGGGTGGGCACCTTGATCTCGCCGCCGAGCGCCGCCTCGTCGAACGTGACGGGCACCGTGACGGTGAGGTTGTCGTCCCTGCGGCCGAACACCGGGTGGGCGTCGACGTGCACGACCACGTACAGGTCGCCGTTCGGCCCGCCGCGCTCGCCCGGCGCGCCCTTCCCGCGCAGCCGGATCCGCTGGCCGTCGGAGACGCCTGCGGGGATCCGGACCTGCATGGTGCGGGAGGACTTGGCCCGGCCGCTGCCCTTGCAGACCTCGCACGGGTTCTCGGCGATCAGGCCGCGGCCCTTGCAGTCCACGCACGGGTCGGTCAGCGAGAAACCGCCGCCGCTGCCGCGCGAGACCTGCCCGGTGCCGACACAGGTCGGGCACACCCGGGGCGTGCCGTTCTTGTCGCCGGTGCCCGAACACGCCTTGCAGGGCTGCTGGCTGGACATCCGCAGCGGCACGGTCGCGCCCTCGATGGCCTCGGTGAAGCTGAGCGTCACCTCGGACTCGATGTCCTGGCCGCGGCGCGGCTGCGTACGGGTGCCCGCACCGCCCGCGCCCCGGTTGAACAGTCCGCCGAAGACGTCGCCGAGACCGCCGCCGAAGCCACCGGCGCCACCGGCCCCGCCCTGGGCGCCGCCGAAGAGGTCGCCCAGGTCGAAGTTGAACGAGCCGCCCGCACCCGGGCCGCCGGCCCGGAAGCCTCCGTTGCCGAACAGGGCGCGGGCGTCGTCGTACTCCTTGCGCTTCTTCGGGTCTCCGAGGACGTCGTTCGCCTCGGAGATCTCCTTGAAGCGCTCCTCCGCCCTGGTGTCACCCTTGTTGGCGTCCGGATGGTTCTCGCGGGCGAGCTTCCGGTACGCCTTCTTGATCTCGGCGTCGGTGGCGTCCTTGGGGACGCCGAGAACCTTGTAGTAGTCCTTCTCGACGAAGTCCTTCGTACTCATCGACGTCCCTCCTCCCGCGTGCGGGTACGGCTCTTACTCGCTGTCCTTCTCGGAGTCATCCGACTCCTCCGCCTTGCCCTGAGCACCCGGCTGGGGCTCGGCGACCGCCACGCGGGCGGGGCGGATGGTGCGGTCGCCGATCCGGTACCCCGGCTGCAGGATCGCCACGCAGGTCGTCTCGGTGACGTCCGGCGCGTAGCTGTGCATCAGGGCCTCGTGGATCGTCGGGTCGAAGGGCTCGCCCTCCTTGCCGAACTGCTGCAGACCCATCTTGGCGGCGACGGTCTCCAGCGACTCGGCGACCGACTTGAACCCGCCCACGAGCTCGCCGTGGTCCCGGGCCCGGCCGATGTCGTCGAGCACGGGAAGGAGCTCGGTCAGGAGGCCCGCGACGGCGATCTCCTTGACCGTGACCCGGTCCCGCTCCACGCGGCGGCGGTAGTTCTGGTACTCGGCCTGGAGGCGCTGGAGGTCGCCCGTGCGCTCGGCGAGCGCGGTACGGGCCTGGTCCAGCTGCGCCAGCAGGGCTACGTCCGTAGCGTCCCCGGCCGGGGCCGCCCCGTCCGCCTTCGCGGCGGACTCGGCGGCCTCGGTCTCCTCGGGCGTGCCGTCGGCGGGGACGTCGGGCTTCTCCTCGAAGCCCGGGGTCTCCTCCGACATCAGGCAGCGCCACCCTTCGGCTTCTCGTCGTCGACGATCTCGGCGTCGACCACGTCGTCGTCGGCGCCGGCCTGGTGGGCACCCTCGGCGCCGGCGGCGCCCTGGGCGGCACCCGCGGCCTGCGCGTCGGCGTACATCGCCTGGCCGAGCTTCTGGGAGACGGCGGCGACCTTCTCGGTGGCCGTGCGGATCTCCGCGGTGTCCTCGCCCTTGAGCTTCTCCTTCAGCTCGGCGACGGCGGCCTCGACCTCGGTCTTGACGTCACCGGGGACCTTGTCCTCGTTGTCCTTGAGGAACTTCTCGGTCTGGTAGACGAGCTGCTCGCCCTGGTTGCGGGTCTCGGCGGCCTCGCGACGGCGGTGGTCCTCCTCCGCGTACTGCTCGGCCTCCTCACGCATCCGGTTGACCTCGTCCTTCGGCAGCGAGGAGCCGCCGGTGACGGTCATCTTCTGCTCCTTGCCCGTGCCCAGGTCCTTCGCGGTCACGTGCATGATGCCGTTGGCGTCGATGTCGAAGGCGACCTCGATCTGCGGGACGCCGCGCGGGGCCGGCGGAAGGCCGGTCAGCTCGAACATGCCGAGCTTCTTGTTGTACGCCGCGATCTCGCGCTCGCCCTGGTAGACCTGGATCTGCACGGACGGCTGGTTGTCCTCGGCCGTCGTGAAGATCTCGGAGCGCTTGGTCGGGATCGTGGTGTTGCGCTCGATCAGCTTGGTCATGATGCCGCCCTTGGTCTCGATGCCGAGGGACAGCGGGGTGACGTCGAGGAGCAGGACGTCCTTGACCTCGCCCTTGAGGACACCGGCCTGCAGGGCGGCGCCGATGGCGACGACCTCGTCCGGGTTCACGCCCTTGTTGGCCTCGTTGCCGCCGGTCAGCTCCTTGACGAGCTCGGCGACGGCCGGCATGCGGGTCGAGCCGCCGACGAGGACCACGTGGTCGATCTCGGACAGCTGGATGCCGGCGTCCTTGATGACGTTGTGGAACGGGGTCTTGCAGCGCTCCAGGAGGTCCGCGGTCAGCTGCTGGAACTGGGCGCGGGTGAGCTTCTCGTCCAGGTGCAGCGGGCCCTCGGCGGAGGCCGTGATGTAGGGCAGGTTGATCGTGGTCTCCGTGGAGGAGGACAGCTCGATCTTGGCCTTCTCCGCCGCCTCGCGCAGACGCTGCAGCGCCATCTTGTCCTTGGACAGGTCGACGCCGTGCCCGTTGGCGAACTGCTTCACCAGGTAGTCGACGACACGCTGGTCCCAGTCGTCACCACCGAGGTGGTTGTCACCGTTGGTGGCCTTCACCTCGACGACGCCGTCGCCGATCTCCAGGAGGGACACGTCGAAGGTGCCGCCACCGAGGTCGAAGACGAGGATGGTCTGGTCGTCCTTGTCGAGGCCGTACGCCAGGGCGGCGGCGGTCGGCTCGTTGACGATGCGCAGGACGTTGAGGCCCGCGATCTCGCCGGCCTCCTTGGTGGCCTGGCGCTCGGAGTCGTTGAAGTACGCCGGGACGGTGATGACCGCGTCGGTCACCTTCTCGCCCAGGTAGGCCTCGGCGTCGCGCTTCAGCTTCTGGAGGATGAAGGCGGAGATCTGCTGCGGGTTGAAGTTCTTCCCGTCGAGCTCGATCTTCCAGTCGGTGCCCATGTGGCGCTTCACGGACCGGATGGTCCGGTCGACGTTGGTGACCGCCTGGCGCTTGGCGACCTCGCCGACGAGCACCTCGCCGTTCTTGGCGAAGGCGACGACGGACGGCGTGGTCCTGGCGCCCTCGGCGTTGGTGATGACGGTGGGCTCGCCGCCTTCCAGAACGCTGACGACGGAGTTAGTCGTGCCCAGGTCGATGCCGACCGCACGTGCCATTTCGATTCCTCCAGCTGACTGACTTGAGTGGAACTCACTCAAGGATGCACGAGGCCCGGACGGGAGTCAACAGACCTGAGTGGAGTCGACTCAACTCTTCGCCAGGCCGGGCACTCAACGGACGCCCGCCAGGGCGCGTCGCTTCCCGGGACCGCGACTCCTCCATGAGAGAGTCCGGACATATCCGATGATTCTCGCCGGAAGGTGCTCGCGCATGACGGGGACGGGGATGACGGGAGCGAAGGGGAAGCCCTTCTTCACGGCGGGGCGCACCTTCACCGCGGGGCGCCCCTTCACCGCGGGGCGCACCTTCGCGGTGAAGCGCGCCCTCGACGTGGTGGGCGGGCTCGCGCTCCTGGTCCTGCTCTCCCCGCTGCTCGCCGGCGTCGCCCTCTCGCTCGTCCTGACCCATGGCAGCGCCCGCGGGATCCTGCGCCGCCGCCCGGTCGCGGGCCGGGGCGGCCGGACCTTCACGATGCTGACCTTCCGCACGAAGAGCCCGCTCGCGAACCTGCCCCTCCTGGTGCACGTCGTACGGGGCCGGATGTCACTCGTGGGACCGTGCCCGCTGGCGCCCGGCCACCGGGAGTCCACCGGTGACGGGCGGCGCCGGCTCTCCGTACGACCCGGAGTCACCGGCCTCTGGCAGATCAGCGGACGCTCGGAGCTGCCATGGGAGGAGCGTGAGCTGCTCGATCTCCACTATGTGGACCATCACTGGCTCGGCATGGATCTGGCGATCCTGGCGCGTACGCTTCCAGCAGTCCGTAAACGTCGCGCGGCAGGCCGGACACCGGTTCCTGCGGCACGGGCCGCCTGAGTCACGGCAAGGGTTGCCTGAGCGACACAGATCACCGTGAGCTCCGCTACATTGCGGGCCCGCGAACCGGTAATCTCGGCACGGACTCAATAAGTTACCGCTTAGTAGGCCCGAAGCAGAGGCCCGCTCGAGGAGCCCGTCATGCAACTCGCCGCGATCATCGTGTCGATCGTCATCACGGTGGTGGCCGTCGCGCTGTTCGGCCGCGCCATCGCGCAGATCTACCGCTTCGTGCGGCTCGGCCAGCCCGTGCCCGCGGGTGCCCGCACCGGAGACCCCAAGCAGCGCACCATCACGCTGGTCAAGGAGTTCCTCGGCCACACCCGGATGAACCGCTGGGGCGTCGTCGGCGTGGCGCACTGGTTCGTGGCGGTCGGCTTCTTCTCGCTGCTGCTCACGATCGTGAACGCCTTCGGCCAGCTCTTCCAGGCCGACTGGCTGATCCCGATCATCGGTGACTGGCTGCCGTACGAGATCTTCACCGAGTTCCTCGGCCTGATGACCGTCCTCGGCATCGTCACGCTCATCGTGATCCGCCAGCTCAGCAAGCCGACCAAGGCCGGCCGCAAGTCCCGCTTCGCGGGCTCCAAGACGGGCCAGGCCTACTTCGTCGAGGCCGTCATCCTCATCGTCGGCGTCTGCATCATGACGCTGCGCGCGCTCGAGGGCGTCCAGCACCACTTGACGAGCTGGGAGCCGGGCTTCTTCGCCTCGTACCCGCTGATCGCGCTGCTCGACGGCGCCGACCTGAGCACGATCCAGAACCTCACGTACTTCTTCGCGGCGCTGAAGATCGTCACGTCCTTCACCTGGATGATCACGGTCTCGCTCAACACCAACATGGGTGTCGCCTGGCACCGCTTCCTCGGCTTCCCGAACATCTGGTTCAAGCGCAACGCCGACGGCTCCACCGCCCTCGGCCCGCTGCAGCCGATGACCTCCGGCGGCAAGCCGATCGACTTCGAGGACCCGGGCGAGGACGACGTCTACGGCGTCTCCCAGGTCGAGCAGTTCTCCTGGAAGGGCATCCTCGACTTCTCCACCTGCACCGAGTGCGGCCGCTGCCAGTCGCAGTGCCCCGCCTGGAACACCGGAAAGCCGCTCTCCCCGAAGCTCCTCATCATGTCGCTGCGCGACCACGCGCACGCCAAGGCCCCGTACCTGCTGGCCGGCGGCGGCAAGACCATGGAGGGCGACGAGAAGGCCACCGAGGAGCAGCTGAAGGACGTCCCGGCCGCCGCCCTCGCCGAGGCCGAGCGCCCGCTGATCGGCACCGCCGAGGAGAACGGCGTCATCGACCCGGACGTCCTGTGGTCCTGCACCACCTGCGGCGCCTGCGTCGAGCAGTGCCCGGTCGACATCGAGCACATCGACCACATCGTCGACATGCGCCGCTACCAGGTCATGATCGAGTCCGCCTTCCCGTCGGAGGCCGGCACGATGCTGAAGAACCTGGAGAAGAAGGGCAACCCCTGGGGCCTGGCCAAGAAGCAGCGCGTCGAGTGGACCAAGGAGGTCGACTTCGAGGTCCCGATCGTCGGCAAGGACGTCGAGGACCTCACCGAGGTCGACTACCTCTACTGGGTCGGCTGCGCCGGTGCCCTCGAGGACCGCGCCAAGAAGACGACGAAGGCCTTCGCCGAGCTCCTCCACATCGCGGGCGTCAAGTTCGCGATCATGGGCGGCGAGGAGAAGTGCACGGGTGACTCCCCGCGCCGTCTGGGCAACGAGCCGCTGTTCCAGCAGCTCGGCCAGGAGAACGTCGCGATGCTGAACATGGCGTTCGGCGAGGACGACGAGGACGAGTCGACCAAGAAGCCGAAGTCGGCGAAGAAGATCGTCTCGACCTGCCCGCACTGCTTCAACACCATCGCCAACGAGTACCCGCAGCTCGGCGGCGAGTACGAGGTCATCCACCACACCCAGCTGCTCCAGCACCTCATCGACGAGGGCAAGCTGATCCCGGTGACCCCGGTGGACGGCCTCATCACCTACCACGACCCGTGCTACCTGGGCCGCCACAACAAGGTCTACACGCCGCCGCGCGAGATCATGTCGGCCGTCCCGGGCCTGCGTCAGCAGGAGATGCACCGCCACAAGGAGCGCGGCTTCTGCTGCGGCGCCGGTGGTGCCCGGATGTGGATGGAGGAGCGGATCGGCAAGCGCATCAACACCGAGCGCGTCGACGAGGCCCTGTCCCTGAACCCGGACATCGTCTCCACCGCCTGCCCGTTCTGCCTCGTCATGCTGACCGACTCGGTCAACGGCAAGAAGAACGACGGCCAGGCCAAGGAGAGCCTGCAGGTCGTGGACGTGGCGCAGCTGCTGCTGGACTCGGTGAAGACCCCGGTCGAGCCGGAGGCCCCGGAGACGGCCGACGAGCCGGAGCCGGAGCCGGCGGCGTAAGCGCCGCCCGTATGTGACGGAAGGCCGGAAGGCCGGAGGTTCGAAAAGGGCCGCCCCGCGTGATCGCGGGGCGGCCCTTTTCGTGTGGTGGGCCCGTGGTCAGTTCTGCTGACCACGGCGGTGGTAGAGGGCGAAGCCGAGACCGGCGGCACCGAGGGCGGCCATGCCGCCGCCCGCGCCGATGAGGGCGGCCTCGTGGCTGTCGTCGGAGACGGGCGCGACGCCCTCGGCCCCGGCCTTCACGGCACCCTTGGGGACGGTGCCGCGCGGCACGACGACGGTGCTCTTCTTCTGAGCCGTGTACGTGTGCACGAGCTTGCCGTGGAAGTCGTACACCCAGCTGTTGCCGCCCTGCTTCGGGGTGTCGATGACGACGAAGCGGTAGACGCCCTTGCCCTGCGGGACGAGCTTGTAGGTCCAGCCCTTGTGGCTGAGGGTCTGGTTCTTGAGGGTGAGGGAGCCGAAGCGGAGCTCGACGCGCGGGCCCTTCTTGTAGAGCTTGGCCACCTCGCCGTTGGGCAGCGTGACGCGGGCGTCGGCCTGGTGCGGCGCGGGCTTGGGGGCGGGCTTGGGCGTGGGCTTCGGCTTCGGGGTGGGCTTCGGGTCCGGCGTCGGGGTCGGGACCTTGTCCATCCAGGAGCGGACGGTGCCGTCGGGGTTCAGGACGATGTGCAGGCCGTTGTTCTGGCCGTACGCGGGCTGCCCGGAGGTCGTGAGGGTGTCCAGCAGCGTGCCGCCGGCCCAGATCTCGGCCTGGTAGTCGTTCGGCGTGGTCATGTAGACCTTGGCGACGGAGCCGTCGGCGAGCTTGTACGACTGGACGAAGATCCGCCCGACGACGGGCTCGGTGGTGTCCTGCCGATCACCCTGGTCCTGCCCCTGGTTCTGGTTCTGGCCGTGGTTGTCGTCCTGCCCCTGGTTCTGGTTCTGACCGTGGTTCTCGTCCTGCGTCCGGTCCTGGATCCGGCCCTGCGTCTGCCCCTGGTCGGTCGGCGCCGGGTTGTCGTCGGCGAAGGCGGCGGCGGCCGGGAGGGCGAGGGCGGCGATGGTGCCGGTGGCGACAGCTGCGGTACGGAGGGTCCGACGGGCAATTCGCATGGGAAAGTTCCTTTTGCCTGGCTTGTTCGGCGACAAATCCAAGGTAGGAGCCCCATGTGTGCGCATTCCGTCGGATTTGTAACAGACGTCACAAGCCTGTGCGGCGGCCGTGTAACCCCCTCAGGCCTCCTCAGACCTCCTCCGGCCTCCTGAGGGCCCCCTCAGGGCCCCTCAGGTCCCTTCGGGGACCCCCTAGGGGATGTCACAGCTCTGCCGCACTCTCCGTCGATGGCGCGAGCGCACAGCGGGACCGGGTACGTTCATGACGTGGCTGGATTCAGGAACGGACGCGGCCGGGCCGGCGGCCCCCCGCAACAACAACCGCAGCAGCAGGCGCCGTACGGGTACAACGCGCCGCCGCCGTCGTACCCGCAGCAGTACCCGCCGCAGCAGCAGTGGGCGCAGCACCAGGGCGGCCAGGCGCCGTACGGCGAGCCGGAGTACTTCGGCGACCCGCACGCGCCGCAGCAGCAGCACCCGCAGCAGCACTACGCCGCGAACAACCCGGGCCACACCCAGGCCTTCAGCGTCCACGACGACCCGTACGGCCAGGGCGCGACGTACCAGGCCGGCGCGGCCCCCGTCGTCCCGACGGGCCCGAGGCTGCCGTGGAAGAGCCTCCTGAGCGGCATCGTGCTGCGCCCGGCGGACACCTTCCTGCGGATGCGGGACCACGCGGTGTGGGGTCCGGCGCTGATCGTCACGTTCCTCTACGGACTCCTGGCGATCTTCGGCTTCGACCAGGCGCGCGAAGAGGCGATCAACGCGACGCTGACCACGGCGATCCCGTACGTCCTGATGACCGGCCTCGGCTTCGTCGTCGGCGGACTGATCCTGGGCGCGGTGACGCACACCCTGGCCCGCCAGCTGGGCGGCGACGGCTCCTGGCAGCCGACGGTGGGCCTCTCCATGCTGATCATGTCGATCACGGACGCGCCACGCCTCGTCTTCGCCCTCTTCCTGGGCGGCGAGAACGGCCTGGTCCAGGTGATCGGCTGGGCGACCTGGCTGGCGGCCGGCGCACTGTTCACGGTGATGGTGAGCCGCTCCCACGACCTGCCGTGGCCGAAGGCGCTGGGCGCGTCGGCGATCCAGCTGGTGGCGCTGCTGAGCCTGATCAAGCTGGGCACGCTCTAGCGACCCACCGGTACAGCCGGTACCACCGGCACAGCCGGCACAACCGGCAACCACCGGACACAGGACACCGGAGACAGAAAAAGCCCCCACCACAAGGGTGGGGGCTTTTCGTATGCCCGGAGGCGGGTCTCAGGCGTCGAGGACCTGACCCTCGCGCCGCACGACGGGCGGCTCGACCGACCAGGGGAAGTTGATCCACTCGTCCGTCTTCTTCCACACGTACTCGCACTTCACGAGGGAGTGCGACTTCTCGTAGATGACGGCGGAGCGGACCTCGGCGACGTGGTCGACGCAGAAGTCGTGGACGAGCTTGAGGGTCTTGCCGGTGTCGGCGACGTCGTCGGCGATCAGGACCTTCTTGTCGGAGAAGTCGATCGCGTTCGGCACCGGGGCCAGCATGACCGGCATCTCCAGGGTGGTGCCGACGCCGGTGTAGAACTCCACGTTCACGAGGTGGATGTTCTTGCAGTCCAGGGCGTAGGCGAGCCCGCCGGCCACGAACACGCCGCCCCGGGCGATCGAGAGCACGATGTCGGGCTCGTAGCCGTCGTCGGCGATGGTCTGGGCGAGCTCGCGGATCGCGCGCCCGAAGCCCTCGTACGTCAGGTTCTCGCGTACGTCACTCATGCGGCTACCGCCTCACACCTGGGTCCGATGGAAGTTCATGTACGAGCGGGAGGCGGTCGGCCCCCGCTGCCCCTGGTACCGCGAGCCGTACCGATCGCTGCCGTACGGGTGCTCGGCGGGCGAGCTGAGCCGGAACATGCACAGCTGGCCGATCTTCATCCCCGGCCAGAGCTTGATCGGCAGGGTGGCGAGGTTCGACAGCTCGAGGGTCACGTGCCCGGAGAACCCGGGGTCGATGAACCCGGCGGTGGAGTGCGTGACAAGCCCGAGCCGCCCGAGGGAGCTCTTCCCCTCGAGGCGGGAGGCGATGTCGTCCGGCAGCGTGATGACCTCGTAGGTCGAGGCGAGCACGAACTCGCCCGGGTGCAGGATGAACGCCTCGTCGCCCTCCGGCTCGACCTCGCGCGTCAGGTCGAGCTGCTCGACGGCGGGGTCGATGTGCGGGTAGCGGTGGTTCTCGAACACCCGGAAGAAGCGGTCAAGCCGCACGTCGATGCTCGAGGGCTGCAGCATGGATTCGTCGTACGGGTCGATGCGCACCCGCCCGGCATCGATCTCGGCCCGGATGTCCTTGTCTGAGAGAAGCACGCTCCCACGATACGCAGAGGGCGCGGAGCTCCCCCAATCGGGAGACTCCACGCCCTTTCCCTCGTCAGCGCCGCTCAAGCTCCACGGGCACCGCGTGCCGCAGCCGGGCACACCGCGGGCACCGGATCAGCCGCGCGGGCCCGATCCGCCCGGCACCGAGCTGCGCGAGCGGAAACGAAGCAGTACTGAACACGTGCCCCTCGGCACAACGGACGACGGTGCGCTCCATCGAACCCATCAAGTCCCTTCCCCGACAAGTGGTGGACGAGACAGCCACATTAGGGGATCAACACCCGCACCCTGGGGAGGGCACTCCGACCACCCTCGACCCACACTCCCCTCCGAGGGGCGCTTCGCCTCGCGTGCCGGATGGGGTACAGTGTGCAACGATGCCGCATCGATCTTCGGCGGCACTGCGGATGTAGTTTAATGGTAGAACATGAGCTTCCCAAGCTTATAGCGCGGGTTCGATTCCCGTCATCCGCTCCAATGCAAAGCCCCAGGTCAGCGACCCGGGGCTTTTGTGTTGTCCAGACCTGTCTAGGGCTCCCGTGCCAGATCCGTGCCAGAAGGGTTGGTCGTCTCGGCTGCCTTGGCGCGGAGCGCCTCCACGCGCGCGTGGATCCCGGCCGCCACTTCCCTCTGCCGCTCCAGTGTCGAGTGCTGGTAGATCATCGCCGCCTTCTCCGAGGACTGGCCGGCGCGGACCATCGTGTCCTTGAGCGTCGCGCCGGACTGGGTCGAGATCGTGTGGCCGGTGTGCCGGAGGTCATAAAAGGTGAACCCTTCGGGCAGCCCAGCCGCCTTCCGCGCCTTCTTCCACTTCCGCCCGAAGGTCGTACGCCGGAAAGGCGCACCGCGCTCGCCGACGAAGAGGAGCCCATCCGGCTTCTGCTCGGCGTACAGGTACATGTGGGTCTTGAGGTCCTTCGCCATGAACGCCGGCAGGACGATGAACCGCTTCCCCGCCTCGGACTTGGTATCGCCGGGCGCACGGCGGCCGGTGTTGAGCTCGGGCTCGGCGCGGCGGACCCAGACACCGACGTTGGCGAGGTCGACGTCCGGGCGCCGGAGTCCCGCTTGTTCCTCGGGCCGGGCGGGACCGTACGCAGCGATGTAGACCATGAGGCGCCAGCGCGGACCCATGGCCTTGGCGACGGCATCGACCTGTTCCACGGTGGCCGTGGGGCGTTCGGCCGGCGACTCCTTGCCCGCTCCGGGGATGCGGCACGGGTTCCGACGGATCAGCTCGTCGTCCGTGGCGGTCTCCAGGATCGCCTTCAGCAGCCGGTACGACTTGGCGACGGTCGTCGCACCGGTGGCCTTGAGCCGTTCCGCACGCCAGGTACGGACGCGGGGCGGCGTGATCTCGTCCAGGTCGACGTCCTCGAAGGTGGGCAGGATGTGCAGCCGGAGGAGCCGCCGGTACAGCTCTTCGGTGGTCTCCTCCAGGTCGCGCTCCTCGACCCACCGAAGCGCGTACTCGCGGAAGCTCACGGCCCCGGCGTCCGGGTCCCTCCAGTCCCCCTTGTTGATCTCGGTCTGCATTTCGGCGAGCCAGTCGTCCGCGTCGCCCCGCGTCTCGAAGGTCCGGGGCGCCGGACGCATCACCCCGTCGGGACCCGGATACCGCGCCTGGAACCGCCCCGAAGGCAGCTTGCGAATGGCCCCGAACCGGCGCCGGCGTCCACGGTTGTTGGCCATCAGGCAGCCCTCCCGAAGCGCGAGCGCCGGGCACGCGGCCGGACCGGCTCCACGGTATTGGCCGCGATGTACTCCTCAACGGCGCTCTCCGGGATGCGCACGTGCGTCCCAACCTTCACGTACCGGATGCGCCGCTCGGCGACCAGGCGCCGGGGGAACCGGACCGTGGTGCCGAGCAGTTCGGCGACCTGGACGACGGACAGGTATCGATCACTCATCTCGTTCCCCCATGAGTTCTTCGCGTGCAATCTCGCGGCTGTGCTGGATGTCGCGTCGGATGTTGGCGGCGAGCCAGGATTCGCCAGGTGTGTGGCCGTGGCCGGCGTAAGCCCAGTGGGCGACGACGAGCACGGTGGCTTCGGGGTGTTCGTCAGGGTCCGGGAGGCCGAGCGAGGCGCGTTGCTGGGCGGCGCGGTAGTCGGCGCGGACCTGGCGTAAGGCGCCGAGGGTGGTGGAGTAGGCGCGGGACTTGGTGGAGAAGTGGCCGCGGAAGCCGAGCATGTGAGCCCACGCGTGCAGGCGCCGATCGGGGTAGGCCGAGTCGAGGTCCATGCAGGCTTCCATCAGGCGCCGAGGGTGGTCGGGGACGCCGAGGAGGACGAGGGCTTCCTTGTTGCCGACCGGGTGGTCCACGGTGCCGGTGGTCTCGGCGGCTTTGGTGGCGTACTTGGCGACGTAGGCGGCGACGGCCTGTTCCGTCAGTTCCTCTCCGTCACCGAAGGCGCCGATGGGCTGGACGTCGAGCTGTGTCCCCCAGGTGAGCGTCACGTCCTGGTCGACACCGTGCGCCGGCGCGGCCGGGACGACGACGCGGACGCGGCCGGCAGCAGCCCGGATGGCGTCAGTCAGCAGCTCGAGGGTGGCCCAGACCGGAGGCGGAGTGTCGGGGCCGTCCGATCCGTCGAAGCGGATCACCGCGTGGAAGTGGACGGCACCGCGCTTCTGGTACTCGGCGACCTTGCCGAAAGAGACGCGGGACTGTTCGCGGGCGGCTTTCTGGGTGAGGCCGGCACGGGCGGCGATCTCGCGGCGGAGGTAGATCGTGAAGTACCGCCACAGCTCGGAGGCGTGGTTGTTCCATAGCACCGCACTGGCGTAGTCGTACGTGGCCGGGTCGAGCGGCGTGCCCAGCTCCGGGGCATCCTCGGCGTGCTGGGTACCGCAGCGGCAGGGACGGGTGCCAGGGCGGTTGTGGACGGGGCCGAAGGACGGGGCGGTGAGGGTGGCGAAGACACGCGGGTGGTCGCGGATCGTCTCGGGGGTGCCCTTGTCCGGGGCGCCGATGAGTCCGGCGCGGATCAGGTGGTAGGTGTCGCCGGCGTAGGTCCAGGCGCAGGACGGGCAGCGGGAGGCCCGGCGGTTGCCGCAGGCGACCCGCAGGACCCCACCCGGCTCGTTGTCGGTGGTGTACGCGTGGAGCACGGTCTTGGTGGCGGGGTCGAGGAGCTTGGAGCCGCCGGAGAGCCGGATGGGGGCGGCGCAGCCGCCGGTGCGGCGGATCTGTTCGGTTAGGCGGTCGAATCCGGGGGACCCGGCCACCCGGAGCAGATCGCTCAGGGTGGCCGGGTCCAGGCCCGCCGCCAGGGTGGCGGAGGTCGTCACGCCTTCTTCTCCTTCGGGGTGTGGCTGTCGATCCACTGCTCGGCGCAGACCTTGTGGACGGGCTTGCCTCGGTCGGAGCGCAGCGGGGTGGGCTTGGTGCAGAGCACGCAGGGCTTGTCGCCGGAGTGGTCGAAGTGCTCGGGCGAGCGCCAGTCGAGGAGGGCCACGACGGTCACCTCCCGGCGCGGACGAGGGCGGCCGGGGTGTTGTGTCCGAGGCCCCGGCAGGTGCGGCAGTGGACGCGGACGGTGTCGCGGGTGCCGTCGGTGGCGCGCAGGCCGGTGGTGATGGTGGCGGTGGCGAAGCCGTCGCAGTCGCGGCAGACGCGCGGGGCCTGGGTGTTCTCGGGCATGATGAGGTCTCCCTTTCGGGTCCGTTGGATCGGGAATGGGGTTCAGGCGCCCGGGGCGGCGGAAGTTTGGCGACCGAGGCCGTCCCGGGGGCCGCTTAGCGGGTGTTGCGCCTGCCGTGGCCCTTGGCCGCGTACATCGCCATGTCGGCGGCGGACAGAGCGTCGGTGAGGATCGGGACCGGCAGGTGCGCGCGGTGGCAGTGACCGACCGAGGCCGAGACCGGCAGCGTGTGCCCGCGGTAGGGGACCGGCCGGTCGAGGGCGGCGCGCAGGGCCGACAGGCCGGCGGTGTCGGCGGGGTCGGTGACGATGGCAGCGAACTCGTCTCCGCCGAGGCGGGCGGCGATGCCGTGGCGACCGCACCAGAACGCCAGACGGCTGGCGGTCGCGGTGAGAACGGCGTCACCGGCCGCGTGGCCGTGGGTGTCGTTGATGGCCTTGAAGTCGTCCAGGTCGACCAGGACCACGAGCGCGTTGGCGTTGCGGGTCAGAAGGTGCTCGGCGCGGGCGGTGAATCCGGCCCGGGTGTGCAGGCCGGTCAGCGGGTCGCGGCGGGCGACACCAAGGCGGCGCAGGAGCATGCTGCCGTGCAGGGCCCAGCCGAGGGCCGGTAACCCAGCTGCGGCGAGCGTGTAGGTGTCCATGGTGGTCACCGGCCCTTCTGCATGTCGCGGATGAGCAGGCGCAGGACGACCGCGACGACGGCGACGGACACGCCGGTGATGGCGACCGCCAGGAGCATGGAGACGAGGACGGTGCCGACGACCAGGACCACGACACCGCCGCCGGCGGCGAAGGCGAGCGCGCTGCCGGGGGTGAGCTGGACCGCCGGGCGAGCCGGGGCGACCGGCACGGGAGCCGGAACCGGGGCCGCGGCCGGGGCGGTCGGGGCGAGGGCCGTCGACTGGTCGAGGACGGTGGGCTGGGCCGGGGTGTAGGTGTCCGGGGTGGGGTACTTGGGCTTGAACACGGGACTTGCTCCTCTCAGGCCTTGCAGCGGTGGGTACGGGCGGCGAGTTCGGCGCCGGCGCGGGTGAAGTAGTCGGCGGAGTAGTCGCAGCCGGGGGCGGTGCACACGGCGGTGTGCTTGGTGCGGCCACGGCCGTCGTGGTGGCTGCCGACGCGGACGGGGCCGAAGCGGGCGAGGTTGTAGAAGCGGTTCGGGCGCACGGTCTTTCTCCTTTCAGCTCAGGCGAGTTGGAGGGCGATCGAGTCGGCCAGCGCGGACGGGACACCGAGGCGGGCGCGGAGGGTGGCCGCGTCGATCGGAGTGCCGGTCTGGGACTGGTGGGCGTCCGCGATCTTTCGGGCGTGGTCGAGGAGCGCGGGCGGCACCGACACGGCAGGCGCCACGGGAGCAAGCTCCGGCTCGGCTTCCTCCCGTACGGGTTCGGCCGGCGGGAGCTCGGGCGCCGGTTCCGGGGCCCGTTCGACGGTCAGGTCCGCCACCTGTTCGGGGTCGTGATGTTCCATGGGTGCCGACGCGGGTTCGGGCTTGGGCGCCGGGGTGTGTGCGTGGGCGAGGAGGGTGCCGCCGAGGAAGGCGAGGGCGGGCCATCCGGCGACGACGATGCGCAGCCAGGCCGGGACGTTGTTCATGTCGAGCATTCCGGCGGTGGCGACGTTTGCGCCGAGGGATGCGACGAGGGCGATGGCGAACCACAGCCACGCGTCACGGTTCCCGGAATCGGCCCGCATCCGGCGCCAGGCAGCGACCAACAGCAGGTCGACGCTCACCGGGTAGGCCCACGCCTTCCAGCCGTCCTGTCCGGCCGCCGCAGCCAGGTCGTGCAGGTGGGCGAAGGACAGAGCGCCGGCAATGACGGCCTGGACGAGTACCGCGTCGAAGCGGAGGGTGCGGGGCACCAGGCCGCCTCCTTCCTGTCAGGTGGTGCCGGTGCCGAAGCAGTCCGGGCACAGCGCGGTCTGGGTGGCGTCGATCTGCCGGCGCTTACGCCCGACCCGCACGGCGGTCGTGGTCTCCCCGGTGCCGGCGCAGGTGCCGCAGGACGGCGGGACGGGCGCGGGCTTGGCGGTGCGGCGGCGCGGGGCCGGGGGCTTGTTCGTGGTGGTCACGGGCGGTTCCCTTCGGTTTCGGGCATGGGTCGGGTAGGACCTGGCGTGAGGCGGTCACGCCGACCGAGGAGCAAGAGGGTGTGTCAGTCCGTCGCCGGAGTCGGCTGCACGAGCGGCACCGGCGGGGCGGACTCGGGCGGAGCGGTGATGACGGGCCGGTACGGGGCGAGGGCCGGAACGTCCGGGGTGAGGTGCGCGTACTCGGCGCAGATCGCCGCGGCTTTGGCGGCGCTGAGTTCGGGGGTTCGGATGCGGGACCAGCCGCCGGAGGAGTCGCCGGCCACCGCGACACCGGGCCGGTCGGGCGGGATCGTCGTCACGGCCACCACCGCGTCCGGGGCGATGTCGCCAAGGCCCATGTCGGCGGTCTGCTTGTCGTTGACCCGGTGCACGACACGGCCAGTGAGCTGAGCCCGCAGGGTGGTCGCTCCCTTGCCGAGGTCCGAACCGAACCGCTGCCCGCAGACCTCCAGGAAGATGCCGGCCGCACGGGCCATCTGGCCGAGGCGGATCATCTGCGTGACCATCCGGTCCCGGCGCTCTTCGTCCTTTTTGGTCGCGACGAGGAACAGCTCCGCGACCTCATCGACTAGGAGCACGACCGGCACCGGCCGGATCTTTTCGGGCAGGTCCCAGATGTCGCCGGCGCCGTGCTCGCTGAGCAGGTCGAAGCGGTCTTCCATCTCCCGCACCAGGGCATCCAGCAGCCCGGAGGCTTCCTCGGGGGTGATGGCGAGGGCGGAGAGGCGGGGTGCGTATCCGCGCTGTTCGACACCGCGCTTGCAGTCGATCCCGACCAAGGCGACATCGAGCCGGGCGAGCCCGGCGACGAGGTTGCGCTGATACATGGACTTGCCTGACTGGTTCGCGCCGAGCGTCAGCGCGTGCGGGACCTTCAGGTAGTCGCGGACGAACGCGGTCCCGTCCTCCCGAAGCGCGACCGGAACCGTCAGCAGGCCGGAAGGAACCCGGCGAGGCATCCGCACTCGTCGCAGGACGTCGTAGCCGGTCATGCGCAACTCGACGAAGCCCGGCTTGGTCTCGATCACGTTGACGGAGTGGACGCCCCAGGCGTGCCGCAGCCGTTCGGAGGCCGCGACCACGTCGGCGGGTTCCAGGCCGGCGGGGAGGCGGAGCGTGACCCGCATCCCCGTCGAGGAACCCCGCACTCGCCGGACTTTCGGCGGCACCGGCTGGACGTCACTACGACGGGCGACGGTGCGGACCATGAACGCCCGCAGGCGGGACGGCTGCACCGTCAGCCCGCACACGTCCATCGTGGACCGGTAGGTCATCGTGAACCGCACCTGCGTGATCGGCAGTCCGACCAGCGACCAGTACACCCGGGGAGCGCGAACATTCGCGACCCCGAGCCCACCGGCCCCGACCAGCGGGAGGCCGACCTCCCATAACGTCGACAGGTCCGTCATGGTCAGGCCCCCAGCGGCGTGACCGCGACCGCGCGGAACGAGATGCCGTGCCGGGTCTGGCCGTTGAACGTGTTCTCCCAGTCCCGCGCCTTCAGCCCGATCACCGACACCGGGGTACCCGGCGCCAGGTTCTCCGGGAGGCCGGTCTCCGGGACGGTCACCTGGTAGAGGTTGCCCTCACCCTCGTCCGAGATCAGCAGGCCCACCGTGGACAGGCCCGCACCGGTCTCCCGGTCCATCGCACGCTCTCCGGTCTGCTTGCTCACGAGCTTGGGCGCCGGCGCGGTCGCGACGAACACCATGGCGGTCGAAAGGTCGATCTTGAAGGACGGCATGTCCACTCTCCCGGTAAGGGGGGCTTAACAGCCCGAGCGTCTTGACCCCGCTGCGTTAAGGGGGGCTTAGCACCCAAGATGCACGCGACTGGTGGCGAGTGTCAAGCCCCCCTTAGCATGGGTTCCATGACGTCAGATTCCCGACCGGTTCCGCGAGGTGTGCGCTGTGATTGAGGAAGTGCGGCGCGTCGCCGCCATGCAAGATCACGCGCTGCGCGTGAAAGCCGCCGTGGAACTGATGACGGACCTGCAGGCCGCCGTTGTCGAGACCTCGCGGATGCGCAAGGAGAGCATCGCGTGGCTGCGTGACCACGGGCACTCAATGGCCGACGTGGCGAAGATGATGGGCGTGAGTCGCGCCCGCGTCGCCCAACTCCGAGACGCCGGCCCGCCGCCGGAGCGCGTGTTCATCGGGACCGGGGCCGTTCAGGTCCTCGTACCCATGCGCCCGGGTGAGCGGGAGTACGTGGCACTCGAAGACAGTTCCACAGGGCAGAAGCTCCTGGCGCTGGCGCATCAACTCCAACTCGAGGGGGACCTGGGGTACATCCCGACCACGGGCGAGGTTGACCTGAACCGCGACGATCTCATCGTGGTGTGCGGTCCGAAGACCTCCCCAGTGACCGCAGCCGCCCTCCAGGCCGACCCCCGACTCTCGTTCGAGACTCTGCCGGACGGTCGGTGGGCGCTGATCGAGAGGGACAGCGGCGAGACGTACACCTCCCCGAGCGACCACCCCGACAGCCCCGCGCCGTCGGATGTCGCGTACCTGGGCCGGCTCCCGAGGCCCGACGGTCAGGGCACGTTCCTGTTGATCGCCGGTGTGCACGCGGTCGGCTCCTTGGGAGTCGCGCACTTCCTCACCGAGCGCCTGGCTGACCTGTACCAGGAGGCCGGAACGGCCGAGTTCTCCATGGTCATCGGCTGCAACTACGAGCCGGGGACCAAGGCGATCACCGAGAGCCGCGCAATCAGCGGGCCGCTTCTACACGAGGCGCGCTGACGTGGATCTCGCCTTGACCAGCGTCCCCAGACCCGGCGGGCCCAACGAGGACTTCGTCATCGGCAGCGCCGAGTGCGTCGTGGTGCTGGACGGCGCTGGCATGCCAAAGGGGCTGCCCACGGGGTGTATCCATGGCGTGGAGTGGTACGTCCAGCGGCTGGGCAATTCACTGCATGCCGAAGCCGCCGAAAGCCGACGCGACTTGCCGGACTGCCTGGCGACCGCTATCGAACGAACGGCGGACCTCCACCGGGACACCTGCGAGGTGCACAGCCCGTTCTCGCCGTCGGCCATGGTCGCGATGCTGCGGATCCGCGACGCGCGAGCCGAATGGCTGGTGCTGGGAGACGGCGCCGTGGTCCTCAATGACGGGCGAGAGACTGTGGTCGTCTCCGACCAGAGGCTGGAGGCGGTGGCGAGCGAGAAGCGAGCCGCCTTGCGTGTGGCCGAGCCGGGGTCACCGGAGGAACGAGCGGTGCACACCGCGCTGGTCGAGGAGGAGCGGGCACTGCGCAACCGGTCGGGCGGATTCTGGGTCGCAGCAGCCGAGCCGGAAGCCGCAGCCGAGGCACTGACCGGCAGCATGCCGATCAACCGCCTGAAGCGAGCGGCACTGCTCACCGACGGTTCCACCCGGTACGTCGACACCTTCGGGTTCGGCGACTGGGCAGAGTGCCTCGACATCTTGGAGCACTACGGGCCAGCAGTATTCATCGGCCGAATCCGCGAAGCCGAGCGCAGCGATCCAGACCGGACGCGTTGGCCCCGTTCCAAGGGGCACGACGATGCCACGGTGGCCTTCGCCCGCTTCTAGCGGCGAGCTGTTACAGGTTTCTCTACCTCATCAAGCACCCGGCTGCGCTACCGCTCCGCCGGGCGGGCTTCCCGGCTCCGCTCCGCGCGACGCTCCTGCCTGCGGCCCGCTCCGCGCGCGCTGCGCCGACGCCCGCCCCTGCGAGTGGGATAGGCCCAAGGGCATGAGCCGAGCCCCCAACTGGCGCCGCGGTTCCATCTCCCTCACCGACATGCCTCCGGCGGGGGCGCTCCGGCTCCGGGATGGAGAGGGCCCGTACGCGGGTGCCGGCCGGTGGGGTGTGGCGGTGGGGAACTCCCATCCCGTCTGCCGTCGGCCCAGGACAAGCCGAGCAGACACGGCACCGGGCGTCCAGGTCGTTCGTACAGTGGCGCGCTCCACCTGGACGCCCGGCACCGCGCCCGCTCCACATGCGTGTGGGCCGACGGCAGACGGGATGGGAGTTAGGGGTAGGTGATAAGGCAAGTTAGCGATCGGCGGACGGAGTCAACGAGAGTCAGCTCCGCGTAGCGGAGTTCTGGAAGTGGCCTCAGGCCACGCACCACGACCCTAGGATCTTCAACGAATAACGAAAGGCGGTCGCCTGTGCCGCCGCGCTTCCGTGTGCCCGCAGTGGAGAGGTTGAACGACGTGGCCGACTACGAAGAGCCCGAGTGGGACGACTCTGACGGAGAAGATGAAGACGCCACGGAGGCAGTCACTTCAGAGGAAGTGACACGCGCGGTTGTCACCGACACCGACTGGACAGCAGAGACGATCCTCAGCCAGTTGCGACGAGGTAACATTCAACTCAACCCTCGCTTCCAGCGGCGGGACGCCTGGAACAAGCCGCGAAAGAGTCGATTCATCGAATCGCTCATCCTTGGGCTTCCAATCCCCCAGATTGTCCTCGCTGAAGACAAGAACAGGCGCGGCAAGTTCATCGTCCTCGACGGCAAGCAGCGGCTGTTGGCGTTGCGCCAGTTCGCGGCCGGATCGTCGTTTGCAGTTTCCGATGAGGAGGAGAGCTTCAAGGGGTTCTCCCTCACTGGACTTGAGGTACGGCACGATTTGAGGCTTGCCACACTAAAGAAGATGGAAAAGGATGACGACTACGTCGATGACTTGAATTCCCTCCTCAATGAGACGATTCGCACAGTAGTCGTACGGCGTTGGCCGAACGAGGATTTCCTGAACCTCGTCTTCCTTCGCTTGAATACAGGCAGCGTCAAACTGTCCCCCCAGGAGCTGCGACAGGCGCTCCACCCTGGCGCATTCACTGATTTCTTGGACGATTTCTCGTCAGAGAGCGAGTGGCTGAGGGCTGCATTGCGCATCGACAAGCCAGATTTCCGGATGCGGGACGTGGAAATACTGCTTCGATACTTCGGCTTCCGGTTCACTCTGGACGAGTACACGGGCAACTTGAAGAAGTTCCTGGATGACACCGTCAATGTCCTCAACGCCCAGTGGCCGAAAGAGGAGACCCGTATTCGCGAGGTCGGCGAAGACTGCAACCGAGCGATCGAGACTACCTTCTCCATCTTTGGCGAGAACGCCTTCTATCGATGGGCGAGCGGAAAGTACGAAGGGCGCTTCAATCGCGCCGTATTCGACGTCATGACGTACTACTTCTCGGACGCGTCCGTCCGAGAAGCAGCCGAAGCGGAAGCACCACGGGTTGAGGCAGCCTTCAAGAGGCTGTGCGAAAAAGATCAACGCTTCGTCGAGTCCATTCAGACCACAACCAAGACTCCCGTCGCCACTTACCGGCGACTCTCACACTGGGGCGAGGCGCTCAGTGAAGCCGTGCGCCTCGACCTTCCCATCCCCCAGTTGCACGATAACCGTCTCGTGCCGTAAGGGGGGATACGTGGCATCTCCGCGCTTCCAGGAACTCGAAAAGAGAATTGCTGAGCTCCGTCACAGCTTCCTCCCTGCCCAGTTCGAGCCAACCGGCCTTTACGACGATCTCACGTACGAGCACACACGAGCGTTCAGGGTATTGGCTCACGCAGAGTTCGAGTCCTTCATCGAGGATCGAGTAATCGGCCTGATAGACGAAGCCATGTCCAGGTGGCAGGCACAGGGCGAGGTTTCGATCACTCTACTGGCCGCCGTAGCGTACAAAGAGAGCGCGCACTCGATTCCGGAATCACTGGGCGAGGCAGCAGCGAAGAGAAAGAAGTTCCCGACACTCAAGGAGCGAGTAGAAGGCGCTCGCAGCGATTTGCATCGCTACGTGCGAAATCAGAATCATGGCATCAAGGAAAAGAATCTTCTGCGCATGCTACTGCCAATCGGCATTGACCAGGATGCGCTCAATACAGAATGGCTGAGCAGCGTCGACACGTGGGCCACAGCGCGCGGAGATGCCGCCCACAAGGGTGCGAAGGTGCAAGTGCGACCCGATCCCCAGAAGGAGAAGGATGCCGTTGACCGGGTATTGGCTGGATTCCGCGAGCTAGACGAGCAGATGAACACGGCATAGCCCGCAGTCCGGTGCCAGCACGTAGCAGGGCTTCAGAACGGTCGTGCCATTCACGTGCCAGACAGGGCGGGGAACGAGGGTCAACGACGGGTGCCGCTGGGAGCCTCAGGGCTCGCTCTGGAGCCCGTAAGCGCTGGTCAGCGGCCTGTGCGCTGTCGAAAGATCGGTGATTCCCAAGCTTATAGCGCGGGTTCGATTCCCGTCATCCGCTCTTGAGAGAAGGCCCAGGTCAGCGACCTGGGCCTTCTCCGTTGTCCAGAGCGGTACCGGTCGACGGGGCCGCGGGGTGGGGGAGTTCGGCGAGGAGGATCTCGGCGGCCTGGGTGACGTTGTCGGCGTGGACGGCGCGGGCCATAGCCGTACGGGCCGCGTCGGGCGTGGTGGAGGGCGGGACGACCATGAGGGAGAAGTGGTCGTTGTCGCCACGGGTGATCAGGACGGTGTCGTCGCCGACGGGGAAGGAGTCGAGGTGCACGACCCGGTCGTCGACGGTCAGGCGAGTGGGGATGCCGTTCCAGGCGGAGGCGTCCAGACCGACCCGGGTGATGGGCCCGAGGTGCTCGGTCAGGGCGGTGATCAGCGGCGGGATCTCCCGCTCGACGTCGCGCGAGCGCGGCCACCACGCGCCGTCGAGGAGGCTCTGCCGGGACCCTGTCGTCTCCAGCCGGAGCAGCGCGGTGCCCGGTCCGACGGCCCGGTGGACCTCGTCCGGCAGGAGGCGCGGCGGCGTGGGGACGTGGTGGGGGGAGAAGCCTGCGTCGGTCATGATCGGTCCGCCCGTCCACGGGTGGTGCCGCTGCCGCCCGACCGGTGCCACGGCGGACGCCGGGCCGGCAGGCGGGGCGACGGCCCCGTTCTTTCACCGTACTCCGGGAGGCCCCGGGGACGCGCCGCTCCCCGCCGGGGAACCGATCGGTGCCGGACCTTCGGACGTACCGTGGACGTACGGAGACCTGACCGACCCAGCTTCGATGGGAGAGGACGGTGCCGCCTTGGACCGCAACGAGCCGGAAGCCGAAGCCCTGCCGCCGCCGGGGTACGCCGAAGTCCGCATCGTCGCCGCCACCCCGGACGCCGCCCGGATGGTGGCCGAGGTCCTGCGCCGCTGCTTCGCCGGTGACGAGCAGCGCAGCTATCCCACCCCGGGCGGGGGCACCCGCCTCCACCTCACCGTCGACACCGCCCACACCGCCGAACCGGCCCGGTCCTGGCTGGCCACCAGCAGGCCCCCGAGCGGCACGGGGCCCCACTCCCAGGAACCCTGACCAGGCGGCCGGAGCCGTCGGGCGCACGTGGCGGCCCCGGTTGCCGCGGAGCATCCTGGAAGCCGCATCGCGATGCCGGCGGATCGGCCCGTCGGCACCGGACCAGGGCGTTGCCCCGCCGCCCGCCTGGAGGCCCCCGGATGACCGTCGGACCGCACGAGGACGGGGACCCCGACCGCTCGGAGAGCTTCGGGGAGATGCTGCTGGGCGGGCTCCTGGACCACGCCCACGCGTTGCCGCCCGACCGGGTCGGATCGGCCCTCGCCGAAGCGATCGCCCGAATCGGGGGCCGCGAGGTGCGGATCCTGCTCCAAGACTACGGGCAGCAGAATCTGGTCCCCCTGGCCGGGGACGGACTGGCGGACGGCGATCCCCTGCCCATCGACGGTTCGGCGGCCGGCCGGTGCTTCCTCACCTCGCGCCCGGTCGAGGTGGCGCTGGCCGACGGGGTGCGGGTCCACGTCCCGCTGCTGGACGGCGGCGACCAGGCCGGCGTCCTGGCCGTCACGCTGGACGCGGCCGACGACGACGCCCGCCGCATCCTGCGCAGGCTCGCGGCCCTGGCCGCCGACACGATGCGGGCCAAGAACGGCTACACCGACCTCTTCTTCCGCACCCGCCGCGGCGAACCGATGAGCGTCGCCGCCGAGATCCAGTGGTCGCTCCTTCCGCCGCTGGCCATGACGATGCCCCGCGTCGCGGTCGCCGGAGTCCTGGAACCCGCCTACGACGTGGCCGGAGACAGCTTCGACTACGCCCTGAACGGCGACGTCCTCCACCTCGCCATGATCGACGCCATGGGCCACGGCCTGGACGCGGCGACCATGGCGACGGTCGCCATCGGCGCGTACCGGCACGCCCGCCGCACCAGCGTCGAACTCTCCGAGATCTACCTCTTCATGGACCGGGCCGTCGCCGAGCAGTTCGCCCCCGACCACTTCGTCACCGCCCAGATGCTGCGGCTCGACACCGGCACCGGCCGCCTCCAGTGGGTCAACGCCGGACACCCCGCCCCCATGCTGATCCGCGAGCACCGCGTCGTACGCCGCCTCGACAGCCCCACCACCCTCCCCGTCGGCTTCGGCGGAGACCAGCCGCAGGTCAGTGAGGTGGCGCTCGAACCCGGGGACCGGATCCTCTGCTTCACCGACGGCCTGATCGAGGAACACGAGAGCGGGCAGGAGGAGTTCGGCGAGGACCAGCTGATCGACTGGGTCCACCGGCTGGACCAGGCCGACCGGGGCGTACGGGCCGTGGCACGCGACCTGTCCCACACGCTCAGACGGGCCCGCGGCGGGGCCACCACCGACGACGCCACCCTCGTCCTCGTCGAATGGCGCGGACGCGGATGACGGACTCGGCGCGTCCCGCTCCGGCGCGGAGTACGTTGGAGGTACCGGGAGCACTTCGTACACCCGCTGTCACGCGGACGTCGTTCCCGGCGCTCACTAGGCCGGGGCGCCCGCAGGCGCCCCGGGGACGGGTCCCGGTCTCATGACCAGCACCACTGCTCCCACGCGCCAGGCCCGCCTGGCCCTGACCCCGAACGCCGCCATGGCCGGCCTGCTGGACGGCGCCTGGTGGCCGTACTCACGCGATCTCGCCACCGAGCTGCTTCCCCTGGTGGAGGCTTTGCGGGACCGCTTCGGACGCGTCACCCGCATCACCGCGAACCCGGCCCCCTGGCCTGTCGCTCTGCGCAAGGTCCCCGTCGGCGGCTACGCCGTGCACGTGGGCTGGTTCACCGACCAGGCCCCCGACACGTTGATCCTGCTCTCGTACGGCCTCGGCCGCTGCGACCTGCTCGTGATTCCCCCGGAGACCGAACCCTCCTCCGCAGCGCGCCTGATGGCCGCCGCGTCCGCCCCGGGCAACGTCCACACCACCGGCACCCTGATGTCCGAGGAGCACGAGACCGGTCGTCTCCTGCGGGAGGCAGGGGCCGGTGAGGACGCCTGGGAGACCGACGGCGGCGCCTCCCGGCAGCCCCGTCTCCACCCCCGACCCGTCGTCGGGGCACGCATGATCTACCTGCCGCCCCAGGGCATGCGGAGATGACACCTGCTGCGCCCCACCCTCCGCTCCCGTGCCCTGAGGGGCGGTGAACAGCCGTCAACAACAGAGGCCGCTCGGCGAGACCCTTCTCAGCTACTGCGCGCTGCGGATGTGAACGGCCGTAGCGGATACGCGTGGGCGCATACTGGCAGCAATGACGAAGCCAAGTGCACCGAAGCGCTTTCTGCCCACCAGCCCCTTCAAGGCCCCGGTCGCGCTGCCTCCCCAGCAGTTCGCCGTGGGCGACCAGGTCACACACGACGTGCACGGCCTCGGCCGGGTCATCGGCATCGAGGACGGGATCGCGGCGGTCGTGGATTTCGGCTCGACGCAAGAGCGGATCGTGAGTCCGTACGCCAAGATGAGCAAGCTGTAGGACCGCCGCACCCGGTCACGGCACACCAGATCCGTTCATGAAACCGCAACTCCGCTCCAGCGGAGGCGTCCCCCTGCACCTCTGCTGCATCACCGCGCCCCACCACACATCCCTTCCAGGCGCCCGACTTCGGGGAGGTCGAAACCTTCCCGCTCGACGAGGATGCGCAAGCGTCCGCCCCTGGCACGAGTGCGGCTCGACGCGAGGCGGCCTAGCTCCCACGCGTGACGCTGGCTTCGGCATCGGGCCACGAGGCGTATCCGTATCCGTCTCCCTCCACGGCGTGCGCCGGCCAGCTCCGTGCGGGTGCGACGGACTCGGATCCGTCACCGGACGAGGCGGCGGTGAGCGGACGCGTGCGCGTGGCGACGTGGATGAGGTCTGCCACGACCAGCACGAGACCGATGAAGAGCAGGCGATCGCGACGGGATCAGGTCCAGGAAAAGGCGACACGAGGGACACCTCCCCGGTCGGACGGGAAGCTCAGCGGCGGTCCGGTCGACCCGGTCCTACCGTCGCACCGTCCAGGCGCACGAACACCGGGCGATGGCGATGGAGTCACGCCGAGCTCGAAGAACTCGGCCGCCGCCACGCCCGCGACGCCTTCGACCTCTCCGAACTCCAGGCCCGGCTCGCCGGCGCGGACTGGATCGATGACATCGAGTTCGCCGCGTACGGCCTCGGCGAGCACCAGACCCTGGAGTTGCGCCGATGGGCTCAGGAGTGGGCCGATGACATCGCCGAAAGACTCCAGGAAACGGAAGGCCCACCGGACGATTGATCGCCGTGCACGGCCAGGGAGCGCCGCGCCTCCGAGGAAACTGACCGTGCCCCAGCCGTGCCGTCCCGAGCGGTGAACAGCGGTCGATACCGGTAGCAACGCACCCTGGGATGGACTGCCTCAGTGGCTGTTTTCGCAGGTCAGACATCATGATCAGGATGGGCGTCGGTGATTCCCAAGCTCTAGCGCCGGTTCGATTTCCGGCATCCGCTCTTCCGCGGAGGCCCAGGTCAGCGACCTGGGCCTTCGTCGTTGTCCAGCGGCAGGGACCGTCGCCATGGGGTCCGGCGCCCTCAGTTGTGGTCCCAGTGGCAGGTGAAGCGGCGGTCGGCGTTGCGGTAGGTGATCGTGACCGTGGAGGCGTGCGGTGGGCGGACGAGGTACGAGTGGCCCCAGTGCGTGAACGCCGCGGTGCGGTGGCTGCTGAGGGTCACGCCCGGGGACAGGGGTGCCTCGAAGTAGAGGTGCACGGCGTTGGCCGGGGAGTCGCCCAGGGACAGCGTCCGGTTGAAGTCGGCGTCCGGTGTGGTGCCCAGGTCGTATTCGACCAGTGGCTGGGCGGGTCCCGCCGAGGTCGCTTCGGTCAGTCGCGCGGTGATGATCTGGCCGCCCAGGGCATGCTCCGCCGCCGGCAGCACGGTCGCGAACGACAGCCCGCCCGGCTGTTCCCGCGTGAACGCTCCCATGACACTCGCGCGAAGGGCGTCCGCCTCCGGCGAGACGACCGGCTCGGCCAGCACACGCAGCCGTGAGGGGATGAAGGCCCGGATGTCGGGGTAGCGCTGCCGCAGCGCACGGGTCAGGCCCACGATGTTCTCCTCGGGTCCGAGGGAACCGATCGTCTCCGAGACGACGACGTCGGGAGGCGTGCCGATGTCGACCTGGACCGCGTTGCCCTGGACCACTTCCACGCGGTCGAGGTGCGAGTCCCGCAGGGCCTGCTGCGCGAAGGAAGCGGTGTCCTGGAGGTACTCGACCGCGACGACCGTCCCGGCGGTCAGCTGCGAGGCCATGGCCGCGAGGATTCCCGTACCCGCTCCGGCGTCGAGGACCCGGTCCCCGTCGCCGATCACCTCCGCCATGGCGTCGTGGAACGCGGTCAGCCGCGTGGCGTCGGCGAGCATGCGTGCGTGGTGGTGGGCCTCGAACATCGGATGTTCTCCTCGGTTGGTGTTCGGTGGGGCGTGGTGGTCCCGGCCGGTCTCGACCGGAGCCGTCCGCGGGTGCGCCTCTTCGGGCGTCAGCGAAAGGCAGAAAGCCTCTCCTTGACGGCGGGAACCGTGGGGTCGATCGAGTACGAGTACGCGTACGAGTCCTGGGCGCGCCGTCTCTCGCCGCGGCTCTCGTGGATCCAGCCGAGGTGGAACGCGGCCGCGGCCACCGGATGCCCTCCCAGACAGAGCATCTCCTCGTAGGCGCGCAGCGACTCGTCCAGGCGGCCGGAGGCCAGGAGCGTGTGGCCGTGGGCGGCCCAGGCATGCGCGTCGTACGGATCGATGCCCGGCATGCGGGAGGTGGCGGCCACCGCGCCCTCGGCGTCGCCCTTGCTTCGGCAGGCTCGCCCCTGGGACTCGAGGAAGGCCAGTACCTCTTCGTCCCATGCCAGTTGGTGCAGGCCGCCGTGGGGTCGCATGCCCATGAGCCCCCACGCGGCCCGGTCCAGGTAGGCGGACGCGGCTTCGGGTTCCCCTCTCAGGACGGCGGCGTCGGAGAGCGACTGGAGGGCCTTCCGCTCGACCCACCGGTGCTCCGGGTCCACGTCGACCAGTCGCGTCAGCGCTTGTTCGGCCAGACGTACGGTCTGGTACAGCGCCTCGGATCCGGCCTCGCGGCTCGCTTCGAGCGGCATCGCGAAGCCCGCCAGTGTCAGGCGGGTCAGCACGGACAGGCGGGGATCCGCCACCGCTCGAAGGGCCTGTGTCACCACGAGAGCCGGCCTGGGATGCAACTGCATGGAGACGACCGCCCGGGCGAGCACGTGCTCCGGCCGGACGTCCGGAGGGAAGGCCGGCATGCCCGCCCGTACGTCGGTGATTCCCAGCAGCCGTGCCGCCTGCTCGGGGTAGCCCAGGCGCAGCATCAACGTACCGGCCGTGTCGCGTTCAAGAGGTGTCAATTCCTCGGAATGCGCGCAGAGTTGGGTTATCCGCCACCAGAGTTCGGTCGTCAGATCCGCCGGAAGATGGTCGATCTCCGACCCCACCGCGTCCGCGCGACCCCAACTGGCCGCGGTGAGGACGCGCAGTCGACGGGGCGGAATCCCGCTGAATGCGGGAAGCGCCTCGACATCGCGCCGTGCCAAATGCTCGGCAATGGCGTAGGTCGCCATCGCGTGCTTCGGTGAGCAGGGCACCGGGGCGGTGAGACCGACGTATACGGGGCAGACGGCCGGCACGTCCGCCGCGAGGAGTGCTTCGAGGCGACGTGTGAGGTCACCAGGGCTTTGCGGCGGTTCGTACGGTGGCGGCAGGTGTCGCATGGTTTTCCGGTTCGTTGATTGCCGCGTCCGGTCCGCGGCGCCCTCCGGCGGAGTGACTAATCCCACCCGGGGTCGGCGGCGTTGGAGAAACTGGCGGCGACGGGAGTTTGCGTGGCCGTCAAATCGGAATCGGCGGTTCCGGTCGGGGCGAGGGCCGCAACCAAAGCAATGAGCGCGATTGTCAGCCCGGTAACCTTGTGGCGAAGCTTCATCATTTCCCCCTCATTCGCGGGTGCCTTACCCGCGATCGATGAGAGCTTCTCCCGGGCAGCTTCGGCCGTACAAGAGTTGAAGGTGCTCATGATGTGACATTGCAGGAGGCTGAACATGACCGAAGCGTGCGAATCGGGCGCAGGCTGCCATACCGGCGACGCGCTCTGCGAGCGTGGCGTCGAGTACTACGCGAACGCGGTCCGTACCGGCCACGCCGATCAGTCTTCCGCACCCGCCTGTCTCCTGCGGCTGCAGCTTCTCCAGCCCGTCCCCGGCAGTGACCGGTCGCTGACGCCCATCCGCCCGTCCACCGCCCTCGCCATGCTCGTGCGTCCCATCGAGGAGGAGATCCAGCAGCGCCAGGCGGTCGCTCAGGGACTGCAGCAGGCCCTGGACCCGATCGAGGCCCTCTACAACGCCCAGCAGCGCCCCACCACGGACCTGGTGATGCTCCAGGGCCTGCCGGCCATCAACGCCGCCATCGACGACGCCACCAAGAGGTGCACCACCGAGCTGCTCACGGCCCAGCCGGGCGGCAGTCGCTCCTCGACGGTCCTCTCCGAGGCTCTGCAGCGGAGCCGGGACCTGCTCGCCCGCGGGGTCCGGCTGCGGACGCTGTACCAGCACACCGTGCGCTACAACCCGGCGACCATGGACTACATCCACAAGATCGCCGACGCCGGCGACCAGGCCCAGGTCCGCACGCTGGACGAGCTCTTCGAGCGGCTGATCATCTTCGACCGTGAAGTGGCGTTCATCCCGGCCCGCAGCGACCGGCAGAGCGCTCTCGAAGTCCGCAACCAGGCACTCATCGCCTTTCTCGTGGACGTCTACGAGCGCGCCTGGCAGCGCGCGACCCCTCTCACTCCCAGCAGTCGGAGCCGGGAGGAGCCCAGCGTGATCCCGAGTATCCGCCGGACCATCTGCCAGCTGCTGATCTCCGGTCACGTCGACGAGGCCATCGCCCGGCGCCTGGGCATGAGCGTCCGGACCTGCCGGTCGCACATCGCGAAGATCGCCGAGCAGCTGGGAAGCACGAACCGGGCGCAGCTCGGCTATCTGCTGGCCACCTCGGACCTCCTCGGCGAGTCCGACGTCACAGATCCAGAGTGACGTCGTAGGAGCCGAGCCACCTGTTCAGCCAGATCGCCATCTCGAGACTGCCCCGGTCGTAGGCCCTGCTGGTCGTTCCCTGCGGTCGGTCCAGGGCCGCCCGCACCTTCTCCACGTCGAGCAGGGCCCGGACAGGGGCGTTGCTGTCGCGGAGGATCTCGGCCATCTCGGCACGCAGACCGCTCTCGTACGCCGGATCCTGGGTGGTCGGGTACGGGGTCTTGACGCGTTCCAGGACGGACGCGGGCAGCAGATCGGCCGTGGCTGCGCGGAGCAGGCTCTTCTCCCGGCCGTCGAACGCCTTCATCGCCCAAGGGGTGTTGAACACGTACTCCACCAGTCGGTGGTCACAGAAGGGGACCCGGACCTCCAGTCCGACCGCCATGCTCATCCTGTCCTTGCGGTCCAGCAGCGTCTGGACGAAGCGCGTGAGGTTGAGATGGCTCATCTCCCTCATCCGGCGTTCCTCGGGCGCCTCGCCGGGAAGCACGGGCACTTCGCCGAGGGCCTCGTGGTAGCGGTCCCGGCGGTATCCGGGAATGTCGAGCTTCTCCACCAGTCCCTGGTCGAGCAGCCGGAGCCCGCCGAAGTAGCGAGCCGATCCCGAGGTGAGCCAGGGGAACGTGTCCGCCCGGACCGCGCCCGGATTGTGGAACCACCGGTATCCGCCGAAGAGTTCGTCCGCCGACTCCCCTGACAGGGCCACCGTGGTGTGCTGCTTCACCGCCTTGAACAACAGGTAGAGCGACGGCCACATGTCACCCCAGTAGGCCGGCGGCAGGTCCGTGGCCCTCAGGACGGCCGCGCGCACGGCGGGGCTGAGCAGCTCGGCGCTGTCCAGGACGATTTCGGTGTGCTCGGCGTCGACGTGCCGGGCCAGCTCGCGCGCGTAGGGGGCATCGGCCGCCCCACGGACCGCGTCGGGCTGGAACCGGGCGGCGGCCTCGGAGAAGTCGACGGAGAAGGACCGCAGCCGGCCCGACTCCAGCGTCCGGGCTGCCAGAGCCGTGATGGCGGAGGAGTCCAGGCCGCCGGAGAGCAGGGAGGACAGGGGGACGTCCGCCACCATCTGGCGCTGGACGGTGTCTTCCAGGAGCTCCCGGACCGTCCGGATGGTCGTGCCGAGGTCGTCGGTGTGCTCGCGGGCTTCCAGCGCCCAGTAGCGATGCCTGGTCAGCCCCTTTCGGCTCACCCGCACGAGGTGCCCGGGACGGACCTCGTACATGCCGGAGTAGACGGCCGCCTCCGGTGTCTTCACCATGTCGAGGACTTCGCGCAGTCCATCGGCGTTCACGCGGGCGGACACGGTCGGGTGGGCAAGAACGGCTTTCGGTTCGGACCCGAAGAGCACACCGTCCCGGGTGGGGAAGTAATACAGGGGCTTGACGCCCATGCGGTCGCGTACGAGGGTCAGTTCCTCGTTCCGGCCGTCCCAGATCGCCAGCGCGAACATCCCGTTCAGGCGTTCGGCAAAGGAAGGACCCCATTGGAGATAGGCGTGGAGCACCACTTCGGTGTCGCTGCGCGTGCGAAACGTGTGACCGTGGCCGATCAGCTCGGTACGCAGCTCGGAGAAGTTGTAGACCTCTCCGCAGAACGTGAGCGTCACGCGCTCACGGCCGGCGTGCTCGTCCGTCATCGGCTGCCGGCCGCCGTCGAGGTCGATGACGGCGAGCCGGCGATGCCCCAGGGCGACGTGGCGGTCCGTCCACATCCCCTCCGCGTCCGGGCCGCGGCAGGCCAGCGTGTCGGTCATGCCCCGGATCTCGTCGTGCCGCGCCGACACGTCGTGCCCGAAGTCCACCCACCCGGCGATTCCGCACATGTCCCTGCCCCCTCTTACGCGCTTTTCGGAAGCGCTTCGTTGACGACCTTCACCAGGGTGCCGGGGGTCGCGGCCTTGTAGACGATGTCGAAGGAGAGCTCGACTCCCCATTCGTTCTCGATCTGCGTCAGCGTGTTGAAAAGGGACAGCGAGTCGTAACCGAGGTCCTCGAAACTCTCGTCCGCTATGTCTCCGCCCAGCTCGATTTCGGCCCAGCCGTCCGGGTCGGCGCATTCCCGCAGGACGCCCACCAGATCATCGAGAGTGAACTGTTTCATTTTCTTCCTCCTTCAGTGAATGAGCGACCGCCTCTGTCCTCACCTGGGCGAGGCGCTTGTTGTTCAGCACGGGCAGGACCGCGAAGGCGGTGGCCGCCATGGCGACACCGCCGGCGTAGAAGGCGGCAGGGATTCCGAAGAACTTCGCCACCAGGCCGCCGGCGATGCCGCCGACGGTGAAGGCGCCGATCGCGACGGACCGGAAGACCGAGGTGACGCGGCCCATCAGCTCGTTCGGCACGATCTGCTGCCGCAGGGTGACGACGTGGATGCTCTGGATCAGGACGGCGAAGCCGTCCAGCGCCATGAAGGCGACGGTGGCCTCCGGGCTGATCGCCAGCCCCATGCCGACGGTGGATCCCGCGGACACCAGGTTCGTCACCAGGATCAGCGTGCCGATCGGCATCCACTCGCCGACCTTGCCGGCCACCAGGCCACCGATGACCGCGCCGACGGCACCGGCCGCGAGCAGGACGCCGTACCAGCCCGAGGTGACACCCAGCACGTCCGTGGCGAGCAGCACGAGGATGCCGTACGTGGCGGCGTTGACGGCGTTGCCCATCGCCGCGACGACGCTCATCGACCGCAGGGTGGGCGAGGACCAGTACCATCGCGCGCCGACGGCGATGTCCGCCGCGATGGTCTTCGCCGTCAGAGGTTCCGCGGACGGCTTCTGCCGGTGCCGGACCGCCGTGGGGATCAGCGCCAGCAGGCCGACGGCGGCCACGTAGCCGGCGGCTCCGAGCACGAACGGGGCCACGGCCGCGGAGGCGAAGAGGAGTCCGCCCAGCGGTGGCCCGACGAACTCGTTGCAGATGACGAACGTGGTCTGCAGGCGCCCGTTGGCCCGGCCCAGGTCGTCCGGGGCGACCAGGGTCGGCAGCCACGCGGACGACGAACTGTCGTAGAGCGTCTCGGCCGTCCCGATGGCGAAGAAGACCACGTAGAGCAGCGGCATGGAGACGGCGTCACCGAGGACCGCCAGCGAGAGCGCCACGAATCCCGCGGTGCGGATCCAGTTCGCCGCCTGCGCGACGCGCTTTCTGTCCAGCCGGTCCGCGAGGGCGCCGGACAGGAAGGCCAGGACCAGCCAGGGGGCCCGCTGCGCCACGGTGATGCCGGCGATGAGCGCCGGGTCGTGGGTCACGGTGGCCGCGAGCAGGGGCGCTGCGGCGAGGCTGATTCCGTCCGAGAGGTTCGACGTGGCGGTGGCTGCCCACAGACCCCGGAAGGACCGCCTGCTGTGTGTGGGGGCCATGGTCAGTTCTCCTTGGATGAGGCTTCGTGGGCCACGGCTTCGGACAGCGCGGCGACCGCGCGGGACTCGGTGAGCGGCATGACCCAGCCGCGCTCGCCGCTCACCACGCGGCTGAAGTCGTCCACCATCAGCCCGTAGGAACCGATGTCGGAGTACGTCGTCACCGTCTTCCGGCCGGATGCGTCGCGGTGGACCAGGTGCACGGTGTCCTGCGCCATCGCGGTGAACGGCCAGTCGGGCAGCGAGAGCCGCTCTCCGTCTCCGCGCAGGTCGAGGACCTCACGCGGCTGTTCCGCCGTGAACGACACGTGGATCGTGGCCGTCGCGCCGTTGTCCCATGCCAGTGACGCCGTGGTGCTGGTGTCGACGCCGCTCGGGCCGGTGTCCATGGTGCTCGACACGACCCGGGGCGCCTGCCAGCCGTTCACGGCCAGCACCGCGCTCAGCACGTAGCCCCCCAGGTCGTAGAGCACGCCGCCGCCCCGCGCCGGGTCCCACCGGTAGTTGCCGTGATCCGTCCGGTGCACGGCGAACGTCGCGTCGACATGCGCTCCGTGGCCGAAGGACCGGGCGATCCGTTCCGCGGCACGCATCCGCGGGTGCCACCGGTACCACATGGCCTCCGAGACGATACGGCCCGCGCGGTCGGCGGCTTCTGCGATCCGGTCCACCTCCGCGGTCGACAGACCGAGCGGCTTCTCGCACAGCACGTGTTTTCCCGCCTCGAGCGCCTTGACGCACCACCGCAGATGGCTCTCGTTGCTCAGGCTGATGTACACGACGTCCACGGCGTCGTCCGCCAGCACGTCCTCGTAGTCGGTGGTCTGCTTCCGGGGTGCGAGGGCCTCGGCCCTCCGCAGCTCCCGGGCTGCCGCGATCCGCAGGGTACTCAGCCGGGACCTGTGCACAGCCGGTGCCATGGCGACCCGGGCGACATGGCCGGCGCCGATGAATCCCCAGTTCACCATGGCGATTCCACCCTCGTCCCGGAGTCGGGCAGAGCGTGCGTCAAGCGGTGGGAGGCCGCGGCGTCCGGGTTGCGACGGCGGATCTCCTCGCGCAGCAGTGCCATGCCCTCCAGGACACCGCAGTGGGCCAGTACACCGGCGTCGAGAGCGGCGAGACCGATGTGCCGGGACAGGCGCATGACGGTCCGCTTCGCCCGCTCGTCGTCTCCCGCCACCAGGTTGACCGCCTCCGTGCCGCGCGAGGTGAGGTCCTCCGTCGTGCAGGTGCTGAAGGCCTTGACCAGCGGCGCGTACGGGATGCGCCGCGCGATCTCGACGGCTCCGCTGGTGTCAGGAGGCAGGACGATGCCATCGCCCTCTTCGGTCAGCGGGTTCGTCGCGTCGACGACGATCCGGCCCTCGGCGAACCCGGGGAACCTCTCCGCCAGGTTCACCGCGGCGGGGAAGGGAAGCGCGAGGATCACGAGGTCCGCTCCGTCGAGCGCTTCGAGCGTCGGCCGCACAGCCCGCCGTTCCAGCAGGGGGCCCAGGCGGCCGGGCGTCCCGGCATCGGCACGGCGGGTCGCGACCCGGGTACCGACCCCGTGGTCCATCAGCCGCAGGGCGAGAGCCGTGCCGAAACGGCCGGCGCCCAGCACGCACACGGAACCGAAGCCGCCGTCAGTCATCGGACCCTCCAAGCGTGCGGGAAGCGAAGTCGTGCGCGCTCTTCAGGACGCCGAAGCAGACCTCGGATTCTTCGCCGTCCCGCGGTGCGAACAGCAGGACGGTGCCCCGGGGAAGCCGGTCACCGGCGAGCGGGTGGTACTCACCCCACCCGGCCTCGACGACCGAGGCCGCCTCGTCCGCGGGCAGACAGACGTGCCACGAGCCGTCGTACGAAGGGTGGGCATGCGCGAACTCGAGCGTTCGGCCGTCTTCCCCTGCCGTCGTGAGCTGGAGGCCGACGGCGCCCGGGACGGACACCCTGGTGGCGGACACCTCGACTCCGGCGAGCTCCCCGCACCGGTGCAGGAGCCGTCGCTGTACGTGGTACGGGGAGTTCTGGGTGAGCTGCTGGTGCGGCACGGTGGCACTGGTGACCGGCCGCGGCCCCGGGCGTTCGGGCAGTCGCATCACAGGTGCTCCGCATCGGTCGGTGTCGGACGGGAGACGCGATCGGCCAGGCCGAGGTGGTTCACGACGGCGTCGACGTTGGCCCGCATGTGGCGGGCCGACCCCGCGCCGGGAATCGGCAGCACGTGCTCCCCGAGGTCGAGCAGCACACCGAGCGCCACCTGGGCGGCGGGGACGCCCTTCCGCTCGGCGGCTCGGACCACCCCCGGCTCGGTCAGCAGGGCACCCTCGGCGAACGGCTGGTAGGCCATCACGGTGATCCCCCGGTCCTTGCAGTACGCCACGAGGCGCAGGTCGTCCGGCGTGATGCGCCGGGCGTGCAGGTGGTTCTGCACGCTGACGATCGGCCCCTCGCGCTCGGCACGCCGAAGCTGCTCGAGCGTCACGTTGCACAGTCCGACATGACGGGCCAGGCCTCGGCGCCGTATGTCCTGCAAGGCACCGACCTGGTCCTCCAGGGGAATCCTGGTGGAGGGGTGATGCAGCTGCAGCACGTCGACCGCTTCGAGCTTCAGCCTGCGCAGGCTGCCTTCGGCGGCCCGGGTCAGGCTCTGCGGGTCTGCCTCGACCGCCCAGCCGCCGGACGCGTCGCGCACCACACCGACCTTGGTGGCCACGATCGGCCGGGTGTCACGCCGGCTCAGCACGTCGCCGATGATGCGTTCGGACCAGTAGGGGCCGTAGCAGTCGGCGGTGTCGATGAGGGCCACCCCGCTGTCACAGGCGAGTCCGACGACCCTGCGGCTCTCGGTCTCGTCCCGCGGCGGGCCGAAGGAGTCGGGTCCGGCCAGGCGGTTGCCGCCCAGACCCAGGCGCAGGGGTCCCCACGCCAGGGCGGGCTCCACCGCAGGCGGGTTCCCGACGACGGCATCGGTCTGCGCACTCATGACGCGAGGACCCGCAGCTGGTCGAGGCCCCTGCCCAGGAAGCGGCCGGACCAGCGCAGGGGCTGCTCCGCGAGGAGGGACAGCAGGGGGAGACGGTCGAGCACCGCGCGCAGCATCGCTTCCAGCTCGACTCGGGCCAGTGACGCGCCCACGCAGTAGTGCGGGCCCTGGGAGAAGCTGAGATGGGGGTTGGAGGCGCGGTCGAGCCGGTAGGCGTCCGGATCGTCGAAGACCCGCGGATCCCGGTTGCACAGCCCCAGGAGTACGGCGACCTGGGCGTCGGCCGGTATGACCGTGTCTCCCACGACCGTGGCTTCGGTCGTTCTGCGCATCACCACGTGCGCCGGGGTGTGCAGCCGCAGCAGCTCTTCGATCGCGGGCGCGACCAGGGCCTCGTCGGCCAGCAGCCGCTCGAACCGTTCGCGTCGCCACAGCAGCGACAGCAGCATGTTCCCGAAGAAGTTCGCGCTCGTCTCGAAGCCCGCGACGACCAGCAGGATGCACGTGGCGAGGAGCTCGTCGTCCTCCATGCCCGCGGCATGGGCGCGCTCCGCCATGATCGGCAGCAGCCCGGACATCCGGGGGGTCTCGCGGTAGGCGGTCAGCTGTTCCCGGAAGAAGGCGAGGATCTGTTCGGCGCTGCGATTGAACTGCTCGTCCGTGGTGTGCCGGGACAGCGAGACGGCCCATTCACCGAGGAAGGCACCCTCGACCGGGGACACACCCAGCAGATGGCAGATGGCGTCCGCCGCGACCGGGTAGGCCACCGTCGTCATGATGTCGGTCTGCCGTTCCCCGGCCTCGGCGAGCTCGCTCAGCCGGTCCAGGCGCTCACAGGTCGCCTGGTGGATGACGGACTTCAGCTCCGCCAGCCGGGCGGGGGTGAAGCAGTCGCCGACCATGCGTCGCAGGCGCAGGTGCTGCCGGCCGTCCTTGAACATGAAGAAACGCGAGGAGACCTGGTCCCAGACGCCCAGGCCCGGGTTCCTGGTCATGCTGCTCACGGTGCGGTCCCGCAGAAGCTGTACGGCCTCCGGGTGACCGAGGACGAGCCAGGGCCCTTCGCCGGTCTGCTGGACGGCCCGGCTCCGGTCGATCTTGCTGTAGAAGCGCGCCGCGACCTCGTCCTGGGGGTCGTGTCGCACGTGATCGGTCAGCATGTGGAGGTCGTCTCCTCTCCTGTACGGCGGTGTGCGGGGTCGAATTCCAGATAGGGCGGCAGCGAGAACCGCTCACCGGTCAAGCCGGGGCCGTTCGCGGGGGCGAGCTGGGCGACGAGGAGAGCGGGGTCGTCGGCCATGAGGCTCGATGCCACGGCGTACACGAACTGGTATCCGACCGAGGAGCTGTAGCTGTCCCGGAGGTAGAGCATGTCCACGGTGCTCGCAGGCGGCTCGCAGAGGCCCAGCTCGGAGGCCTCCGTCAGGAAGTAGAAGTGGTTCAGCCATGCCTCGGTGTCGCAGTAGGAGGCCCAGAGCCGTCGCAGCTCGCCGGGCTCGGGGAGTCCGGCGAGGTACCTGTCGAACCCCACCCGCCCGAGAGCCAGTCCGGCGGTTTCGGACTCGACGTAGTGCACCAGGCCTTCGATCGGGCCCGGCCCCGGGTCGGTCTCGTAGAGGTAGTGCCCCAGCTCGTGGAGGAGCGCGGCGAGGGACGAGGTGGTGCCGTCGTCCGTGGCCAGGATGCGATAGCCGGTGGTCGTCCTGGCGACTCGGGCGGACGGCCCGCCGCCGGGAGGGCTGGTGACCGTCGACAGCGCTTCCTCGGCCGGGAGCGAAAGCTCCTCCAACACCGCCCGGGCCGCCTCGACCGCGCTGCCCCGCAGGGGAAGGCTCCGCAGCCAGGCATGCTCGATCAGCGGCACGGCGTTGCCCTCGAACCTCTGCAGCAGAGGGGGAGCGAGTCGCGCCATGGCGGCACGGCTCCGCTCGATCTGGGCCTCGTACAGCCCCCGCATCTCGTCGGAGAGCGAGTGCGCCTCCACCGCACGGCGGCGTTCGTCCCAGAGCTCCGCGAGCTGTTCCGGGTTCCTCCTCAACGTCCGTGCCGCTTCGACGTAGTTGGTCCTGGTCATGAAGAGGTCCCAGCCGCCCTGGATTCTGGTCAGCACAAGGAGTTCTGGCACCGAAGTCACCGGTCTTTCCTATGATCTGGATGTCGAGGAGCGACCGAGCCTGTACAGGCGGGCTCCGTCGCTGAACCGCATCCGGTCTCCGTCGATCACCAATCGGGGGTACTGCTCTCCGGGCACCGCGTAGACACGGGCGGCCGTCCTTCGCAGTTCGAGCGCGAACCCGTTCTGCGTGCGCACCGTGGCGGCGTCCGCCGTCACCTCGGCCGTCAGGGAGTCACCGGCGTAGTTGCCGGTGACCTCGCCGTGGTCGTCCGCCGACGTCGCGCTGTCCGCGGGAAGCAGACTCTGCGTGGATGCCACCGGGGTGCCCACCGACGAGGCGGCGAGAGCCTGCCTGACCACCTTGCGCAGCTCCGGCGGAGTGACCGCGGCCGAGGCCATGGCGACGACGTGCACGTCCTCCTCGGGGTATCCGGCGAATTCGGTGGTGAATCCGGCGGCGGCCCCTTGGTGGTGGTAGTACGTTCTTCCTTCCCTGTCCTCGTCGACCAGGGCGGACATCGCCATCTTCGGATGGAGACGGCGGGAGAGCAGCTCGCCGCGGATCCGGGCGCCCACCGCGCCGCCGCCTCCGTCGCCGCGCAGGTGGCCCGCGATGTCGACGAGCAGGGTCATCAGGTCCCTGGGGCGCGCCCACAGCCCGCCGGCACAGGTCTCGGGGTAGTGAAGGGAGCCGTGCGGGACGGGTATCGCCGCATTGATGAACCCCTGTGCCAGGAGCGGGTTCTCCGGCCCTTCGAAGGAGTCGGCGAGCACGGCCACGCCCGGAGAGATCCCGCGGATCGCCTCCGGGAGGAGTTCCCCGAGGTCGTGCCTCTGCTCCAGCTCCGCCTGAAGAAGCATGAAGGCACCACTGCTGTAGGAGACGCGGCCCGTCGGTATCCCGGTGAAGGCGAGCGCCGGCGACCGGCCCTCGCCAGCGATGATCCCGGCCGTGCCGGGAACCTTCTCACCACGCGGATATCCGGGAATGCTGTGGACGTTGAGACCCGTGACGTGATGGAGAACCTGGCGGGGCGTGAGGTCGACCTTCCGCCCCAGATACCGGGGGATCAGGTGTCCGGCGAACCGCATCGGCTCGTCCAGACTCAGCTCGCCCCGCTCGTCCAGGACGAGGCACGCCACCGCGGTGACGAACTTCGAGATCGAACCCAGCTGGTAATACTGCTCCGACGGTGACCCGTGGGAATGTCCCGTTCCCCGCTCGACCAGGGTCTCGCGACCCTTGTCGACGAGAAGCACCACGATGTTCCCGCTGGTGCCCGCCTCCGTGATCGCCTGATCGAGCGCGTCCTGAATGATCGCCTGTGATGTCACTGAGTCACGCATCCGAGCTGTGAGTTGAGACGAAGCGGGGGAGCTTCTCAGGAGGACTCCGCGTCCGCGACGAAGAAGCCGACGACAGCCGTCCTGGGCTGGTCCCCCGCACTGGGCGTCACCGGCGCGACGCGGTGATGGACGTGGGAGGTGAGCAGGACCAGCCGGTTGGGGCGGGCGGAGACGAAGATGCCGTGGCCGATGTCGTTCCTGTGCTGCTCGGCGTTCGTGTCCAGCATGAAGTCGGGGCCCAGGTCGCCGCTGACCTCCTGGGGCCGGCCACCGGAGCTCCGGGCTCCGTTCTGGCCGTCGGCCTCGTCCTCGGCCTCGTCCTCGGCCAGGACGAGCAGCTCGCCGCCCCACGAGGAACCCCATCGCGGGTGCCCGTAGAAGACATAGGCACCCAGCAGGCTCTCGGCGTCGTTGTGCCAGTTCAGACTCGCCCCCACTCCCGACAGCACGGTGCGGCCGGTGACCGTGGAGCTCTGCCCGGTGATCCCCTGCGGGTAGCTGTCCCGCAGCGCTTCGTCGGGGCCGGCGATGCGTTCGACGAGCTTTCCCACCTGGCTCATCCCCGGCGGAGTGGAGTCCACCCGGCCCCGGGTGGCGAGCTCGCTCTGCAGGATCGAAGCCGTTGACATCCCGTACGCCTTGACCCACCCCTTGGAATGCATGGGCCGGTACGGCAGGAACTGCAGCGAGGACGCCAGCGATGCGAATTCGGCCTCACCGAGAAAGTCATCCACCACGGTGAGGTGCGGCGTGCGAATGGTGATCTTCATGGGAGATTTCTTCCTGCGGGTGCCGAAGCATGTCGTGGTTCAGGAGAGCGTGGCGGGCCAGGAGCCGATCGGCTCCGGCCCGCCGCTCGTTCGCGCCTTAGACCAGGTCGAGGACGTCGGCCGGGACAACGGCCAGCTGACGCGGCCAGGACAGCATCTCGATGTCCTCGAGCACGGACTCGTTGTTCTCGACGGTCTCGATGTTCTTCAGGTCCTGAGACTCCATGAGCATTCCTTTCACAGGGGGAGCGAACTCCCCTCTCCATATGAATCGGCAAAAGCAAGCCGGAGCCTTCCGAGGATTTCCCCCATTCGCTCCGAGGCGCTTGCCTGCCGGCTGAGAAAAGAATTGCCCAGCGAGTGACGGCATGACAACGAAGCCAATGGGCCAGGATGTGGCATTGCAGGATCCTGAAGGGGCGGATCAGGCGTAACCGGACATTCGCCCGCTCAGCCTCCTGCAATGCCACATCATGAACACCTCCGACTCTTGTAGCCCCGAGGACGGTCGAGCGAAGCTCACTGCGCCGCGAGCCTTTCGGGGTGTTCTGCGGACCCGGCGTACGTCCCCGCAGGGCAGAAGACAGATCGGAACCTCGATGACCACGTCCGCACCCGTCCTCGCCGTGGTGGACCCCTACGGGGCGGGGGCGCAGATCGCCCCCGCGCTCCGTGAACACGGCTGGTCCTGCGTCGCCGTCACCACGGCGGACCAGCCGCCCGACCCGCTGGTTCACACCTGGCAGCCACGGGACTTCGACCACCACGTCCGGCACACCGGCGACGTCGCCGAACTCGGCGGACAGCTGGGCCGGCTGGGCGCCGTCGGGGTGGTCACGGGCCTCGAAACCGGGAGCGAACTCGCCGACGCGCTATGCGCGCGCAACTTTCCCGAGTACGCCAACTCCCCCGCGCTGTCCGCGTCCCGCCGGGACAAGGCGGCCGCACAACGCGAACTCGCCCGGGCCGGCCTCGCCTCGCTGCGCCAGGTCCACACCGCGGACTTCGCCGAGGTGGAGCAATGGCTACGGGACAACGAGCTCGCCGACGCCCCGTGGCTGATCGTGAAACCGGCGCGCAGCGCGGGCAGCGATGCCGTCCGCAGGGTGCGCCCGGGCGACGAACTGCGCACGGCCTTCGAGTCGATGGCCGGTCGGCGCAACGCGCTGGGCAACGTCGAGCAGGCGGTCCTCGTCCAGGAGTGCGTCCAGGGAACGGAATACAGCGTCGACACCTTCTCGGTCGGCGGTGTCCACGAGATCTGCGGCGTCACCCGCTACACCAAGCACTCCTCCGGGTCCGTCGTCGGCATCTACGACACGGTCGAGTTCGTCGCCCCGGACGACCCGGCGTGCCGGCAGCTTCTGCCCTACGCGCGCGAGGTGCTGGACGCCCTGGGAGTGCGGTTCGGCCCGATGCACGCGGAGATCATGCTGCGCCCGGAGGGGCCCGTGCTCATCGAGCTCAACCCCCGTATCGCCGGCGGGCAGATGACCTTCCTGTCCGGCATGGCCACCGGCAGCAGCCAACTCGACCGCCTCGTCGACTTCTTCCTCGGACGGCACCGGCCCGCCTCGGGCTATCGCCTGCTGCAGCAGGTGATGTCGGTCTTCGTGACGGCCCGTCGGACCGGTGTGATCCGCAACCCGGAGTCGCTGAGCGGTCTCGCGGACCTGCCCACGGCCGTGCGCTCGACCGTCACGGTGCCGCCGGGCGGCCTGGTGCGGCAGACGTCGGACGTGTTCTCGGTGCTCGGCCGGGTCGTGCTCGCCGATCGTGACCGCGACCGCGTGGAGCTCGACCGCCGGCGCGTCAAGCGCGTCGAACGCGATCTTCACATCGATCCCGTCGAAGCCCTGTGACCGTCGCGCCCCAGGAAGGGAACCACCGATGCCCCGGCTCGTGAGAGTCGCCGACCAGACCGCGCCCCTGATGCTGCGGTCCGGCACGTACCTCGCACCCGTCGACGTCGCCTACGAGACCTACGGCACCTACGACGGCTCCAACGCGATCTTCATCTGCCACCCGCTGACCTGCGACGCCCATGTGGCCGCGAGCGGACCGCACGACGCCCCGGGCTGGTGGGACGTGATGGTCGGCCCCGGCCGTCCCATCGACACCCGGCGCTATTTCGTCATCTGCGCCAACGTGCTGGGCGGCTGCTCGGGCACCACGGGAGCCGCATCCCTCGCTGCCGACGACTCGCCGTGGGGTGCGCGTTTTCCGGACGTGGAGATCGCCGACATGGTCGCGGTGCACCGCAGACTCCTCGCGGCCCTCGGCATCGACCGGCTGCACGCGGTCGTCGGTCCGTCCATGGGTGGCTGTCAGGCACTCCAGTGGCTGCTCGACCACCCCGGCGACGCCGAGCGGTTCGTCGTCGTCGCAGGCACCGCCCGGCCCTCCGCGGACAACCGCGCCTGGAACGCGGTCGCCCGCCACGCCATCCTCAGCGACCCGGACCACCGGGGCGGCGCCTACCCGCCGGGCGGCGGCCCACGTGCCGGCCTGGCCACCGCGCGCATGATCGGTCATCTGACGTATCTGTCCGAGGCGGAACTGGAACGCCGTTTCGGGCCCGCGGCCACGGGAACCCGCCAAGGGCCCCAGGCCCTCGGCTCCTACCTGGACCACCAGGGCGGGAAGTTCGTCCGGCGGTTCGACGCGAACGCGTACCTCACGCTGCTCGGCGCGGTGGACCGCTTCGACGCGTTCTCCCGGCCCACCGCGCTGACGACGACGCTCCGTCCGCCACGGGTCCTGCTGGTCAGCCTGCGCGGCGACCGGCGCTTCAGCCGTGATCACAGCGCGCACATCGCCGCCGGACTCGCCGCACGGGGAGTCGAGGCGACCCACCACCACGAGACCGGCAGCGACCTCGGACATGACGCGGCCGTGCTCGACCAGCCGGAGCTGGCCAGGCACATGGCCGAGTTCCTCGACATGGAACCCCTCCACAGCTCGCCCAGGACAGGACACGAATCATGAGCGGCAGCGTCGGACGCATCGCAGTCATCGGCGGCCTCGTCGAACCCCTCCAGGCCGCGCACGACCTCGGCCTCGACGTGGTGCTGATCCACCACCCGGGCGGCGTGCCCTCGGGCGCCGAGGACTACTGTGCCGAGATCCTCGAGGTCGACTTCAAGAACGAGTACGACACGGTGGAACGGCTCATCGTCGAGCGGCACCGGCAGGCACCCCTCCGGCGGGTGTTCTCGCTCAGCGAGAACGGTCTCGTCCCGGCCGCGCGGATCAACGAACTGCTCGGCCTCGGCGGCAACTCCGTCGCCTCCGTACGGCTGTTGAAGGACAAGGCCGCCATGCGCCGGCACCTCGCCGGCACGGAGCTCGACACCGTGCGCCACACGACGGTGTACAGCGCGGCCGACCTGGACGACTTCCGCCACAGCGTCGGCGGCCCCGTCTTCGTCAAGCCGACCGACTCGGCGGGCAGCATCGGCGTCTTCCGCGTGGACGACACCGAGGACGCCAAGGAGGCCTGGCGGCGACTGACCGCCACGGGGCGCGAGGAGGCACTGGCCGAGGAGTACCTGGACGGTCCGGAGTTCAGCGTCGAAGGGTTCTGCGCCGACGGGCGTCACCAGGTCATCACCATCACCCACACCTTGCTGCACCCGACGTACTACGAGCTCGGCAGCTCCATGCCGGCCGCCGTCGCGCCGGACGCGGCCGAGGCCATCCACCGGACCGTGAACCGGCTGATCGAGGCGGTCGGCCTCACCGAGGGTCCTACGCACACCGAGGTGCGCCTGACGCCGCGGGGCCCTCGCGTCATCGAGTCTCACAACCGCATCGGCGGCGGACGGATCCACGAACTCATGGCCATGGCGTTCGGCATCGACGTGCCCCGCATGTCCATCGCCGTGCCCCTGGGCCTGGAGCCGGTGCCGGACCTGACGGACCTCGGCACCAGGGGGGCCGCGATGAGGTACATCGTGCCCGAGCCGGGCCGGGTGACCGCCGTCTCGGGGCTGACGGAGGTACCCGCCGACGACCCGGATCTGCGGCTGAGCATCGGCCTCGGGATCGGTGACGACGTGGCCGCCGTGGTGGACGGTGTCAGCCGCGACAAGGTCGCCTGCCACGTGCTCGCGGCCGGCGAGGACGTGACCGCTGCCGAGCGCCGCTGCGCGGAGGTCCTGGACACCGTCCGGATCACCACCGCGCCCCCCGGGCGACGCATCGACGGCACCGACCGCACGACCGAGAGAGGCACGACGAACACGATGGACTTCGCCTTCCGCGAGTACCCGCGGTTCACCCCTGAGGCAGTGGTCGACGTGCTGCGCGGCCGAGTCCTCGGCGTGGTGTTCCGCGGCGTGATCCCCGCCGAGGAGTGCGCCCGCGTCACGGAACGCTTCTGGAACAGCCCCGCGCGCCGCACCCGAGGCGCGGACGCGCCCGGCCACTACGTGGGTGCGTACCACTACCACAAGACCACCAGCGACTACCTCGACGAGGCGAGTGCCGCCCAGCCCGGACTCGACGAGATCCTCGGCACGCCCCACGACACGCTGACGTCGATCCGCACCGGTATCGCCGACGCCCTCGCGGCCGAAGGCGTACGGTTCCGCTCGGCGAGCCACGACGGCCGCGAGGCCGGCACCGCACTGCTGCGTACCTGGCACGCCTCCGGCCGGTTCGCCCTCGCTCCGCACGAGGACGAGGCCCAGTGCGGCGAGCCCCGGCAGGCGGACTTCGAGATCCAGCGGATCAAGGGCCGCCCCATCGGCGCGATGAACCTGTGCCTGGAGAACGGCTCCGCGGGGCGCCTCGTGGTCTGGAACACCCGCCCCGACGACGCCGTGCGCGAGCGACTGGGCCTGGAGTACACCGGATCGCCGTACCCCCTGGAGCATCTGGAGGGGATCGACACCCTGCGGCTCGACATCGCACCGGGTGACGTCTACTTCTTCAACGGTGCCTATGTGCACGCCGTGGAGCCCGAGACCGATCCGGCGGCGCGCCGCACCACCCTGTCCGGAATCCTGGGGTTCATCGACGACGAGACGGTGGTCTCGTGGACGTGACGACCGCCGGGACCCCGCACTGGTCCCACGACTTCACCCGTCGGCTCTTCGCCATCATCGACGGCCGCCGCTGGAACGAACTCGGCCGCGTCTTCGCCGCGGACTGCGTCTACCACCGGCCTGGTTATCCGGCCCTCGTCGGGCTCGCCGACATCGAGCGGTTCTACCGCGAGGAGCGGATCATCGAGTCCGGGTCGCACCGCGTCGAGGAAGTCATGGCCGGTGACGACTCGCTGGCGTGCTGGGGAAGCTTCCAGGGCCTGAGCCGGGCGGGTGAGCGCCTCGACGAACGGTTCTCCGACCACTACCGCATCGACGACGGCCTCATCAGCGCGCGGCGCACCTACTTCTATCGCGCGGCGATCTGACTCCTGTCCGCCCCCTGCCGTGCCGTGATGCCGACCGCGGGCGCGCCTGCCCCGGCGTGTCCGACTCCCGTCACCCACTCGTGAACGAAGGCCCAGGTCAGCGACCTGGGCCTTCGACGTCACCGTTCCGGAGGAGCCGGAGTTCGCGGATCGTCGATGTCGACTGCGATCTCGAACCCTGCGGTCGAGCTGAAAGTAGCGATGTTGCCGGACAGCCGAATTCGATCAAACGGATTGGATTCGGCGAAGAACATCGCCCAGATCAGCGCACGGTCGGCAGTCAGACGTGCGATGAATCCTTCCGAACCGTACGAACCCTCTCCGCCCCACAGGAGCCCCTTCTCTCCCAGGTCCACCGCAGCAAGCCCGTCGACCGCAGACACCCAGGAAGGATCGCCTTCCAGCAGCTCATCGAGCTCGAACGGGGAGAGCACCGAGAAACCACTCGGCACGGTCGGATCGAGGGCGACATCATAGGAGTGCCCGTCGGCGTAGTGGAGTGCGTCCTTGACGGGAAGCTCGAACTCTTCCCACAGGCGTTCGATCGTGGTCATTTCTTATTCTTACACTTCCCGTTGCGCACGTGTTGGGGCCTTTCCTGGAGTCCGGTCGGGGGAACTGGCTCGCCCAGTTCATTTCTGTTCCGCGCTGAATTCATGCGCCTTCTGAATTGCTCCGCCCAGGTCCGTCCGGTCGTCGAATCGGGGTGAACCGCATTCGGGTCGACACGCTCGATGATGACCGGCCTCCCCACTTCGCGTGCCGCATCGAGCCTTCGGTTGTCGTACGAGACCAGCTGACCGTCCACTTCCATGACCTTCAACGCCGTACCGGGGCGCCGCCAGTCCCACTCCCCAGAGCGCATCTTCTCGACGTAGTCGTTCGGGGACACAGTGCGCTGGGAGAAGTTGATGTCTTCGGGATTGGCCCATTCCGGCTCGCCCGCAAGCCCCAGATGGTCGGCCCAGCTTTGCGGGTTGCGAACGTACGTCGTCGCGTTGGGCGCCGGAACCAGCCCGAGTGGGTCCGGTGTGGTGTAGCGGGCAGTTTCCGGGTCGTAGTGCCGGAAGTAGTTGTAGTGGAGGCCGGTTTCCCCGTCCGCGTACTGGCCGGGGAACCGAAGCGGGCAGTCCACCTCTCCTTCCGCTGCGGGAAGGGGGGTGCCCCAGAGAGTGGTGCGAGGCTGCCTGGCAAGAGTGCCGTCGGACGTGACCAGTTCGACGGGCGTTCCGACCAGGTCGGTCACGATCGCGAGAAAGCGGGCGTCGACCTCGGACTGTAGGGAGGTATCGGCGAGGCCGAGGAGCGAGTGGCCGCCCTCGGGTTCGCCCTCGGTCGCCCGGCGTGTGGACTGGGATATCGGTCGGTGGGTGCCCGGCGCGTAGTCCCATGTGGTCGCCGTGCCGTCCAGGTCGACCTGCTCAGCCAGGCAGGTGCCGTCCCATGTGAAGGTGAGAGCGGTTCCGTCCGGAGCTGTCTTGGAGATGCGGCGGCCCAACGGATCGTAGGCGTAGGTCCATTCCCCGCCGTCGGGTGTGGTGGCTTTGGTGAGGCGATTCTCCGCGCTCCACGTGTACGTCCAGGTGCGGGTCTGGCCGTTGAGGAGCTTGCGGGTCTTGCGGATCAGCCGGCCAGCGGCGTCGTGCTCGTACGCGGTACGGCCGGCCCGGCGGATGACGGCACCCTCATAGCTCCGGTCTCCCGCCGCGGGGTGGTGCGGAGCGTCGGCGTGGGTCTGGTTGCCTGTCCGGTCGTACGCGTACTTCTCGCTCCAACCGTGTGCCTGGACGCCCGTCACCCGGCCCATGGGATCGAGGCTGAAACGCCTTGTTCCAGTGGTGAGTTCACGGATCTCGGTCAGGTAGCCGTCGGGGCGGTACGCGTAAATCCGCTGCTGGAGGATCCGGGCCGCTTCGGTTTCGTCGCGGGTGGCAAGGGTCTGATTCGTGAGGCGGTCACCGCTGTCCCAGGCCTGCGTGAGGGTGGTGTCGGCGCCGATGCGCCGCTCGGTCTCGCGGCCCGCAGCGTCGTAGGCGAAGGCAAGGGTCGCATCGCCTCTCCTCAGTCCGGTCGGTCGGCCCGCGGGGTCGTATGTCCATTCCGACCGCGCACCGGAGGGGGTGGTACGCCGGGTACGGCGGCCCATGGCGTCATACCCGTAGGCGCTGATCCGGCCGTTGACCGTCTCCGAAATGACGCGCCCGGCCGCGTCGCGTTCCCGTCTCAGTACCGCGTCCGCATTGGCCGCGTGAAGCAGGGCGCCGCTCGGATCGTAGGCATAGGTCGTGACGTCACCGGTGGACTCGTCGTGCTGGGCGATCATGCGCCCAGCCGAGTCGAGAGTGAAGCGCAGCGTCTGACCCAGTGCGTTCGTCTGCGCCGTGAGGCGCCCGGCCGGGTCGCGTTCGTACGTGCGCGTAGCGCCGTCGAAGTCGGTTTCCGCAACCAGGTGGCCTGCCGCATCGTAGGCGTACTGCCAATGCTTGCCCTGGGGATTGGTGACCCTTGTCAGGCGCAGCTCGGTGTCGTAGGCGAAGGCGTAGTGCGCGCCGTCGGGGTCGGTCCTCGTGGCGGGCTGGTCGTAGTAGGTGTACGTGTAGGTGGTGGTGTGGCCGGCCTCGTCGGTGTGGAGGACGAGATTTCCCTCGGTGTCCCACTGCCATTCCTCGCGGCCCCCGTCCGGCCCCTCGCGCCAGGCCGGCATGCCCTCGATCGTCCAGCCGTGGCGCGTGGTCCGGCCCAGGGCATCGGTGACGGCGGTGACCTGGCCGTGCGGGCCACGGCGCATCCTGACGGTGCGGCCCATCGGGTCCGTCGTCTCGGCCGGAAGGCCCGCCGCGTCCGTGACGATGCGGGTGGTGTGCCCCAGCGGGTCCGTGACGGAGGTGAGGTGGCCCGAGCTGTTGTAGCCGTAGTGCGTGACGGCGCCGCTGGGGTCGGTGGTGGACGTATGGGAGCCGCGGTCGTCATAGGTGTGGAGCCACACCGCGCCGCCCGGCTCGCGCGTCTCCAACGGCAGGCCGCGGTCGTCGTAGACGGTCTCGGCCAACGTACCGTCGGGCCGCTCGACCGCGATCAGCCGACCGTGGTCGTCGTAGCGGTAGCGCGTGGTACGGCCCAGTGGGTCGGTGACCGCGACGGGATGCCGGTTGCTCTCGTCCCATTCCGTGCGGGTGGTGTTTCCCAGCGGATCGGTGTAGGCGATGATCTTGTACGCCTCGTTGCAGACGTACACGCTGGTATGGCCCAGCGAGTCGGTGTAGCGGGAGGTGCGTGTGGCGGTGTCGTAGTGCATCCGGCCCGACAGGATGCCGTCCGGGCCGATGCCGCGCAGAACACGCCCCTGCGCGTCGTAGACATAGCCGTACGACGTGCCGTTGCGGTCCGTCCAGGACGTCATACGGTGTTCCGCGTCGTACCGATAGCGCAGCGGCTTTCCGGTCGAGTTGAAGACCTCGGCCAGGTTTCCGGCGGCATCGTAGGCATAGGAGACCAGAGTGGTGCTGTGCTCGCGCTGCGCACCGTGCAGGAGGCGCAGCGCGGTGACCCGCAGCAGTCGGGGGTCTGTGTCGACGGCGATGCGGTAGCCGCCGGAGTGTGCGATCTCCCTCGGCGCGCCCTGGGCGTCGTAGGAGATGTCGATACGGTCGCCGTCGCCTGTCCGGTCGGTGATCGCTGTCAGGGCCAGCTCACGGCCGCTCACGGGGAGCGGGGTGAAGTGGAGCGTGCGATTACGGTCCGGGATGACGATGCGGATGGCGCTGTCGGGGTTGCCATCCCAGTGCAGTGGCCAACGGGGACCGGAAGTGGGGAGCGTCGCCGCACCCGGCGTCGGGACCGGATACGTCAGCAGCATGCCGTCGTCCGTGATGAAGACGACGCCCGCACCGTCGATCTCCAGACGCTGGTCAAGCGTTCCCGCCCAGGTGGGGCCGAACCACCCTCCGCACGGGTGCCCCGAAACGTAGTGCCGCTTCAGGACCACCGGCAGGGCAGCAGGCAGGGTGACGTCGACGGCGGACATCACCATTTCGCCGGTCGCAACGTCGATCGGATCGCCGGCCTCGGGACGCTCCTCGTTGGGCGTGGTGTTCCTGCCCGGATCACTGTCCGTCCGCGCGCGGGCACTGCCGTCCCGGCGCAGACCGTCCACCCGCCCGCGCAGTCGCTGCGCCGCGTTCTTGGCCACAGAAGCCCCGCGCCTCACCGCACCGGTGCCGCCGCTGGCAAGGGCGAGGAGGAGCTCGGGAGTGAGCTGACCGGCCGCCCGGGCCGGGTTTCGCTGCCATTCGTCCCAGTTGACGACGGCTTTGGCGAACTCCTGCGGGTGCTGGGCAGCGTAGGTGGCCCCGTCCACCATGCCGGCCAGGTGCAGGCCGACGCCGTCGGGTCCGTCGTTGACGAGATCGTCGATCCCGTCGTACCAGCCGCGCAGGGTGTCGCCCGCACCGCCGAAGAAGTCGCCTAGTCCCTTCTCGAACTTGTCCCATCCCTTGCGGGGCGGGGGCTTGTCAGGAGCCTTCTCCGCCGCTGTCTCGAGTTGCCGCTTGGCCGCGTCGATGACGGCCTGCAACTCGCTCTCCAGCTTGTCCAAGCGGTCGTAGCAGTCCTGAAGAGCGGCAAGGCCCGGGTCGTTGTCCGGAGGTCGCTCCGGCAGCGGATCGTCTTTGCGATCCAGGGCGGCGTTGTAGTCCGTGACCCGCTTCCAGTAGTTCTTGGAGGCTGCCCGTGCCTCGTCCGCGTCGTCGATGATCGGCCTGACGCGCGTGTGGACCGAGCGCAGTTTGTAGGCGTAGGAATCCAGCGCCTTCCCGGAGCTCTCGAAGTACTTCTGTGCGGACTCCAGTTCCTGGGGTAGCTTGCTGGTCGCGTCCTTGAAGCCCTCCGCGCCGGCCCCGGTCCAATCCATCAAGGACAGGTCGACCAGCTTGTCCATTCCGTCCTTGAACGCACCCGCATAGGCGAGGAGCTTGAGGGCGAGCTCATCGACGTCTTCCGCATTGCCGTAAATGACGTCGCTGGGCTTGGCGTGGGGAGGTATGCGCTCGGCCCCGCCGCCCTCCATCGCATCGCGGCTCGTCATATGACCGGACCCTTCCCCTTCGACCCACCGTCGACCTCCCAGCCCCCGTCGACCCGCAGGCGGGGCCGCTGGGGCACATCCTGATAACTGCCGGTGTCACCGTCGTCCAGCCACGGCTCCTGATAGATCTGAGGTGGCGGATCGAATTTCGGCCTGGACCCCTCCTGCCACGCCTTCATGCCTTCTTCGCCGAACGGCAGCTTGGCGATGTTGGCCGCGGTCGGCGAGAAGTCCTTGATACGCAACAAGTCGGCCAGCACGTAGGCGGCGAGGACCTGTCGGAGTGTCTCCACCACCGTGTCCGTGTGCTCAGCCACCCGCCCCATACCGAATCCCCATGCCGAGAGCATCTTCTGGGTCGGTGAGTAGATGTCGAAGTCGGCCGAGTTCGCGATCTGCGCGGACAGCGCGTTCCACTCGCGTTTGATCTGGTGCGCGGCCTCCACTGACTCCTCCAGTGGGGTCAGCACCTTGCGCACCGAGGCTATCTCGATCTTGTAGCCCTCACCGGGGCTCAAGCCCGGGTGTCCCGCGTCCTCCGCCATCGTGTTCCCCCTGTTCAACCGTGGTCTCAAGCACCTTCGCGTCCAGTACGTACGTCCGTGGCCCCAGTGGATCCACCAACGCGCGCACCCCCTCAGGCAGCAGCTCGACCAGATCCGCGACTGTCGTGGACGCCCACCCGCAGGGCCCGGCGAACAACCCGAGTGCTGCACAAGAGGTGAAGACCGGCACGACCGGACCCTCCTCCGTTTCACGGACAAAGAAGCCGGGCTCGTCGGGGCGTTGGAAGTACAGACGCGCAGAGAGCATCGCTTCCAGACGCTCGGCGCGAGACATCGTCGCGAGTGTTTCGTCACGCAGCAGGTCACGCAGCGACATGTCTCCCCCTCAGTTTGCTCGCGCTATCACTCAGGAGAACCTATCGCACAGACGTGCTACTTATCTTTGTTTTGCTCGTAGTTGGCGTCGTTGGCAGTGCAAACCTCCGCATGCCGGCACACGGTTCGACAACCGGTCGGCATGCGAAGAGCCCACCCCGAGCGCCGAACGAAGGCCCAGGTCAGCGACCTGGGCCTTCGGCGTCGTCCAGTCCTCTCGGGTTCTCGTCCCTCAGACGTTGGCCTCTTGCCTGGGCGCGGTCGGTGCGGGCGAGGGCGGCTTCGGGGTTCGGCGGCCGGGGAGCCACCAGTTGGCCTTGCCGCACAGTTCCATCACCGCCGGGACGAAGACCATCCGGACGATGGTCGCGTCGATGAGCACGGCGACGGCCATGCCCAGACCGCCCTGCTTGACGGCGACGTCGGGGCCGAGCAGGGAGGTGGTGAAGACGGCGATCATGATGGCCGCCGCGGCCGTGATCACCTTGGCGGTCCGCGCGAGTCCTGTCGCGACGGCCGTGCGGGTGTCGCCGGTCCGCTCGTACTCCTCGCGGACCCGCGAGATCAGGAAGACCTGGTAGTCCATCGACAGGCCGAACAGGACCGGGAACATCATCATCGGCACCCAGGTCGTGACGGGCATGGCGGCGGGGAACCCGAGGGCCGTGCCGAGCCAGCCCCACTGCACGACCGCCACCAGCACACCGTAGGCCGCGCCGATCGACAGCAGGTTCATCACGGCGGCCTGCAGGGCGATCGTGACCGACCGGACCAGCGCGATCAGCAGCACCATGGACATCGCGACGACGACGACGATCATCAGGGGCAGGCGGGAGCCGGACTCCTCGGCGGTGTCGATGGTGCCGGCGTTCGGTCCGCCGACGAGGACCCGTTCGCCGCCGGGTGTCCCGGGCAGCACGTCGTCGCGGAGCCTGTGCACCAGGTCCGTGGTCGCCTCGTCCTGGTAGCCGGTCGTGGGGAAGGCGAGGAAGGTGACGGCCTTCCCGTCCTCACTGACCCGGGGCGGCGTCGCATGGGCGATGCCCTCGGTCCTGCCGACCGCTGCGACGACCGGAGCGAGATCGGCGTCCTCGGAGTCGATACCGGCGGCGAAGACCAGGGGTGCGCCGTAGCCCGGGCCGAAGCCCTCGGAGAGGATCTCGTACGAGACGTAGCTGCTCCGGTCGCGGGGCTGGACGCTGGCATCGGGCTGGCTCAGCCGCATCGACAGCGTGGGAACGGCGAGCAGCAGCAGGGCCCCGCCGGCCAGGAGCGCGGCGGCCAGCGGCCTGCGCTGCACCGCACCGGCCCAGCGTTCGGCGAGCGTACGGCGCTTCTGTGACGGCGCACCGGTGGAACGGTCCCGGCGGGACGCGCGGCGAGGCAGGCGCAGCGAGTCGATCCGGTGTCCGGTGAAGCCCAGGAGCGCGGGCAGCAGCGTCAGGGCGGCGATCATCGTGACGAGCACCGTGATCGACGTGGCGACGGCCAGTCCGGTCATCAGCCGTTGACCCATGACGAGCAGGCCCATCAGCGCGATCACCACGGTCGTGCCGGCGAAGAGCACCGCGTGACCCGCGGTGGCGATCGCCTTGACCGTGGCGCTCTCGGGGTCGTCACCGTCCCCGAGGCCGTCCTTGTAGCGGGTCACGATGAACAGCGCGTAGTCGATGCCGACGCCGAGCCCGATCATCGCTCCGAACGTCAGGGCGAAGTTCGGCGCGGGGACCAGGTGCCCCACCACCTTCATCAGGGCGAGACCGCCCACGATGGCCAGGAGGGCGGTCGCGATCGGCAGGCCCATCGCCACCAGTGATCCGAACGCGATGAACAGGATCACGGCTGCCGCCAGGAGGCCCACGCTCTCGGCCGGGCCCTGCGGGGGCGTCTCGGCCTTCTCCGCCATGTACCCGCCCAGCGCGAGCGTGACGTGGTCGCCGGAGGCGTCCTTGACCAGGTCCACCAACGGCTTCACCTCGCTCTTCTCCACCCCCTTGTCGCTCAGCGGGATGGCCGCACGGGCGATGCGACGGTCCTTCGTCACCAGGCTCTCGTCCTGGTACGGCGACGTCACCGGCCCGGTCACGGGTGAGTCGGCGAGAGCGGCGAGGACCTTCTCGATCCTCCGCCTGGCCGCAGGATCGTCGATCCCCTCGTCGGCCCTGATCGCGAGGGTCAGCCTGTCCCCCTGCTCCTCGGGGAAGTGCTTCTCCATCAGCTGCTGCGCCCTGGCCGACTGCGAGTCTCCTCCGGAGAAGTCGTTGTCGGGGGCGGCGCCGTAGCCGAATCCGGCGAACGCCACGGCGATCACACCGATGATCCAGCCCAGGAGGACCAGGCGGCGGCGCCGGAAACAGAAGCGGCCCAGTCTCGCCAGAGTCCCGCCGTTGGACGCGGTTCCGGTCGCCATCATCGGCTCCTCACCTCCCTGTCCCGCCTTCACGCGGACGCGCGCACGTCGAGGGAACGGCCTGCCGGCCGGCCGGCGCGGCGGGACCGGGCCGGGGCCGGCCCGCCGAGGACCACGCCGGCCGGCGCCACCACCGCGCCCGTGGTGCCCACGAGCCGCCCGGTGGTCAGGCCGTAGGCATCGACGGCGAGCGACTGGACCGAGGCGTGCGCGGCCGCGGGTGCGGCAAGCACGTGACGGACGGACATGAGGTGCTCCTTCTCCTCGTACGGCTCCTGCTCCTGGATGTGGCCCGATCCTGTCCGCGGGACCTGCCTCCGGTCGTCCCGCGTACGGACGCACTTCGCGCTGCCGCCGGTGCCGTACGCCGCTACCGCGGACGCGGCAGGAGCCGCGCGGGTACCGCGGACGCGGTAGGAGGTCGGTCGTCCACGAGCCGGATTCGCCCGCGGCGCCGTCTGGCTAGGGTGCGGGCATGGGCATACGACGGTTCGCTGTACCGGCCTGGGTCGGGGACGTGGTGATCGCCGTGGGCGTGGCGGCGCTGATGCTGGGCGACGGCTGGTCCGGGGAGCACCTCGGCACGGGGCCCGCCCCGCTCGGCTACGCGCTGCTGGCGGTCGGCGGCCTGGCGCTGGCCGCGCGCCGCAGGGCTCCGGTCGCCGTCCTGGCCGTCACCGGGCTGTGCGCGGTGGGCTACCAGGCGGCCGGGTTCGACGTGCTCACCGTCGCGTACCTGGTCGCGGTGTACGGGGCGGTGCGGGCCGGGTTCCGCGCGGTGACGGTGACGGCGTCCGTGACCCTGCTGGCGGCCCTCCAGCTCACGGCACTGGCCCTGCGCGACGGGCCCGTGGGCGAGGTGTCGGTGCAGGCCCGCGGCACCCTGGAGATCGCCTGGCTCATCGCCGCGTTCGCTGCGGGGGAGGCGGTGCGGCAGGCGGAGCAGCGGGCGGAGGAGGCCGAGCGCACCCGGGAGGAGACCGCGCGGCGCCGCGCCGACGAGGAACGGCTGCACATCGCCCGCGAACTGCACGACTCGCTCACCCACCAGATCTCCGTCATCAAGGTGCAGTCCGAGGTCGCCGTCCACGTGGCCCGCAGACGCGGCGAGCGGGTGCCGGAGGCGCTGCTGGCGATCCAGGAGGCCGGGCGGGAGGCGAGCCGGGAGCTGCGCGCCACGCTGGAGGCCCTGCGCGACGACGACACGGCCCCGCCGCGCGGGCTCGCCGACGTACCGGAACTGGTGGAACGGGCCGGCAGGACCGGTCTGGAGGCGACGCTGACGATCGAGGGCGAGAAGCACGACGTGCCGGCCGCGGTGGGCCGGACCGCGTACCGGATCGTTCAGGAGTCGCTGACCAACATCGTCCGGCACGCCGCCGCCACCACGGCGTCGGTCCGGATCGACTACCGGCCCGACGCCCTCGCCCTGCGCATCGACGACGACGGCCGGGCCACGCCGGAAACCACTCCCGTGCCCGGCGTCGGGCTGCTCGGCATGCGCGAACGCGTCACCGCCCTCGGCGGCGTCCTGCTGGCCGCACCGCGCGGCGAAGGCGGCTTCACCGTCCGGGCCGAACTCCCCGTGGAGCGAACGTCGTGATCCGAGTCCTGCTGGTCGACGACCAGCCGCTCATCCGCAGCGGATTCCGCGCACTTCTCGACCTCGAGGACGACATCGAGGTGGTGGCCGAGGCCGCCGACGGCGAGGAGGGCCTGGCGCTCGCCAGGAAGCACCTGCCCGACATCGCGCTCGTCGACATCCAGATGCCGGTCGTCGACGGCATCGAGGCGACCCGGCGCATCGCCGCCGACCCGGCCCTGGCCGGGGTGCACGTCGTCATCCTGACCAACTACGGCATGGACGAGTACGTCTTCGACGCGCTGCGCGCCGGCGCCGCCGGATTCCTCGTCAAGGACATCGTCCCGGACGACTTCCTGCACGCCGTCCGCGTGGCCGCGCGCGGCGACGCCCTGCTCGCGCCCTCGATCACCCGCAAGCTGATCGACAGGTACGTGTCCCGGCCGCTCGACACCGGTACCGAGGCGGGGCTCGAAGAGCTGACCGGCCGCGAACGCGAGGCCGTCGCCCTCGTGGCGCGGGGCCTGTCCAACGACGAGATCGCCGACCACATGGTGATCAGCCCGATGACGGTGAAGACCCACGTCAACCGGGCGATGACCAAGCTCCACGCCCGCGACCGAGCCCAACTCGTGGTCCTCGCCTACGAATCCGGCCTGGTCGTCCCGCGCACCTCCTGACCCCCGGGGCCGCGGCCACCCTTCGGCCCCGATCGTGGCGCCACGCCCGCGGGCGCAGCCGATATCTACTCGCGCGGGATGAGAATTCGGCAGACGACGCGGCGAGAATTACTGCCGCTCAAAAGGAGCGGAGATATTCCGCCGCCTTTCGGAACGGTGTCGTGCTACTGTCGATTTCAGTTGCAGTTGTGGTTCCCGAAACTTCAAGTGCCCCCGGCGGCCCTCAGGGCGGCGGGAGTGCTTTTTTTCGTCTCCGGATTCTCCGGCGGGGCAATCATCACGGCGACATGGTTTCCGCGCAGTGCGGACGCCGATGATCCCTCGAAGGAGATACGACATGAGCACCGGTACCGTGAAGTGGTTCAACGCGGAAAAGGGCTTCGGCTTCATCCAGCAGGACGGCGGCGGCCCCGACGTCTTCGCGCACTTCTCGAACATCGCCGCCCAGGGCTTCCGCGAGCTGCAGGAAGGCCAGAAGGTCAGCTTCGACATCGCGCAGGGCCAGAAGGGCCCGACGGCCGAGAACATCGTCGCCGCCTGATCCAGGCGTACACACCGCAGCTGGGGCCCGCATCCTTCGGGGTGCGGGCCCCGGCCGCGTTCGCGCCACCGAAATCCCGCCGAGCGGATCCGACCGCTCCCCGACCCGCCGCGGCCGCGGCCCGGACGCCTCATCTCCGCATCGCGCCGCCTCCTCCGCCGAGCACGCCTTCCGAGGCCCTTTCCGGCGGTTCTGCTTTCATGCCCCATTCGAAGCCGTCGGGAAATATCTGGTTCCGTTCCTTCGCCGCGGACATTCCTTGATGCGCCTCTCACCGAGGAGGTTCCGCATGAACAGCGCACACCCGACCGGCCGTCGTTCCGCCCCCGACGAGGGGGACTCCGCCTCCGGCCGGCATGAGAGGGCCGTCCCCTCCACGGACACCCCCGCACCGGCGTCGGTCGGGGCGTTCGCCGACCTCGACCTGCCGGAACGGCTGCTCGCCACGCTCGCCGCCGAAGGCGTCACCGTCCCGTTCCCCATCCAGGCCGCGACCCTGCCGAGCGCGCTCGCGGGCCGGGACGTCCTGGGGCGCGGCCGCACCGGTTCCGGCAAGACGCTGGCCTTCGGCCTCGCCCTGGTGGCCCGTACGGCGGGAACGCGGGCCGCGCCCAGGCGGCCCGTCGGCCTCGTCCTCGTCCCCACCCGCGAGCTGGCGCAGCAGGTGACCGACGCGCTCACGCCGTACGCCCGTGCCGTCGGGTCGAGGCTGGCCACGGTCGTCGGCGGAATGCCTCTCAGTCGGCAGGCCTACGCCCTGCGGAAGGGCTCCGAGATCGTCGTCGCCACCCCGGGCCGGCTCACGGACCTCGTCGTACGGGGCGACTGCCTGCTGGACCGCATCTCCGTCACCGTCCTGGACGAGGCGGACCAGATGGCCGACATGGGCTTCGCTCCCCAGATCACCGAACTCCTCGACCAGGTGCCCGCCGACGGCCAGCGGCTGCTCTTCTCCGCCACTCTGGACCGCAGCGTCGACCGGCTCGTCGCCCGCTACCTGTCGCATCCCGTCGTGCACTCCGTCGACCCCGCCGCCGGGGCCGGCACCACGATGGAGCACCACGTCCTGCACGTCCGCGCCGACGACAAACAGGCCACGACCGCCGAGATCGCCGCCCGCACGGGCCGCGTGATCATGTTCCTCGACACCAAGCACGCCGTCGACCGGCTGACCGGGGACCTGCTGGCCCGCGGGGTGCGAGCCGCCGCGCTCCACGGCGGCAAGTCCCAGCCCCAGCGGACCCGCACGCTCGCCCGGTTCCGGAGCGGACAGGTGCCGGTGCTCGTCGCCACGAGCATCGCCGCCCGCGGCATCCACGTCGACGACCTCGACCTCGTCGTCAACGTCGATCCGCCCGCCGACCCCAAGGACTACCTGCACCGCAGCGGCCGCACCGCCAGGGCCGGAAAGCCCGGCAGCGTCGTCACCCTGGTCACACCGAACCAGCGCCGCGCCGCCGCCCGCCTCATGTCCCAGGCCGGCGTCCGGCCCCGGATCACCCCGATCCGCCCCGGCGAGGCGGAACTGCACCGCATCACCGGCGCGCGGACCCCCTCGGGCGTCCCCGGGACGGAGCCGCCGGTCGTCCGCGTCCCGCCCGAAGCCGCCGCTCCGGCCCGGCGCGTCCGCACCTCCCGGCACCTCGCACCGGAGCCGGCACCCCCGCCTTCCCCTTCCCCGACCAGGAGCCGCTCGTGACAGCGACGCAGACACCAACCCACCAGACGCAGACACCACCCCACCACCCGTCCGCCCCGGCCGTGGCCGAACCGCACGTCTGGGCGGACATGACCGTCGAGGTCGCCCTCGCGGTCATGCAGGGAGCCCGCACCGCACGCCTGATCATCCGCGACGCCGACGGCCGGCGCACCGGCGTCGTCACCCGGGCCCAGCTCGCCGGCTTCCGCGCCAGTCCCGCGTACACCGACCGGGTGCGCCTGCGCGAACTCGGCCCGACGGACACCGCACCCCGCTCGTGACCGCCCGCTGCCGGCACGACCACCCCGCCGCTCACCTTCCCTTCCTCTCCTCCTGTGAGGTCCCATGCGCTGCGTGATCGCCCGTTTCCCGTTCGAGCTGACGAAGAACGACGTCCTGGAGGCGATGAAGGGCGTCAAACCCGAACCCCTGTCCGGCGCCTTCGTGCGCATCGGACGCCGTGACTACCCCGCCAAGCAGGTCGGCGCCGTCGTCACGCGACAGGACCGCCGTGACTTCGGCGTCGGCGAGGTCCTGCGGGCCATGACCCGGCTCGGCTTCACGTGCGGCACCGGCACGGCCGCCGCCCCCTCGGCCACCGCCGGCGCGGTCCAGCGGGCGTCGGCCCTCCTGGGCACGCCGACGGCCGGCTGACGGTCGAAGAGCCGGCGGGCGGGACGGGATCCCCCCGTCCGCCTGTCCGATTCCCTTCCTCTCCTCTCCAGCCGTCAGGAGCGCCGGTACCGGCGCCCCGGGCGGCGGCGTTACGCTCGGTGAACGAGCCGGACCGCCGGCCCGCGCACCGGAAGGTTCGCCGGAGAGGTGAGAATGACAGCAGACGATCCGCTCGGCCGTCTCGACGACGACGACTACCCCGCCTACACGATGGGCCGGGCCGCCGAGATGATCGGTACGACGCCCGGTTTCCTCCGCGCCCTGGGAGAGGCCCGGCTGATCACCCCGCTCCGCTCCGAGGGCGGCCACCGCCGCTACTCCCGCTATCAGCTGCGTATCGCCGCACGCGCTCGCGAACTCGTCGACCAGGGCACCCCCATCGAGGCCGCCTGCCGCATCATCGCCCTCGAGGACCAGCTGGAGGAAGCCCAGCGCATCAACGCCGAGTACCGCCGCGCGGCGGGCGAACTCCCCCCTCCGGCAGCCGACTGAAGCCCCGTCATCGGTACCGGAAGGGAAGGCCGCGCCATGCGCGTTCTGATCGTCACCGCCGGTTCCCGGGGCGACGTCGCGCCCTTCACGGGGCTGGGGCGGCGCCTGTCGGACGCCGGGCACCAGGTGGCCGTCGCGGCTCACGCGTCCTTCGCCGGGCTCATCGGCGCGTGCGGTCTCGAGTTCCGGCCCGTGCCCGGGGATCCGCAGGGGCTGATCCGGGACTGGGCGCGGGCGGGGTCGCGGGAGGAGGCGCGGGCGCTCACGAGGGCCTACGCGGAGGGGCTCGCCGACGGGGTCGCGCAGGCCGTGGCAGGCGGTGCCGACCTGCTGCTCACGCCCTTCGGCCCGGCGCCGCTCAGCAGGACGGCCGGCGAGGCGTACGGCATCTCCGTCGTCGGCACCTATCTCGTACCGGCGTTCGCCACAGGACGGTTCGCGCTCCCCCACGCGAACGGCGCCGGTGGCGCGGGCCCCGGCCGGGGGCCGGAAGGCAACCTCGCCGCGGGCCGGGACGTGCTGCGGCGCGCGGACGCGGCCCTCGCGGGCGCCGTGACCCGGCTGCGTGCCCTCCTCGGGCTGCCCGACGGGACACCCTCCGCGCCGGCGGACATCCGGCCGGTGTTCCACGGCTACAGCCCGCTGGTGGTGCCGCGCCCCGACGACTGGCCGTCCGGGGTCGACGTGACGGGCTACTGGTGGCCCGCGCGGCCTGCCGGCTGGCAACCCCCGCCCGAACTGGTCGACTTCCTCCAGGCCGGTCCGCCGCCGGTGTTCGTCGGCTTCGGCAGCATGGCCCCGGGCGAGGGCGAACGGCTCGGTGAGCTGGTCGCCGCGGCGGTGCGGCGGGCGGGCGTCCGCGTGGTGGTGCAGGCGGGGTGGGCCGGGCTGAGCGGCCAGGGCGACGACGTCCTTGCCGTCGGCGACGTCCCGCACGACTGGCTGTTCCCCCGCACCGCCGCCGTCGTCCACCACGCCGGGGCCGGTACCACCGGGGCCGGACTGCGCGCCGGAGTGCCCGCCGTGCCCGTCCCCGTCATGGCCGACCAGCCCTTCTGGGCCTCCCGGCTGCACGAACTGGGCGTCGCTCCCCGGCCCCTGCCGTTCCAGGACCTCACCGCCGAGAACCTCGGCGACGCGATCACGGCCTGCCTGTCCGAACCGGTCCACCGACGCCGCGCCTCGGAACTCGCCCGCGGCATCGCCACGGAGGACGGCGCCGCTTCGCTGCTGGCGCACATCGGCGGCCCCGACGGCGCCGGGTGAAGGGGCGTTCTCCGGACGCTCTCCCCTCGCGGTCTCGTCACCGGCCGCTGTCCTCCGCAAGGGTGTGGGCCACGAGGGCGTTGGCGTGACCGTGGCCCAGGCCGTGTTCGGACTTGAGCCAGGTCACGAGCTCCATGTGCTTCGTCAGCGGAGAGGAACGGACCAGGTCCTTCCATTCGGCGATCGGGCGGCCGTACTTCTTCTCGATGGACGGGAAGTAGCTGGCGGGGCCCTTCACAGCGGCGGTCATCGATGTCTCCGTTTCGTCCTGTCGGTCCGAGCCGGGAAAGGAGGCCGCGTGCCGGGCGCGTGCCGGGCGCGTCGCGGTCTTCCCTGCGTCGGTCGTGTCATGTCCTACGACCGACGGCGGCGCCGGAACTCATCGCTCTTCCCGGAGCGAGGGAGGCGACGGTCGGCTCGGCAGGAGCTGCCGCATAATCCTCGCGTGACCCAGACTTCCGCACCGATATCCGTCGGCCCCGCCTTCGAGAGCGTCCCCGCCTGGCTGTCCGCCGACGCGGCGGCCTGGGCGGGCGCCCGGCCGGGCTGGTGGGCGAGGCCCCTGTGGTCCGTCCTGGCGCTGCTGGCGTCCGTCGCCGCCGCGATCGGCCTGGAGCCGATGGCGGTGTGCAGCGAGGCGGCGCCGTGCGGTCCGGACTGGGTCGGCATGGTCCAGTTCGGCCTCGCCGTCGGGATGCCGTACTGGTTCGCCCGGCTCCCCGAGCTCGCTCTCGTCGCCGCGCCGGTCCTCGCGGTCATCGTGGCATGGGAGGAACTTCCGGCCACCGGGTGGGCGTCCCGTTCGGCGAATCTGGCGGTCATCGCGGCCCTCGGCCTCGGCTGGGCGGCGGCGCGGGCCCGGCTGGCCGCCCGGCGCCGGCAGCGGGACCTGGTCCGGCAGGCCGGGGCCGCCGCCGTGGGGCACGGGTGGGTGAAGTCGACCGGTGCGGCGCCGGGGCGAGGGCGGCGAGGGCTCGTACCGATCGCGGTCGGGGCGTTGCTGTGTGCCGTGGCCGTCGGGGCGGTCGTCCTGGGCCTGCGCGGCGTGGGCGAGGACGAGCGGCAGGCCGCTCGGGCGACCCGTACGGAGGCGGTGGTCACCGGCCGTACGGACATGACGCTGAAGGTCCGTACCCATGACGGGCGTCGCCTCACCGTCGACGCCCTGTTCCCGGAGGACTACCGCCTCGAGAGCACCGTGGTGGTGCTGGAGGACGGGCCGTGGCGGCGTCTGGCCGCCGAGCCGTACGACGCGTTCGACCGGCAGTTGGCGGCCCTGGCCGCCGGGCTGCCCGGGCTCTCGCTGCTGACGACCGGGCTGCTGGCACGTCGACGGGCCGCGGCGCTGCGTCGCGGAGAGGTGCCCGCCCTGCGGGTGCTGAAGCGCTGGGACCGCAAGGGCCGGAGCTGGGTGTACGCCGCGGACGACACGGCCGGGCGCAGGCCGTTGTTCTCGTGCGTCTGCCTGCCGGTGTCCACCGGCGCGGGTGAGCACGGCAAGGCCGGCGGCGTCGACGATCTCGATGACGTCGATGAAGCCGATGACGTCGACACCGCCGACGTCTGCACCGTCGACGGCCGCGTGCCGTTCCCCGCCGCCGGACTGCGCGAGGCCGTCATGGTCGGCGCGCCGTACGAAGGCGGCGAGCTGGCCTTCGTCATGACGGGCGGCGGTGCCGAAGCCTCCGTGGTGGACTGCACCGTCGGCCCTGTGCGGGTGCCCTGATAGCGGGGCATCCCGTGAGCCGGTGCCCGCGTCGAAAGAGGCGTCCCTGAATGCGTCCCTAAACGCGTCTCTAAAGGCGTCCTCGAAGGCATGGCCTTCGGCGTTCGGCCGCGGTCACGGCTTCGTCCACTCGTGTTCCAGGATCGAGTACGTGATCGAGTCCCGCCATACCCCTCGTACGAACACGTGGTCGCGGATCCTGCCTTCCTCCGTCATGCCCGCCCTCAGCAGGGTTCGTGCCGACGCCTCGTTGAGGGGTGCGCGGGCCGCCCAGATGCGGTGGAGGCCCAGCTCCTCGAAGCCGAGCGCGCAGAGCAGGCGGACCGTCTCCGTGCCCAGGCCCCTGCCCCATTCGGCCGGGTGCAGCGCGAAGCCGATGGCGGCCGCCCGCTGGGGTTCGGTCGCCAGGCGGGCGCAGCCGATCAGCCGGGGGTCGCCGAGCCGGGTGACGGCAAGGCAGTACTCGGTCCTCGGGGTGTCCTCGGCGGAGGCGACGGACCGGTCGACGATCGTCTGGACCTGCTCGGGGGTACGGGGCTCGAAGCTGAGGTGCCGGGTGGCCTCGGGGTCGCCGTAGACCGCCAGGAGCGCGTCGGTGTCCCCGGGGTCGATGTCGCGCAGGGCCAGGTGAGGGCCGGCCAGGTGGGTCGGGGGCATGGGCGCGGAGTCTCCCTGAGGGGTCGTCGGTGCGTGCCGGTCCGCCGGAGCCGACGGCTCTTCAGGCGCCCGGACCTCAGGCGCCGAGGTCATGGAAGCCGATGCAGTCCGGGTCCTGAAGCGGGCACGAGGGATGCGGTGTGCGATCCGGCTCGGGTGCCGACGGCTCGGGATCCCAGTAGCCGGGACCCGGCGGCGGCGTCGCGAAGGACTCGCACGCGCAGTCCGAGCAGGGGCCCGAGAAGCGGGGGGCGTCATGGCGGTAGCGCGGGTGGCCACACCGGCATTCGTACGTCGCCCAGGTCCCCATACCGGCCCACCCCCGCACGTCTTCGTACGTCTCCCGCGTCCACGATAGCGACGGGCGGGCGGAAGAGCGCCGTGCGTGCGGGCCCGGGTTCAGCGGTCCGCTTCCGTGGTCCTCCCGTCGGCGGCGGGCCGCGCGGTGTCTCCGGGCACGGGCGTTCCCAGCCGTCCGCGGAACGGGCCCGAGGACGCGACGACCTGACCCACCGCCACGCAGACGACGATCACGCAGCCGCCCGCGATGAGCCAGGAGAGGAACGTGAACACGTAGCCGAGGGGACCGTAGTGCTCCTGGCTCTGTTCCAGCGCCTGCGGCATCACGAGGGGCGAGACGTAGCCGAAGGCCGTCATCGCGACGCCCGCGAGCAGTGCGCCCGGCAGCAGCGGTGCCCAGCCGATCCGCGCGCCCAGCAGCAGGTGTTGCGTCCACCACCACAGCGCCACGGACGTCACCACGGAGACCAGCACACCGACGGCGGTTCCGGCGCCGAAGCCGTGGCGGATCGCCGACTGGAAGACGATGACCACCAGCCAGCCCAGGATCCACACCAGCCACCTCCAGGCCGTGAGGCGGGCGCCCCCCTTGGGCAGGTCCCAGCAGCGCTCGCAGACCTGCTGGAGCGCCCGGCTGAGTGCCGTCGCCGAGATCAGCATGACGATCACGCCGGCCACGCCGATGCTGCCCCTCAGTTGGCCGTTCGCGGTCAGCACCCGCTCGATGTCGTCGGTCGGCACCTTGTCTCCCATGAAGGAGCGGACGGTGTCGACCAGAAGGTCCTTCACGCTCTGCGGCGCGAACGCGGCCACGACGATCAGCAGCGGCAGCGCCGCCAGGAACGTCTGGGCGGCCAGGCGCGCGGCGGCCTCCATCGTGTTCACGCGGGCCAGCCGGGTGACGACCCGGCCGACGACCGGCGTCCGCTGGACCGCGGCCAGGGCCGCCCCGGTCCGGCCGGTCCAGCGGGCTTCGCGGGCCACGCGGGCCTCGCGGGACTTGCGGGACTTGCTCGCCTCACTGCCCTCGCTGGCCTCACTGGCCTCGCTTGCCTCGCTTGCCTCGCTTGCCTCGCTTGCCTCGCGGGCTCTGCTCGCCTCACTGGCCTCGCTCGCCTCGCCGGCCTCGCTGAGCTCGCTCGTGCGGTCAGGCCCGTCGGTGCGGTCGGGCTCGGCCCGCCGCCTATCGCGGCCTCCGCCGGAATCGGCCCCACTCAACGGGCCTCCCCGCTCAACGGGCCTCCCTCGCGCCTCCGGCCTCGCCTCAGGCATCGCCCTCCGGGCGTGGCGGCGCCAGGCGCTCGGCGTCTGCCGTGGCGCGGCCGCTCGCCGCCAGGAGGGCGATCACCGCGAGGACGGCCAGCAGGATCAGTACGAGGAGCAGGATGGTGAGCGCCGTGGGGTGGTTCCAGAGCGCGAAGAGCAGCGCCACGATCAGCAGGGCGCCGAGCGTGATCCACCGCCGGTTCGCCTGCGTCCAGACCCCTGCCCGGCCGGTCCGAACGTGGTGGACGTATCCCCAGGTGGCGGCGGAGTCCGCGGTGCGCTCCGCGGCTCCCCGTACCGCCACGGGCAGTCGGCCGGGGCCGACCAGATAGGCGCCGAGGGCGATGACGACGCCGAGGACGATCGCCGTGCGCAGCGCGACCCGCAGGAAGTGCAGCAGGGTGTCGAACACGGACGCCGCGGCCGCCTCCGACTGGACCTGTGACGGGAGGTGGTCGAGGTAGTAGCGGCGGGCGACGACCAGGCCGATGACCACGACCAGGCAGGCGAAGGCGGCTCCCAGTGCGGTGCGGGCCAGCGCCCGCCGCCGCTTGTGCGCCAGCAGGACGCCCACCGCGCCGATCACGACGACGATCACGGGGAACCAGTTGCCCACCACGTCGAGCGCGTGCGCCAGGTCGCGGATCTTGTCGAGCTTGTCGGACTGGAAGAGCACCATCTGCTTGTCGACGTCCGGGATCTTGCCGGCCGGTGCCACGCCGGCGTCGACCAGCTCCTCCTTGACGCGGTCCACGGCCTCGCCGATGTCGAGGGTGACCGTGCCGTCGTCCACGCCGACCGCGCCGCGCCCCTGCCCGGTCAGCGCGTGCACGACGGCGCCGTGGGCCGCCCGGTTGGCGGTCGTCCACACCGTTTCGAAGCGGTCGCTCTCCACGAAGCGCGTGGCGACCTTCTCGACGGCGCCGTCGACGGCCGAGTCGAGCTGGGGGCCGAGCTTCATCACCGCGTCCGCGGCGCGCGGCGGCAGCCCCTGGCTCTTCAGCCAGGCGGCGACGTCCGCCATGACCTGCGGACCGTCGACGCGTACGTCGGCCGCCTGGGTGATGCGGTGGACGGCCGCCGCCTCGATGTCGGGGTCGCTCGCCAGCGGGGCGACCGTCTCCACGTACCGGTCGGTGTCGAGGGCGATGTCGTGCACCCATACGGTGAGCAGCGCGACCGGCACCAGCACGCAGGTGAGCACCAGGAGGACCGCGGAGGAGACGATCCGTGCCCACCTGCCCGCCGCCGAGCCCGCCTTCGAGCCTCCCGTCGAGCCTGCCGTCGAGGCCGCCGGTTTCCCCTCGGCCGGTCTCCCGTCCTCCGGCTTCCCGTCCTGGCTGCTCATGAGCGCTCCTGGGTCTGGGCTTGCCTGCCATGCCTGCCTTGCCTTGCCTTGCCTGCCTGCCTTCCATTTCCGTGGTCGGACGGCGCGAGCGCACGTCCGGATGGGCTGTACGGGCTGTACGGGCGGGAGCCGGCCGGGCAGCGCGGGACCGGGCCCGGTTCACCGATCCTGTCGCGTGCGGTGCCGCATGTGCGGACGGTGCGGGGCGAACTCGACGTCCTGCCACAGGGCGCGGAACGGCGACGGGTCGCCGTCGCTCAGGCGGTCGGCGGGGACGGCCCAGGAGCGGACCGGCGTCCTCTCGGCGGTGACCGGCGGCCAGCCGGGGTCGCCGGTGGCCGCGAAGGCGGCCCAGGCGCGGAGCATCCGGTCGGACAGGGCGCGGTCGTCGGCGTCGGGAGCGCCGCCGACGAGGAAGTCGGCGCCGGCGACGTCGAGGTTGCCGAAGGCGAAGGGGACGTCCGCCGTGTGCCAGGGCCTGGCTCCCTCGCGTCGGCGGGCGAAACGGGCCAGGTGGGCGCGGCCGCCGTCCCTCGCGTGCCGCTCGGCGAGGCGGGTGGTGTACTCGGCGAACTGCGCGTCGCCGAAGAGCGCGAGGAAGCGGTCGAGCACCGGGGCGTCCGGCATCAGTGCCCCGTAGCCGTCGACCAGTCGGGAGGGGAGTTCCAGGTCCTGGACGAAGGCCGCCAGTTCGGCCTCCGTCGTGAGTCCTCGTACGGCGCCCACCCTGTGGAGGAACCACTGCTCCTCCAGGGCGTGGCACACGAGCAGGTCCACGTCCGGCGCCGTCCTGGCCGCCGCAACGGAGGCGGGCAGCACCGCGCCGTCGACGACCGGCTGGAAGATCACCGGAGCGCAGGCGTGGATCGGCGTCACCGGATCCTTCGCGCAGCCCGCGGCGGTCCTGTCGGAGGCGGCCACCAGCGCCTCGGGCGGCACGGACGACAGTCCTTCCGCCGTCGGTGCGACTCCGGCCTCGGCAGCGACGCGCGCGGTGACCGCCGCGGCGAGCTCGACCGTGTAGAACACGCCGGGCACGCTGTGGGCGATGACCCGCCGGAACAGGCCCCGGGCAGCCGTGCCCGCACCCGTGCCCGCGTCCCCAGCCATATCCGTACCCGAACCCGTACCCGTACCCGCACCCGTACCCGCACCCGCAGTCGACTTGCCGCCCGCACCCATCGCCATCAGGCAGACCGCAGAGGCTCCGCCCGACGAGTGCCCGGCCACGGTGACGTTCCCCGGATCGCCGCCGAAGGCCGCCACGTTCTCCCGCACCCAGCGCAAGGCCGCCACCTGGTCCAGGAGTCCGCGGTTGTCGGGGCGGCCCGGCACGTGGCCGAAGCCCTCGAAGCCGACCCGGTAGTTGCAGCTGACCACCACGAGTCCGGCGCGCGCCAGCGCCGTCCCGTCGAAGTCGGGCTGCGCGGAGGAGCCGAAGGTGTTCGCGCCGCCGTGGATCCAGAACAGGACGGGCAGCGCCGCGCCGCCGCCCTCCGCCAGGGCGGGCGAAGGGCCGGGCGCGGGCCCGGACATGGGCGCGGGCGCCCCTGCCGGCCCGGGCCCGCATACCGGCGTCGGCGCGGGCGTCCATATGTTGACGGTAAGGACGTCCTCGTCGCCGGGCCGCCACACGGGTGCTCCCGGCAGCTCCGCCGACTGGGGCGCGATCGGCCCGAACTCCGTGCCGTCCCGCACCCCCTCCCAGGCCGCCGCCGGTTGCGGCTCCCGGAACCGGCGGTCGCCGAACGGCGGTGCGGCGTAAGGGATCCCGAGCACGGCGGTGACACCGTCGACGGCCGCCCTGCCCCTCACCTCGCCGCCCGTCGTCCGGAAGACCGCCCCGCCGTCGCATGATCGTTCGTCGTTCATGCGCGCCAGTGTCCCCCGCCGCACCCCGCCCGCCCGGGGCGCACCGCCGTGCGCGATCATGCGCTGCATGAAGCTGCGTTGTGCCGTCCTCGACGACTTCCAGGGCGTCGCCCTCTCCTCCGCCGACTGGAGCCCGCTCGACGGGCGGGTCGACGTCCGCGTCCTGCGCGAGCACCTCACCGACCGGGACGCCCTCGTCGCCGCCGTCGAGGACTGCGAGATCCTCGTCGTGATGCGCGAGCGGACCCCGCTCGACGCCGGCCTCCTCGCCCGGCTTTCCCGGCTGCGGCTGATCGTCACCTCCGGCATGCGCAACGCCTCGATCGACGTCACCGCCGCCCGCGCCCGCGGCGTCGTCGTCTGCGGTACGGCCAGCGGCTCGGAGCCGCCCACCGAGCTGACCTGGGCGCTGATCCTGGGGCTGGCCCGGCAGGTGCACACGGAGAGCCGGGCGATGCGCGAGGGCGGGCCGTGGCAGTCCACGGTGGGCCTGGACCTCGCGGGCCGCGTCCTCGGTCTCGTCGGCCTCGGCAAGATCGGCGGCCGGGTGGCGCGGATCGGCCTCGCCTTCGGCATGGACGTGGTCGCCTGGAGCCCGAACCTCACCGACGAGCGGGCCGCCGAGCACGGCGTGCGGCGCGCCGGAAGCCTCCACGAGCTGCTCGGCGCCGCCGACGTCGTCTCGCTGCACCTGGTGCTCTCCGACCGCACCCGCGGACTGATCGGCGAGCCGGAACTCGCGGCGATGCGCCCGGGCGCGTACCTCGTCAACACCTCGCGCGCGGGCCTCGTGGACGGTGCGGCGCTGCTGCGGGCGCTGCGCGAGGGCACGATCGCGGGGGCGGGGCTCGACGTGTACGAGACCGAGCCGCTGCCCGCCGACGACCCGCTGCGGACCCTGCCGAACGTGCTCGCGCTGCCGCACCTCGGTTACGTCACCGAGGCCAACTACGGCCGTTACTTCGGCCAGGCGGTCGAGGACATCGAGGCGTGGCTGGCGGGTGCGCCCGTACGAGAGCTGGGCTGACGACGCGATCGGCCCCGTACCCCTGCAGAAGAGAAGGGGGTACGGGGCCGATCGCGTCGTTACGGGTCCGGCGGTGCCGGATCAGGCGGCCGGAGCGGTCGCCTGGACCGCCTGCGCCGAGGCGGGCCCCGGTGCGAGCAGTCGCTGGGCGAGCAGTCCGAAGGCGAGTCCGAAGACCGCCCACAGGACCGCCTGGATGCCCAGCGTGGCGAGCCTGAAGTCCCACAGCACGGCGGCCGGGAAGTCGGGCTTCACGGCGTCCTCGTTGGCGGGCAGGAACGCGCAGGCGATCGCGACCGCGGCGACGAAGCCCGCGCCGGCGACGACGGTCGCGTTCCAGTTGCCGAGGCGCGGGGCGAGCCGGCGGCCCGCGATGACCGCGGCGATGCCGAGCAGCACGCTCAGCAGGATCATCAGGAAGAAGAGCGTGGTGCGCTTCCCGATGGTGTCCGGGTTGCCGACGGCCGGCGGGGTCGCCGGGTACTTCAGGAACGGCACCAGATAGACCGTGGTGAAGGCCGCCGCCGCGACGAGCGCCGCGGTGGCCTTCGGGGTGAACCGGCCCACCCGTCCCAGGACGAAGCAGAACGCCAGGGACGCGATGCCGCCGAGCGCGACGCCGTAGACGAGGACACCGGTGGCGAGACCCGCCGTGGACTGCATGTCCCGGCTGACGATCTCCTCCTCGGCGGGCTCCTCGGCGGCGCCGTGGCCTCCGCCGTGGTCGTGCGCGGTGGCGTGCTCGGCCTTGGCGGCGGCCTCCTCGACGGCGATCGAGGCGTTGACGGACGGCTCGCCCGCGACGTAGGCGACGGCGAAGGCGAACAGTCCGGCGATCAGGCCCGCGAGCATGCCGCGGACCAGGAGCTTTCCTACGAGCGAACCCGTAGGAGCGGTTGGAGCAGACATGGAGCGGTTACCCCTCAGTGGCAGGGGAAACCGAGCAGGTGACGACCGTCGTGCACCCACTCGTGCACGTCGCTGCCGGCGATCAGGGAGGTGGCACCCTGCTCGGCACCGACGAAGTACAGCGCGACGAGCGCCAGGATGCCGATAAACGCCGCCCAGGGGAGCACCGCGCGGACCGGCAGCGAGACCGGGGCGACGGACGGGGTGGACGTGACGGCGGGCGACGCAATGGCCTCGGCCATGGTGGAACCTCCTCGGGAACGCGCGTCCCATACGGTGGTGCGCGACGACGGTCGTCGGGTCTGACTCGCCACCTCGCGGGCTGGAGGCGGCTCACAGTGGCGCGACCGTGCCGGACTTGCACCGGACTTCCGTCTCGCCGTCGTCGTTCTGTGGAAATGTCGACTGACCGTACCGCGCCGGACACTCCGCGCCAAGGGCGCATGAGGCAGCGCCCGATGAATTGAGGGATGTATCACCCATGGCCCCGCCCACGACCGTTCGGCTCTCGCTGGTCGCCCCCGCCGTGAACGCGGCCCTGCGCCAGGCCAGGTTCGACGACGCGGGGCCCGTGGAACTGCCGCCGGACGGCCTGGATCCGTTGTGCCTCGGCGCGCGGGTACGCGTGCTGAGCTCGCCGTCCGGGCGGTGCCGGGCGACGGCGGAGGCGCTGGGCCTGTCCGCGTACGAGGCGGAGCCCGCGCTCGCGGGCTGCGCGATGGGGCGCTGGCGAGGACGGCGCCTCGACGAACTCGGCGTGGAGGAGCCGGAGTCGGTGGCCGCCTGGCTCGCCGACCCGGCCGCCGCCCCGCACGGCGGCGAGTCGCTGCGGGAACTGCGGTCCCGGGTCGCGGAGTGGATGGAGGGGCTGGGCACGCCGGCGGCCGCGCGGGACACGGACGCCTCGGCATCGGTGACGGTGTGGGCGGTGGCCGAACCGGACGTGATCCGCGCGGCCGTCGCCCACGCGCTGGGCGCCCCCGAAGAGGTGTTCTGGCGGCTGGACGTACGCCCGCTGCAGTGCGTCGAGCTGTCCGGGCGATCCGGCCGCTGGAACCTGCGGCTCGGCGCGCCGCTGCCGTAGTACGCGACCGGGGCCGGCGCCCGGCGGAGTCAGCCGAGACCGGCGGGGTCAGCCGAGACCGGCGCGGGCTAGCTCCAGGAACTCCTCGTCGGTCAGGCCCAGTCGGCGCGCCTCGGCGACCAGGGCGTGCAGCCGCTCGACGAGCTGGGCGCGGTCGGGCGCCTGCGCGCCGGGCATGATCACGGCGCCCCGCCCGCGCCGCAGCTCGATCAGGCCCTCCTCACGCAGCCGCTGGTAACCGCGCAGCACCGTATGGACGTTGACGCCGAGCGAGTCGGCGAGTTCGCGCGCCGCGGGAAGCCGCTCGCCGGGAGCGGCACTGCCGTCGGCGAGGGCGCCGCGCACGCAGGCGGCGATCTGGTCGCCGAGCGGGACGGAGGAGGCGGGGTCGACCCGGAAGAGCACGGTCAGATCCTCTCACCACGGGCGTCGGGGGCGCCGGGGGCGCCTGGCGCGCCGGAGGCGCGTTGTGCGCCGGACCTGCCGGACTGGCCGGACTGGCCGGACCCACCGGAGTCACCGGATCCATCCGATCCACCCGACCCACCGTCCTCACCCGACCCCCCGTCCTCCCCCGCCCCCGCCCCCGCCCGTGCCCGTGCCCGTGCCGCCAGCGCGTTCAGCAGCGCCGCCGCCGTTTCCGCGTCCGGGACGGTGACCAGGAAGGCGAAGCCGTTGGCGCGTCGTACGGACAGGGCCTCGCCGGAGCGGAGGAGGAGGGCCGAGCGGTGGGGGCGGGTGCGGTAGCCCCAGCCGCCGAACTCGGCGAGGGCGTCCACGTCGTGGACGGTCGCGGAGGTGATCTCGTCGAGCGGGATCCGGATCCTGGGGCGGGAGAGCAGGGCGGGCGTGACCGTCAGGCCGCGGCGGTCGACGGCGACCCGGACGCGCGAGAACGCGAGGCCCGGCACGCCGACCGCCAGGCCGACGAGGGCGATCAGGGCGTACGGCCAGGGCGTGAACAGCACCGCGGGGACCGGCGCGGTGGCTCCCGCCAGGACGAACACCGTGGAGAGCGCGGTCATCCCGCGCGAGCCGGTGTCGCGCGACCAGCCGGCGATCTCGTGCGCGCCGAGTTCGAGCCGGGGCACCCGCGACGGGCCGTCACGGCCGTCGGATACTTCGCTGCCGTCAGAGCCGTCACGGCCGTACGCCGCCACCGGCTCCGCCGTTACGAGTCCGGTGAGCGCGCGTCCGGCCAGGGCGGCGAGCGCCGCGATGCCCGCGGCGAGGGTGAGGGTGGCGAGCGGCGTGGTGACCTCGGCAGCGTCGGCGGCGTCGAGGTTGGCGCGCAGGAGCAGGTCGAGCAGCCCGCCGATGAAACCGGCGGTGGCCCAGGCGCCCCAGAGCACGGCGCGCCGGACGAGCAGGGTCCAGCCCGCCCCGAGGGCCACGAGCAGCCCGGAGCTGACGGCGGCGTAGCCCGCGAGCGGGGTGAAGCCGTCGGCCCTGCCGCCCTCGCCGGCGGAGAAGTGCGTGGCCAGCGGGTCGGGGAGCCGGTCGCGCCAGAAGGCGAGGAGCAGCAGGTGGAGGGCGAGTGCGAGGACGAACGGCGCGGCGGCGAGTACACGGAGACGGTTCACGGGACCAGGGCCTCCCTCAGTTCTAGTTATTCGCACTCTACTAGAACAACTGAGAAATGCGTCGCCCCCTGACGAAAAGCCAGGGGGCGGGCCGTCAGCGCGCCGTCACGCCGGTCTTCCCGCTCGTCGGGTACGGCTTGGGCGAGCGGCCGACGGAGGGCGGGGTCCGGAGTCCCGACGGGGCGCCGGACGGCTTCGCGGTCTGCGTCGCCGCCGACGGCTCATCCGACGGCGTGGCCGACGGCCTCGGCGAGCCGGTGGGCGTCGCGGAGCCGGTGGCGCCCGGCTTCCTGCCCGTACCGTCGCCGGAATCCGGGTCGGAGCCCGAGCCCGAGCAGCCCCCCAGGGCCAGGCTCAGGCCGAGCACCACCGACACCGTCACAGCTCCGCGGGCACGCACGCCCACCACCCCACCCCTGGTCACGCCGGTCACGCCGGTCACGTCATCGAGTCGCACGCACGTGCGGCCGGGATCGTCGGCCGGCCCCCGGACCTCAGTCCTCGTCGCCGCCTGCGCCGCCTTCGAGGTCTCCCTCGGTCTCCAGGAAGACCTGCCGCAGCGCCGCCAGCGTCTCCGGGTCGGGCTTCTCCCACATGCCGCGGGACTCCGCCTCCAGGAGCCGCTCCGCGATGCCGTGCAGCGCCCACGGGTTGGCCTCCTTCAGGAAGGCCTGGTTCTCCGGGTCGAGGACGTACTCCTGCGTCAGCTTGTCGTACATCCAGTCGGCGACCACGCCCGTCGTCGCGTCGTAGCCGAAGAGGTAGTCGACCGTCGCCGCCAGCTCGAACGCGCCCTTGTAGCCGTGGCGGCGCATCGCCTGGATCCAGCGCGGGTTGACCACGCGGGCGCGGAAGACCCGGGAGGTCTCCTCGACGAGCGTGCGGGTGCGGACCGTCTCCGGGCGCGTGGAGTCGCCGATGTACGCCTCCGGGGCCGTGCCCCGCAGCGCGCGCACGGTCGCCACCATGCCGCCGTGGTACTGGAAGTAGTCGTCCGAGTCGGCGATGTCGTGCTCACGGGTGTCCGTGTTCTTCGCCGCGACCGCGATCCGCTTGTACGCCGACTCCATCTCGGCCCGCGCCGGGCGGCCCTCCAGGCCGCGGCCGTACGCGTAGCCGCCCCACACCGTGTACACCTCGGCCAGATCGGCGTCCGTGCGCCAGTCGCGCGAGTCGATCAGCTGGAGCAGACCCGCGCCGTACGTGCCCGGACGGGAGCCGAAGATGCGGGTGGTGGCGCGGCGCTCGTCGCCGTGCTCGGCCAGGTCGGCCTGGGCGTGGGCGCGCACGTAGTTGTCCTCGGCGGACTCGTCCGCCAGGCCCGCGACCAGCCGTACGGCGTCGTCGAGGAGCCCGATGACGTGCGGGAACGCGTCGCGGAAGAAGCCGGAGATGCGCAGCGTCACGTCGACGCGCGGGCGGCCGAGCTCGGCGAGCGGGATCGGCTCCAGACCGTTCACGCGGCGCGAGGCGTCGTCCCACAGCGGGCGGACGCCCAGCAGCGCGAGGGCCTCGGCGACGTCGTCGCCGGCGGTGCGCATGGCGCTGGTGCCCCACAGGGACAGGCCGACGGACGTCGGCCACTCGCCGTTGTCGTCGCGGTAGCGCGTGAGCAGCGAGTCGGCGAGCGCCTGGCCCGTCTCCCACGCGAGGCGGGACGGCACGGCCTTCGGGTCGACCGAGTAGAAGTTGCGGCCGGTCGGCAGCACGTTCACCAGGCCGCGCAGCGGCGAGCCGGACGGGCCCGCCGGGACGAAGCCGCCGTTCAACGCGTGGACGGCGTGGTCGAGTTCGTCGGTCGTGGCGGCGAGGCGCGGGACGACCTGGGCGGCGGCGAAGTCGAGCACGGCCGCGACCTCCGGGCCGTACGCGGCGGCGACGGTCGCGACGACGGCCGGGTCCCAGTCCGCCGCCTCCATCGCCTCGACCAGCTCGCGCGCCCTGGCCTCCGCCTCGTCGGCCGTCGTACGGGTCGCGGCCGACTCGTCCAGGCCGAGCGCCTCGCGCAGACCGGGCAGCGCCTGCGTGCCGCCCCAGATCTGCCGGGCGCGCAGGATCGAGAGGACCAGGTTCACCCGCGCCTCACCGGCCGGGGCGCCGCCGAGGACATGCAGACCGTCGCGGATCTGGGCGTCCTTGACCTCGCACAGCCAGCCGTCGACGTGCAGCAGGAAGTCGTCGAAGCCGTCGTCGTCCGGGCGGTCGGCCATGCCGAGGTCGTGGTCGAGCTTCGCGGCCTGGATCAGGGTCCAGATCTGGGCACGGATCGCCGGCAGCTTCGCCGGGTCCATGCTGCTGATCTGCGCGTACTCGTCGAGCAGCTGCTCCAGGCGCGCGATGTCGCCGTAGGAGTCGGCGCGGGCCATCGGCGGCACCAGGTGGTCGACGAGCGTGGCGTGCACACGGCGCTTGGCCTGCGTGCCCTCGCCGGGGTCGTTGACCAGGAACGGGTAGACCAGCGGCAGGTCGCCGAGCGCCGCGTCCGGGCCGCACGCGGCGGACAGGCCCGCGTTCTTGCCCGGCAGCCACTCCAGGTTGCCGTGCTTGCCCAGGTGCACCATGGCGTCGGCGCCGAAGCCGCCGTCCTCGGCGCGGGCGGCGATCCAGCGGTAGGCGGCCAGGTAGTGGTGCGACGGCGGCAGGTCCGGGTCGTGGTAGATCGCGATCGGGTTCTCGCCGAAGCCGCGCGGCGGCTGGATGAGGACGAGCAGGTTCCCGCAGCGCAGCGCGCCGAGCACGATGTCGCCCTCGGGGTCGCCGCCCCGGCCCACGCGGGAGCGGTCAAGGAACATCTCGCCCGGCGCCGGGCCCCAGTGCTCCTCGACCTGCTCGCGCAGCTCCTGCGGCAGCTCGGCGTACCAGCGCTTGTAGTCGGCGGCCGGGATGCGGACCGGGTTGCGGGCCAGCTGCTCCTCGGTGAGCCAGTCCTGGTCGTGGCCGCCTGCCTCGATCAGGGCGTAGATCAGCTCGTCGCCGTCGCCGGAGACGAGGCCCGGGATGTCCTCCACCGGGCCGAAGTCGTAGCCCTCGGCGATGAGGCGCTTCAGGAGCGCGACGGCGGAGGCGGGGGTGTCGAGGCCGACCGCGTTGCCGATGCGGGAGTGCTTGGTGGGGTACGCGGAGAGGACGAGCGCCAGCTTCTTCTCGGCGTTCGGGATGTGCCGGAGGCGGGCGTGGCGTACGGCGATGCCGGCGACGCGGGCGGCGCGCTCGGCGTCGGCCACGTACGCCGGGAGGCCGTCCTCGTCGATCTCCTTGAAGGAGAACGGGACGGTGATGAGCCGGCCGTCGAACTCGGGCACCGCGACCTGGCTGGCGGCGTCCAGCGGCGACAGGCCCTCGTCGTTCTCCTCCCACGCCGACCTGGATCCGGTCAGGCACAGGGCCTGCAGCACCGGCACGTCGAGCGCGGCGAGCGCGCCCGCGTCCCAGGCCTCCTCGTCGCCGCCGGCCTGCGCGTCGGCCGGAGTGGTGCCGCCCGCGGCGAGCACGGTGGTGACGATCGCGTCGGCGGCGCGGAGGGTGTCGACGAGCTCCGGCTCGGGAGCGCGCAGGGACGCCACGTACAGGGCCTTGGCCTGGCCGCCGGCCTCCTCGATCGCGTCGCAGAGGGCGCCGACGAAGGCGGTGTTGCCGCTCATGTGGTGGGCGCGGTAGTAGAGCACGGCGACCGTGGGGCCCTCGGTGCTCTTCGGGGTCCGGTCGAGCGGGCCCCAGGTCGGGGCGGGCGCCGGGGCCTCGAAGCCGTGGCCGGTGAGGAGGACCGTGTCGGAGAGGAAGCGGGCGAGCTGGCCGAGGTTGGCCGGGCCGCCGTGCGCCAGGTAGGCGTGGGCCTCGGTGGCGACGCCCACCGGGACCGTGGAGGAGCCCATCAGCTGGGCGTCCGGCGCCTGTTCGCCGCTGAGCACGACGACGGGCTTCCCGGTGGCGAGGACCTCGTCCAGGCCCTCCTGCCAGGAGCGCACGCCGCCGAGGAGGCGGACGACGACGAGCTCGGCGCCGTCGAGGAGGGCGGGGAGGTCGTGCCGGGGCAGCCGGGCGGGGTTGGCGAAACGCCACTCCACCGGGTTCTCGGTGTCCCCGGCCGCGGCGGCGGCGTTCGCCGCGCGGGCGCTGAGCAGGTCGGTGTCGGAGTGCGACAGCAGCAGGAGCATGGCGAGCTCAGGCCCTTCCTCGGGGTTGTCCGCGCCCCGGGTGGTCGTATGGACGGCGGGAGTTCCTGACTCACCGGCCACCCGGACACCCGGAGCCGGCTCACAGTGGCGGGACCGCGCCGGATTCTCACCGGGCTTCCTCCCCGGGGCCCTGGGACCCCATGCCGGTCTGCATCCTAGATCGTGCGTGCCCGGGCACGGGCGGGGACCGGACGTCGGCCGGGTCACACCGGGCGGTGCTCGCGCGACGCGGGCCGCGCCCGCGGGCCGCGGCGTCGCGGACGGGGCACGTCGTGGGCCGGGGCTCAGCGCTGCCCGTCGCGGACCGGCCACGTCGCGGACCGGCCACGTCGCGGACCGGGGCTCAGCGCTGCCCGTCGCGGACCGGCCACGTCGCGGACCAGGCCCGTCGCGGACCGGGCCCCTCCCGACGAGGCCCGTCGCGGACCAGGCACGTCGCGGACCGGGCCCGTCGCAGACCAGGCCCCTCCCGACGAGGCGCGTCGCAGACCGGGCCCCTCCCACGAGGCCCGTCGCGGACCAGGCCCCTCCCACGAGGCGCGTCGCAGACCAGGCCCCTCCCGACGAGGCCCGTCGCGGACCAGGCCCCTCCCACGAGGCCCGTCGCGGACCGGGCCCCTCCTCAGCAGGCCCGTCCCGGGCCCGGCCCGTTCCCGACTGTGCCGTCGTTCACGGCAGCCGGGCGGGCGTTCCGCCCGTGGGTATGCTCGCCGCCATGCCGGCCACCCCTCACGCCTCGTCCCGGCGGGACGAACCGCTCATACGGGACCGTGGTGACGCATGCCCGGGAGCGCTGCGTCTGCACCGCGCCGATGACGGGTTCCTCGCCCGACTCCGCCTCCCCGGAGGTCGGTTGACCGACCGTCAGGTCGAGCTCCTGGCCGACGCGGCCGAGCGCCTGGGTGACGGCGGGATCAGCATCACCTCGCGGGGGAACGCCGAGCTGCGGGGCCTGCGGGACGGGTGCGGCGGCGAGCTCGCCGCCCTTCTGGAGCGGGGCGGGCTCCTGCCCTCGCCCACCCACGAGCGAGTGCGCAACATCGTCGCCTCGCCGGCCGCCGGGCTCGACGGACTCGGTTACGCGGACGCCCAGTTGTGGGTGCGCGAGCTGGACGCGCTGCTGTGCGGCGAGGCGTGGGCCGCTGCCCTTTCGGGACGGTTCCTGTTCGTCCTCGACGACGGGCGCGGTGACGTCGCCGGGCTCGGCGGCGATGTGACCTTGGTCGCAGCGGACGACGGCGGGAGGGGGCCCCGGCCCCCGGCGGACCCGCCGGCCGCGGGCGAGCCCCGCGGGGCCGGCGGGGCTACCGGTCACGCCCTGGTCCGCCTCGGCGGTCAGGCCTTCCGCGTCTCCCGCGCCGACGCGCCGCGCGCCGCGCTCGCCGCCGCCGACGCGTTTCTGCGGGCCGCCGCGGACGCCGGGAACGGTGCCTGGCGGGTGCGGGAGCTGCCCGAGGGGCACGTACCCGACCTGGCCGGGGCCCTGGCGCGGGCCGGGATCGCGGCCGAGCCCGCGGCGGACTCGACGCCGCCGCACGGCACCCGGCCGCCCCACGGCACTCCGCTCGCACACGGCGCCCCGCCCCCGCACGGCATCTCGCCGTCGCACAGCGCCCCGCTCACGCCGGGGCCGCTCGGTGCGGACGCCGTCTACGTGCTCGCGCCGCTCGGCCGGCTGACCGCCGCTCAGCTGCGGGGCCTGCTGCCCGCCGACGAGGTGCGGTTCACGCCCTGGCGCGGGGTGGTCGTGCGGACCGATCCCGTCCGGCTCCCCGAGCTGGCGGCGTACGGGCTCATCGCCGGCCCCGACGCCCCCGGCGCCGGTGTCACCGCCTGTACCGGACGGCCCGGTTGCGCCAAGTCCCTCGCGGACGTGCGGGCGGAGGCGGCGCGCGCGCCCGCGGGAGGGCTGCCCGTGCACTTCTCCGGGTGCGAGCGGCGCTGCGGGCACCCGCACGGCACGTGGGTGGACGTCCTCGCCACCCGCGACGGCGACTACCTGGTGGACGGCGCCGCCACCCCCCGTACCTCCCTGCCCGAAGCCGTGGCCACGGCCCGCACGACGAGATGAGCGAGAGCAACAGGATGTTCGAGTACGAGAAGGACGGCGCGGAGATCTACCGCCGGTCCTTTGCCACGATCCGCGCCGAGGCGGACCTCGCGGACCTGCCCGACGACGTCGCCACCGTCGCCGTGCGGATGATCCACGCGTGCGGCATGACCGACCTCGTCCGGGACCTCGCGTACTCCCCCGGTGTCGTCTCCGCCGCCCGCTCCGCCCTGCGCGCCGGCGCGCCGATCCTGTGCGACGCGCAGATGGTCGCGAGCGGCGTCACCCGCAAGCGGCTGCCCGCCGACAACGACGTGCTGTGCACGCTGTCCGACCCGGCCGTGCCCGCGCTCGCCGCCGAGCTGGGCACCACCCGCTCGGCCGCCGCGATGGAGCTGTGGCGGGACCGCCTGGAGGGCTCGGTCGTCGCCGTCGGCAACGCGCCGACGGCGCTCTTCCACCTCCTGGAGATGATCGCGAAGGGCGCCGGGAAGCCGGCGGCCGTGCTCGGCATCCCGGTCGGCTTCATCGGCGCCGCCGAGTCCAAGGACGCCCTCGCGGCGAACGAACTCGGTCTGGAGTACCTGGTGGTACGGGGCCGGCGCGGCGGCAGCGCGATGACGGCGGCGGCGCTCAACGCGCTCGCTCACGAAGCGGAGATCCAGGCATGAGCGTCGTGAAGGGCAAGCTGTACGGGGTCGGGCTCGGGCCCGGCGACCCGAACCTGATGACCGTGGCCGCCGTGAAGGCCATCGCCGAGGCCGACGTCGTCGCCTACCACTCGGCCCGCCACGGCCGTTCGATCGCCCGGTCCATCGCCGCCGAGCACATCCGCGAGGACCACGTCGAGGAGCGGCTGATGTACCCGCTCACCGTGGAGACCACGGACCACCCCGGCGGCTACCGGGGCGCGCTCGACGACTTCTACGAGGAGGCAGCGGCCCGGCTCGCCGCCCACCTCGACGCCGGGCGCACCGTCGCCGTCCTCGCCGAGGGCGACCCGCTGTTCTACGGCTCGTACCAGCACATGCACAAGCGGCTCGCGCACCGCTACGACACCACCGTCATCCCCGGCGTCACCTCGGTCAGCGCGGCGGCGGCGCGGCTCGGCGAGCCGCTGTGCGAGGCCGAGGAGGTGCTGACGATCGTCCCCGGCACGCTGCCGGAGGACGAGCTGACAGCCCGTCTCGCGGCCACCGACTCGGCCGTCGTGATGAAGCTCGGCCGCACGTTCCCGACCGTGAAGCGGGCCCTGGAGCGGGCCGGCCGGATCGACGACGCGCGGTACGTGGAGCGGGCGTTCATGGCGGGCGAGCGCACCGGGCGCCTCACGGACATCGACCCCGAGTCGGTGCCGTACTTCTCGGTGGCCGTGCTGCCCTCCCGTATCGACGAGCAGCCGCCCGTACGGGAGCGGGGCGAGGTCGTCGTCGTCGGCACCGGCCCGGCCGGGGCGCCCTGGCTGACGCCCGAGTCGCGCGGCGCGCTGGTCAACGCCGACGACCTCGTCGGCTACACCACCTACCTGGACCGCGTCCCGGTGCTGCGCGCCTCGCAGCGCCGCCACGGCTCCGACAACAAGGTCGAGTCGGAGCGGGCCGAGTTCGCCCTCGACCTGGCCCGCCGCGGCCGCCGCGTGGCCGTCGTGTCGGGCGGCGACCCCGGTGTCTTCGCGATGGCGACGGCGGTCCTGGAGGTGGCGTCGGAGGAGCGGTACGCCGACGTGCCCGTACGGGTCCTCCCGGGCGTGACGGCCGCCAACGCCGCGGCCGCCGCCGCGGGCGCGCCCCTCGGCCACGACTACGCCACCATCTCGCTGTCCGACCGCCTCAAGCCCTGGGACGTCATCGCCACCCGCGTCCGCGCGGCCGCGGAGGCCGACCTGGTCCTCGCGATCTACAACCCGGGCTCCAGGTCCCGCACCCACCAGGTCGCCGCGGCCCGCGACCTGCTCCTGGAGGTGCGCTCGCCGGACACCCCGGTCGTGGTGGCCCGCGACGTCGGCGGCCCCGAGCAGTCGGTCCGCGTCCTCACCCTGAAGACCCTGGACCCGTCCGAGGTCGACATGCGCACCCTGCTCCTGATCGGCTCCTCCCAGACCCGGGTCACGGAACGCGCGGACGGCCACAGGATCGCCTGGACGCCGCGCCGGTACGGCTGAGCCGGCCGCCTAGCGGGTGAAGGTGCCCAGGCCCTCCGTGTTCAGGTATTCGACCGTGAAGGACCTGCCGTCCGGGGTGAAGGTGACGCCCGTGCGGCCGACGGCGTTCTCGCCGCGGGTCTCGAAGCTGAAGGTGTCGCCGTCGTAGTGGGTGAGCGGGTACGTCTGGGGCTCCGGGCCCAGGCGGAGGGTCAGGGTGCCGTCCGCGGCGGCGGTGACCTCGGCGCGGCCGTAGTAGGCGTTGGCGTACGTGCCGGTGTAGGTGTCGGCGGCCTTCGCGGGCGTGGCGCCGGACGGCGGGCGGGCGTAGTCGGTCTTCGACCGGCCCTCGTCCGCCTCCTGCTGGTACAGCGCGTCCACCAGGGGGATCCAGTCGCGGCTGACCTTGCCGGTCTGCGCGATGTCGAAGAAGTCAAGGGCGACGGCGTCGGCGACGCCCACCGGTGAGGTGTTGGTCAGGACGACGATGCCGAGCTGTTCGCCGGGCAGCATGGTGACGTTGGTGTGCGCGCCCTCGGCGAACGCTCCCGTGTGGGAGAGCCGGAGCCGGCCCTCGTCGTCGTAACTGACGTTCCAGCCCAGGCCGTAGAAGCCGGTCCTGGCGGCCGGTGCGCGGGGCGGGCCGGAGACCGACTCGGGCCAGTGGGTGCGCTCCAGGGCCTCGGCGTCGACGATCTGCCTGCCGTCGAGCCTGCCGTTCGCGAGCTGGAGCCTCAGCCAGGCCGCCATGTCGCGGGCGGTGGAGCTGACGCCGCCGGCGGGCGACTGGGCGTCCGGGTCGCGCACGTACGCGGCCTTCCAGGCGCCGTCGATCTCGACGTGGCCCCAGGCCCGGTTCGCGGCCTTCGCGTAGTCCTCGAAGCGGGAGCTGGTGTGGCTCATGCCGGCGGGCTTGTAGAGGACGTCCTCGGCCAGCTTCTCCCAGGGCACGCCCTTCTCGTCGGCGACGGCCTGGGCGGCCGCCGTGAGGCCGAAGTTGGTGTAGGCGTAGCTCGCGCGGAACGGCGTGAGGGGCTCGTAGCGCAGGTGGGACAGGATGTACGCCCGGTCGTAGCCCAGGTCCTCGAGGAGGTCGCCGGCGTGGTCGGGCAGGCCGCTGCGGTGCGAGAACAGGTCGGCGACCGTCACGTGGGAGGTCACCCACGGGTCCTTGAGGCGGAAGTCCGGCACGTTCGGGGCGACGGGCTTCGTCCAGCCGTCGACGCCGACGGCGCCGGAGACGACGGTGGAGGCGATCGGCTTCGAGACGGAGGCCAGCTGGAAGACGGTGTCGGCGTCGACGGCGGCCTTCTCGCCGGCCTTCCGTATGCCGTAGCCCTTCAGGGCCAGCACCTTGCCGTCGTGGACGACGGCGACGGCCACGCCGGGCACTCCGGTGCGTTTCATGGCCGATCCGACCACGTCGTCGAGCCGGTCGACCGCCCGCCGCACCTCCGCGTCGTCGAGCTGCGGCGGAGGCTGGGGCGGAGGCGGCGAGGGGCCGGGGGCGGCGGAGGCGGTGCCGGTGGCGAGGGCGGGTGCGGTGACGCCGAGCAGGGCCGCGAGGCCGGCCGCCGCGAGTCGCCGTCGAACGGTGCTCATTCCTCCATTCAACGGGCCCGGGCGGTGTCTGTCGCGCCGTACGCCCGGCCACGGACCCGCCGTGCCCACGCCGCGGCCTCCTCGGGCGTCGCGGCCGTCGGCACGCCCTCCGGTACGGGCGGGCGGCGGACGACGACGACCGGGACGCCGGCCTCGCGGGCGGCCGTCAGCTTGGGCGCGGTCGCCGCGCCGCCGCTGTCCTTGGTGACGAGGACGTCGACGCGGTGACAGCGGAGCAGCTCGCGCTCGCCGTCGAGGGTGAACGGGCCGCGGTCGAGCAGCACTTCGGTGCGCGCGGGCATCGGGGCCTCGGGCGCGTCGACGGAGCGGACCAGGAACCACTCGGGGCGGCCGGCGAACGCGGCGAGGCCCATCCGGCCCGTGGTGAGGAAGACCCGCTCGCCGAACCCGTCCAGGGCCGCCGCGGCCGCGTCGAGGGACGCCACCTCGTGCCAGTCGTCCCCCTCGACCGGGACCCAGCCGGGGCGGCACAGCGCCAGCAGGGGAACATGGGCGGTGGCGGCCGCCGCGGCCGCGTTGAAACTGATCCGCTCGGCGAAGGGATGGGTGGCGTCGATGACCGCGTCCACGGCGTGCTCCCGCAGCCACGCCGCGAGCCCCTCCGGCCCGCCGAAGCCGCCGATCCGCACCTCTCCGGCCGGCAGCCGGGGCGCCGCGACCCGTCCGGCGAGCGAGCTCGTCACGCGGACCCCGAGGTCCGTGGCGTGCAGCAGCCCGGCCAGGGCGCGGGCCTCGGTCGTCCCGCCGAGGATGAGTATGTGCAGGGACATGGGAATCCTGGGAGTCCGTTCATGAGTTCCGGCGGGCGTGCGGCCCAACTCAAGCACACCGGTCTGCGCCCCGGCTGGACGACGGGCGCCTGCGCGACGGCGGCCACGACCGCCGCGTACACCGCGCTGCTCACCGGGGACTTCCCGGACCCGGTGACGATCACCCTGCCCAGGGGCCACCGGCCGTCCTTCGCGCTGGCCGCCGAGTCCCTGACCGGCGACGCGGCCATGGCCGGGGTCGTGAAGGACGCGGGCGACGACCCGGACGTCACGCACGGGGCGCTGATCCGCTCGACGGTACGGCTGCTCCCGCCGGGCTCGGGAGTCGTCTTCCGGGCGGGCGAGGGCGTCGGCACGGTCACCCTGCCCGGCCTGCCGCTGGAGGTCGGCGAACCGGCGATCAACCCCGTGCCCCGGCAGATGATGCGCGAGCACGTCGCCGAGGTCGCCGCCGCCCACGGCGGCACCCCCGACGTGGAGATCACGGTCTCCGTCGACCACGGCGCCGAAATCGCCCGCTCCACGTGGAACCCGCGGATCGGCATCCTCGGCGGCCTGTCGATCCTGGGGACGACCGGCGTCGTCGTCCCCTACTCGTGCTCCGCGTGGATCGACTCCATCCGGCGTGGTGTCGACGTGGCGCGGGCGGGCGGCCTCACACACGTCGCCGGCTGCACCGGCTCGACGTCGGAGCGCACGGTGACGTCGCTGTACGACCTGCCGGAGATCGCCCTGCTCGACATGGGCGACTTCGCGGGCGCCGTCCTCAAGTACCTCCGCCGCCATCCGGTGGACCGGCTCACCGTCTGCGGCGGCTTCGCGAAGCTGTCCAAGCTGGCGGCGGGCCACCTGGACCTGCACTCCGCCCGTTCCCAGGTCGACAAGGCCTTCCTCGCCGATCTGGCCCGCACCGGCGGCGCGTCCGAGGCCCTGGCGGAGGAGATCACCGCCGCCAACACCGGCCTCGCCGCGCTCCGCCTCTGCGAGGCCGCCGGCGTCCCCCTCGGCGACCTGGTCGCCGCCCGCGCCCGCGACGAGGCCCTGACGGTGCTGCGGGGCGCACCGGTGGCGGTGGACGTGGTGTGCGTCGACCGGGCGGGCGTGGTGGTGGGCCGGTCGACGGTGGCGGGGCCGGGGGCGTAGCCCGCGAGGCGGGGCCGGGGCGTAGCCCGCGAGGCGGAGGCGGGCCGGGGGCGTAGTCCGCGCGGGCGGAGGCGGGCCGGGCGTAGCCCAGGGGGGCGTAGTCCGCGGGCGGGTGCGCGGAACCACGCGACAGGGAGGGCCCCGGGCCGGAACACGGCTGACAGGGCGCCGCCGCAGGGTGCCAAAACCGGGCGACAGGGCGCCGGGCGGCGGGCGACAATCCGTGGATGGCGCACTCCGACCCCTCCCGCAGCGGCTTCTCGCACAAGCCGACCCTCACCGGCGACCTGGTCGTCCTCCGGCCCGTCACCGAGGACGACGTGCCGGCGCTGCTGCCGATGCTGCGGGACCCCGAGATCGCCCGCCTCACCGGCTCGCACGCGGACATCGACGAGTCCGCGCTGCGCGCCTGGTACGGCTCGCGGGGCGCCCAGCCGAACCGGCTCGACCTCGCGGTCGTCGAGCGCGCGACCGGCCGGGTGGTCGGCGAGGCGGTCCTGAACGAGTGGGACCAGGCGAACGAGAGCTGCGCCTTCCGGATCTCCCTCACTCCGGACACCGTCGGCCGCGGCCTCGGCACCGAGGCCACCCGCCTGATCCTCGGCCACGCCTTCGAGGCCCTCGGCCTCTACCGCGTCTGGCTGGAGGTCTACGCCTTCAACCCGCGTGCCCGCCGCGCGTACGAGAAGGCCGGCTTCCGCCCGGAGGGCGTGCTGCGCGGGGCGCTGCTGTGGGAGGGCGAGCGGGTGGACGCGACGCTGATGGCGGCGCTGGCGCCGGAGTGGGGCGCCACTCCGGCCTGAGCCCGGCGGCGCTCACTCCGGCCTGAGCCCGTTCGGCATGCGGGCCCGCCGCCCCGACCCTAGGCTCGGCAGGGCAAAGCCCCCATCAGGCCCACAGACCGGGAGGAGTCACCATGGCGAAGCGTGGCAACAAGAAGCGGGCCCGCAAGAAGAAGAAGGCCAACCACGGCAAGCGGCCCAACGCCTGAGCGGAGTACGCCCGGGTGCCGTCAGCAGGTGTGGCGGTCCCGGGCCGGGTCGTAGAGGTGGCTGTCGCGGAACTCCGAGGCGGCCAGCGTGCGGCCCACGACGATGACGGCCGTCTTCGTGATGCCCGCGGCCTTCACCTGCTCCGCGATGTCCTCCAGGGTGCCGCGCAGCACGACCTCGTCCGGGCGGCTCGCCATGGCGACGACGGCGGCAGGGCAGTCCACGCCGTAGTGCGGGACGAGCTCGGAGACGATCCGGTCGACGTAGCGGGCGCCGAGGTGGAGGACGAGCAGGGCGCCGCTGCGGCCGAGGGTCGCGAGGTCCTCGCCGGCCGGCATGGGCGTGGCCTGCTGGGCGATGCGGGTGAGGATGACGGTCTGGCCGACGGTGGGGACCGTCAGCTCCCGCTTCAGCGCCGCCGCCGCGGCCGCGAAGGCCGGGACGCCGGGCACGACCTCGTAGGGGATGCCGGCCGCGTCGAGGCGGCGCATCTGCTCCGCCATGGCGCTGAAGACGGACGGGTCACCGGAGTGCAGCCGGGCCACGTCCTGGCCGGCCTCGTGCGCGGCGGCGATCTCGGCGACGATCTGGTCGAGGTCCATCTTCGCCGTGTCGACGAGCTTCGCGTCCGGCGGGCACTCGGCGAGCAGCTCGGTCGGCACGAGCGACCCGGCGTACAGACAGACCCCGCACTTCGCGAGGGTCCGCGCGCCGCGCACGGTGATCAGGTCGGCCGCGCCGGGGCCCGCGCCGATGAAGTAGACGGTCATTGCTCTGGAGAACCCTTCGTTACGGACCACTGGGTGACGGGCATGGCCTGGCGCCAGCCGGTGAAGCCGCCCACGGGCACGGCGGCGGCGACCGCGAGCCTGATCAGCTCGCCGCCGTGGCGCCGGTAGAGGTCGGCGAGCAACGCCTCGGACTCCAGAGTCACCGTGTTGGCGACGAGCCGGCCGCCGGCCGGGAGCGCGTCCCAGCAGGCGTCGAGCAGTCCCGGTGCGGTGAGGCCGCCGCCGATGAAGACCGCGTCGGGGGCGGGGAGGCCGGCGAGCGCGGCGGGCGCGGGCCCGGTGACGACGTCCAGGCCCGGTACGCCGAGGGCGGCGGCGTTGCGGGCGATGCGGGCGGCGCGTTCGGGCGACTTCTCGACGGCGACCGCCCGGCAGGTCCGGTGCGCCCGCATCCACTCGATGCCGATGGAGCCGGAGCCGCCGCCGACGTCCCAGAGCAGTTCGCCGGGGGCCGGGGCGAGCGCGGCGAGGGTCGCGGCGCGCACGTACCGCTTGGTGAGCTGGCCGTCGTGCTCGTACGCCTCGTCGGGCAGGCCGGGCGTGGTGCCGAGCCGCAGCGTGTCCGGGTCGCGCACGCAGTCGAGGGCGAGGACGTGGAGGGCGTCGGCGCGCTCGTACGGCCAGTCGGCGGCGGTCCCGTCGAGCAGGCCCTCACGCGGGCCGCCGAGCTGCTCCAGGACCCGTATCCGGGTGCCGGACCAGCCGCGCTCGCGCAGCAGCGCGGCGACCCGGGCGGGCGTCCCGGGCCCCTCGCCGAGCACGAGCAGCCGGCGGCCGTCGTGGAGCGCGGCGGTGAGGGCGTCGAGCGGCCGGGCGACGAGCGAGACGGTCTCGACGGCCTCCAGGGGCCAGCCGAGCCGGGCGCAGGCGTACGAGACGGAGGACGGGTGCGGCAGGACGTCGAGGCGGGTGCCGGGGCCGAGGATCTCGGTGAGGGTGCGGGCGATGCCGTAGAAGGAGGGGTCTCCGCTGGCGAGGACGGCGATGCGGCGGCCCTGGTGGGCGGCGAGGAGTCCGGGCACGGCGGGGCGCAGCGGGCTCGGCCAGGGCACCCGCTCGCCGGGGCAGTCGCCGGCGGGCAGCAGGTCGAGCTGGCGGGGGCCGCCGATCAGCACCTGGGCGGCGCGCAGGGTGCGGCGGGAGTTCTCGGGGAGCCCGTCCCAGCCGTCGGCACCGATGCCGACCACCGATATCGCGTCCGCCTCGTCTGCCGCGTCTCTCGCGTCGTTCACGACGGGGACTCTACGGGAGGGGGTTCCGGGCGGCGGGAACCGGCCGCCGGGGGCTGCCGCGCGGGGGCCCGGGGCTGCCGCCCGGGGCTACTTCGGCGCGTGCTCGCCGACGTAGAAGAGCAGCCAGACGAAGCCCGCGAGGGCGTGCGTCACGAAGACGTACACGAAGACGCGGAGCATGACGCCCCGCTCTTTCCAGCGTTCCAGGTCCGGCTCGGTCATGGGTTCAGGGTACGGGCGGGAATAGCCGGCGCGGGGGTGCCGTTGAGGCGCATGACAGTTTAAGATTCAACCAAAGCCGGGAAGAGCGCCGGCGGAAAGCCTGCGAGAGGTGAGCACGATGCAGTTCGGGATCTTCACCGTCGGCGACGTGACGACCGACCCCACCACCGGCCGCACCCCGACCGAGCACGAGCGGATCAAGAACACTGTCGCCATCGCGCTCAAGGCCGAGGAGGTCGGCCTGGACGTCTTCGCGACCGGCGAGCACCACAACCCGCCGTTCGTGCCGTCGTCCCCCACGACGCTCCTGGGCCACATCGCCGCCCGCACGGAGAACCTGATCCTCTCCACCTCCACGACCCTCATCACCACCAACGACCCGGTGAAGATCGCCGAGGACTACGCGACCCTCCAGCACCTCGCCGACGGCCGCGTGGACCTCATGATGGGCCGCGGCAACACCGGACCGGTCTACCCGTGGTTCGGCCAGGACATCCGCCAGGGCATCCCGCTCGCCATCGAGAACTACGCGCTCCTCCACAAGCTGTGGAGGGAGGACGTGGTCGACTGGGAGGGGAAGTTCCGCACCGCCCTCCAGGGCTTCACGTCCACCCCGCGCCCGCTGGACGGCGTCCCGCCGTTCGTCTGGCACGGCTCCATCCGCTCGCCCGAGATCGCCGAGCAGGCCGCGTACTACGGAGACGGCTTCTTCGCGAACCACATCTTCTGGCCCCGGCAGCACACCGAGAAGATGGTCCGGCTGTACCGGCAGCGGTACGCGCACTACGGCCACGGCACCCCCGAGCAGGCGATCGTCGGCCTCGGCGGCCAGGTCTTCATGCGCAAGAACTCGCAGGACGCCGTACGGGAGTTCCGCCCGTACTTCGACAACGCGCCGGTCTACGGGCACGGCCCGTCCCTGGAGGAGTTCAGCCGCGAGACGCCGCTGACGGTCGGCTCGCCCCAGGAGGTCATCGAACGCACGCTGTCCTTCCGTGACTACGTCGGCGACTACCAGCGCCAGCTGTTCCTCGTCGACCACGCCGGCCTGCCGCTGAAGACGGTCCTGGAACAGCTGGACATCCTCGGCGAGGAGGTCGTCCCGGTCCTCCGCAAGGAGTTCGCGAACCTGCGCCCGGCCGGCGTACCGGACACCGCCCCGCTGCACCCCGCCGTCCTGCGGAACGCCGAGAACACCGAGAACCAGGAGGTCTGACCTCATGCGCACCCTGAAGCTCGTCGCCGTCTCGGCCGGACTCAGCAGCCCCTCCTCCACCCGGCTGCTCGCCGACCGGCTGCTCCAGGCCGCCCGGTACCGGCTGGCCGAACAGGAGTACGCCGTCGACGTCGAGGTGGTCGAACTGCGCGACCTGGCCGTCGACATCGCCAAGAACCTCGTCACCGGCTTCCCGTCGGAGAAGCTGCGGAAGGCGATCGACGAGGTCACCGGCGCCGACGGCGTCATCGCCGTGACCCCGGTCTTCACGGCCTCCTACAGCGGCCTGTTCAAGTCCTTCTTCGACCTGGTCGACCCGGCGGCGCTGACCGGCACCCCGGTCCTGATCGGCGCCACCGGCGGCACCGCCCGCCACTCCCTCGTCCTCGACCACGCCCTGCGCCCGCTCTTCGCCTACCTCCGCGCCCTGGTGGCCCCGACGGCCGTCTACGCGGCCTCCGAGGACTGGGGCTCGGGCGGCGACGACTACACGGAGGGCCTGCCGTCCCGGATCACCCGGGCGGGCAACGAGTTCGCGGACCTGATCGCGGGCCGCCCGGAACGGGCGCGGGAGGACGACGAGGTCGTCCCCTTCGAGAAGCAGCTGGCGGACCTGCGGCTGGACTAGGCCGCCTCTTCCGGATCTTGGCCGGGTCGTGATCCGGAAGAAACCGCCTGGGCCCGTCCGGAGGGCGCGCCCAGGGGGCGACCGGGCCTCCCCACCCGTACGGGAAGGTCGACGGGCGCCCCGCCGCCGCCCGGCGCATGATGCCTCTCATGGACATCAAGCTCGAACTGATCGGCGTGCCCGTCACCGACATCGACCGCGCCAAGGCCTTCTACGAGCAGGTCGGCTTCCACGCCGACCACGACGTGACCGTCAGCGACGACATCCGCTTCGTCCAGATGACGCCGCCCGGGTCGGCCTGCTCGATCGCCTTCGGCAAGGGCATCACCGAGATGGCCCCGGGCTCCCTGGACAACATGCAGGTGGTCGTCGCCGACATCGAGGCCGCGCACGCCGACCTCACCTCCCGCGGCGTCGACGTCAGCGCGATCGACGACCAGCCCTGGGGCTCCTTCGTCTACTTCGCCGACCCGGACGGCAACCGCTGGGCGGTGCAGCAGACCACGCCCCGTACCTCCGCCTGATCCCTCGGCCCTTCTCCGGTCACTTGCGGTTGTAGAGGCGCATCGTCACGGGGCCGAACACCACCACGAACAGCGCCGACCAGCCCAGCGTCCACGCCAGGTCCGCCGCCGGCCAGGCGCCCGCCATCAACTCCCGCACCGCCGTCGACAGATGGGTCACCGGGCTGTTGTTGACGAAGGCCTGCAGCCAGCCCGGCATGGTCCTCGGGTCGACGAAGACGTTCGACAGGAAGGTCAGCGGGAAGATCACCATCATGCTGACGCCGATGACGGACTTCTCGCTGCGCAGCAGCAGTCCGAACATCGTCCAGATCCACGAGAACGCGAACGCGAAGACCAGCAGCAGCGCGGTCCCCAGCAGCACGCCCGCCACACCGCCGTCCGGCCGGTAGCCGATGACGACGCCCACCGTCAGCATCACCGCGGAGGCGATCAGATAGCGCACGACGTCACCGAGCAGATAGCCGACCATCGGCGCGGGCCGCCAGATCGGCAGCGTGCGGAAGCGGTCGAAGACGCCCTTCTCGATGTCCGTGTTGACCGAGACACCGGTGTACATCGTGATCATCATGACGCTCAGCACCAGGATGCCGGGCAGCAGGAACTGGATGTACTCCGACACCGAGCCGGCCAGCGCGCCTCCGAAGAGGTACGTGTACATCAGCACCATCATGATCGGGAACGCCGTCACGTCGAACAGCTGCTCCGGCACGTGCTTGATCTTCAGCATCGCCCGCCAGCCGAAGGTCAGCGAGGCGGACAGCGCGCTCGGCCGCGGTGGGCGGGTGTGGCCGACGAGCAGGGCGGCCAGTTCGTCGGCCTTCGGGGCGACGAACTCCGAGGCGGCGTCGGTGGTGGTGGTCACGCTGCTGCTCATGCCCCGCTCTCCTTCGCCCGGGCGGCGCTTCCGTCGCCGCCGTCGCCACCGCCGCCCCCGTCACTGCCGTCGCTGCCGTCGCTGCCGTCCCCCGACGTGTGGTCCGTCAGCGCGAGGAAGACCTCGTCCAGGCTGGGCTGACCGAGCCCGAAATCGTCGACCGTGATCCCCGCCCGCGCCAGTTCGGCCAGCGCCCGCGCCGCCTGCTCCGCGGCGCCGAGATCGGTGCCGTGACCGTTCACGGTGGCCGTGAGCGCGACCGGGTCCGGGTCGAGCTGCACGGAGGCGTTCAGCGCGGCGGCGAGGACCCGCTCGGCCGCCGGCCGCTGCTCCGCCTCCCGCAGCCGCACGTGCACGGAACCCGAACCCACCGAGGCCTTCAGCTCGCCCTTCGTGCCCTCCGCGATCACCTTGCCGTGGTCGATCACGGCGATCCGGGAGGCCAGCTGGTCGGCCTCGTCCAGATACTGCGTGGTCAGCAGCACCGTGGTCCCCTGGGCGACGACCGCACGGACGATGTCCCAGACCTGGTTGCGGCTGCGCGGGTCGAGACCGGTCGTCGGCTCGTCGAGGAAGAGCAGGTCGGGCGTGTTGAGGATGGACGCGGCGATGTCGATGCGGCGCCGCATGCCGCCCGAGTAGTTCTTGACCTGCCGGTCGGCCGCCTCCGCGAGCCCGAACGCGGCGAGCAGCTGCGCGGCCCGCTCGCGCGCGGCGGGTCGGGAGTGGCCGAGCAGCCGGCCGAGGAGGAACAGGTTCTCGGTGCCGGTCAGGTCCTCGTCGACCGAGGCGTACTGACCGGTGAGGCTGACCCGGCCGCGCACCGCGTCGGCGTCCCGCACGACGTCCTTGCCGAAGACCCACGCGTGCCCGCCGTCGGGCCGGAGGAGGGTGGCGAGCATCTTCACGGCGGTGGTCTTGCCCGCGCCGTTGGGGCCGAGGACGCCGTAGACCGTGCCGGCCGGGACGCGCAGGTCGATGCCGTCCACGGCACGGTTGGTGCCGAACACCTTCACCAGGCCTTCGGTCCGGACGGCGAGGCCGGTGGCGGGGTCTGCGACGCGGTCGGTCATACGCGTGTCCTCCCGGGCGGGCGATCTCGCGCCCGCTCCCACCAGTCTCCGACGGCCCGCCGGGTCGTGCCAGGGCGGGCGGGGCGTGCCGGGCCGGGCAGGGCGGGCCGGGCGGGGCGTGCCGGGCGGGGCGTGCCAGGCCGGGCGGCGCGTGCCAGGCCGGGCGGGGCGTGTCAGGCCGGGGGCAGGCCGGGCGTGCCGGTCCGGCGTGCCAGGTGACGGGCCGGTGCCGGGCCTGCCGTACGAGGTCCGCATGGCAGGCCGGGTACGAAGCCGGGGTACGCAGCACGGTACGAAGCCGGGGTACGAGGCCGATCACGCAGCCGGGGTACGAAGCCGGTCACGTAGCCCGGGTACGAGGCCGTCTCCGCCGTGCGGCGGAGACGGAACGGCCTGCCGGGCGACGCGCCGGTACGGGCGCGGCGGGAGGCTCGCCCCATGCCGATGAAGCTGAACGCCCTCCCTGACGTGCCCCGTTGGGCCGCCCTCGCCGCCCACGCCGTCCCGCTCGCGGTCCTGCCGTCCGGACTGTGGCGGCTCGCGCTCGTCGCCGGACTTCCGGTCACCCAGGACGCCGGGCTCCTCACGATGGGACCCGGCGAGACCCTCTACGTCGTGTCCCTCAGCGTCGTCTCCGAACTGCTCGCCTTCCTCACCCTCGGCCTCGTCCGCCCCTGGGGCGAGGTCTTCCCGCGCTGGCTGCCCCTCCTCGGCGGGCGCCGGGTGAACCCGGCCGCCGCGACCGGGGCCGCGCTCGCGGGCGTGGCCGGGCTGTGCGCGATCGCCGCGTGGGGCGTCTACGCCTCGTACGCCGGGCTCGGCCCGGGCATCCCGGCCTCACCGGTCCAGGAGGCCGTGCTCCTCGTCTGCTACGCCCCGCTGGCCGCCTGGCCGCCGCTGCTCGCGGCGGTGGCGGTCGCGTACTACCGGCGCCGGACCGGTCGCGGGGCGGGTCGCGGTCAGTACGGCGCGGGGCGGCCGGCGGCGTCCTCGTGGGTGTAGAAGAGGTAGAAGGCGGCGGCGAAGGTGGCCGCGCCGACGATCAGGCCGAGCATCGACGACGAGAACACGCTGTGGTCGGACAGGCTGAAGAGGAAGCCGATCGCGATGCCGGTCAACGCGCCCCAGGCCACCGCGCGCACCTCGCGCCGCAGCGCCCGGCCGTAGCGGCGGAGCCCGTACACGGACACGGCGAGGACGACGGCCGAGACCAGGCCGAGCCAGAACTGGCCCCACGACAGGGCCTCGCCCCGGCGGGCGATGACGGGAGCCCACAGGCCGTAGGCGATCCCGAGGGTGACGGGCAGGCCCCAGCCGTGCGTGCTGAACTCCCTGTGGGACTGCCCGCGGGACCGCCTGCGGGCGGGTACCGCTGCGTGTGCGGCCATGGGGAGACTCCTTTCCCGCGCCTTCCCGCACGGACGTGCGGTGCAACGTGCCGTGCGGCCGTGCTGCACCCTCCAGGGCACACCCGCCCCGTACCCGCCGCAAGTGGATCAGCCGGTCGCGGCCCCCGCCCCGGCCGCAGGCCTCACCGCGACCGCGTCGATCTCGAAGAGCATGCCGGGCAGCGCGAGGGCCGCGACGCCGCTGAGGGTCTGGGCCGGCAGCCGCTCGCCGAAGACGGCGTGCAGGGCCTTGCCGAGGACCTCCAGCTTGGGGAGGTCGTGGTCGACGACGTAGGAGCCGAGGCGGACCACGTGCTGCGGGCCGAGGCCGACGCCCTCCAGGGCGCGGCGGAGGTTGGCGAGGGCGAGCTCGACCTGCGCGGGGAAGTCGCCGGGCACGGGCGCGCCGGTGGCGTCGGAGGCGTACTGGCCCGCGACGAAGACGAGTTCGCCGGGCGCGGAGACGACGTGGGCGTAGCCGAACGGCGTCGGGTCGTGGAGGGTCGCGGGGTTGGTGATGGTGCGCTGGTCCTCGTGCGGGTGCGTGACGCTCATGACGTACGTACTTCCTTCCATAAACGGGACATTGAACATCCAGAATCAGCTCATGGCCGCCGGGACGGACCGGCCGGACGGATCAGGCGGACGGATCGGCTGGACGGATCTGCGGGACGCGCGGGCCGCGGCGGATCAGAGGTTGGCGAACCACCGGCGGATCCGGTCCGGCGCGCCCGGCGCCTGCCGTTCCGCCCGGGCCCGTACGTCCGCCAGGGTCTGGGCGGCAAGCTCGCGCCGCCAGGCCAGCTCCGCGCGGCCCATCGCACCGGCGATGGCGCACTCGGCGGTCGGCCTCCCCGCCGTCGCCCCCGGCCCCTGACCGCGGATCTCGGTGCAGCGGAAGGCCTCGTCCGGCCCCTCGATCGCCGTGACCACGTCCATCAGGGTGATCCGCTCGAGCGACCTGGCCAGCCGGAAGCCGCCCCTGGGACCGGGGACCGAGCTCAGGATCCCGGCCTTGACCAGGGCCTGGAGCTGCTTGTTGAGGTACGGCGCGGGCAGCTCGTGGTACGCGGCGAGCCGGGCCGCGGTGACCGCCCGCTCCTCGCCGATCCAGGCCAGGTTGAGGCAGCTGTGCAGCGCCCACTCCACGCCCTCGTTCATCCTCATATCCTGGATATTAGACATCCAGAATACGGCTTCGCAATCCCCTGGAAAGCCCCGGCCCCACCGGCCTCACCGGTCTCGTCCGTCTCACCCGTACGGCCCATCAGAAGGTTCCGAACCGAACAGGCGCTCTCACGATGAGCACCATGAGCCAGAACACCACACCCCCGCGCACATCCCCGCAGCCGTCGAAGGGCGGCGGCTGGGCCGCCGGCGGCACCGTCTTCGGCGGCGTCCTCATGGCGGTCATCGGCATCCTGGACATCTTCCAGGGCATCGCCGCCATCGCCGAGGACGACGTCTACGCCCGGGTCGGCGACTACGTCTTCAAGTTCGACCTGACCTCCTGGGGCTGGATCCACCTCTGCCTCGGCATCGTCGTCACCATCGCCGGCTTCGGGATCCTCAGCGGCGCCGAGTGGGGCCGGATCGCGGGCATCGCGCTCGCCTCGCTCAACATCGTCGCCCAGTTCCTGTTCCTGCCCTACCAGCCCTGGTGGGCGCTGTTCTCCATGGCCGTCTCGATCTTCGTGATCTGGGCCCTGGCCACCGACCACTCGTACGGGAAGAAAGCGGACGTATGACGCGCCGCCGTCGCCGTACGGCTTCCGCCGCCGCCGCGCTGCTCTCCCTCGCCGCGTTCGGTCCGGCCCTCACGGGCTGCGACGCGGCGAAGGAGACGGCCGGGGACATCGTCTCCTCGGCCACCGCGGCGGTGGCGTCCGCCGCACAGCAGCAGATGGACGAGATCAAGGACGGGGTCAACGCCACCGCCGACGTCAAGGCCGGGCCGACCTCCGTGGACGCCGACCGGACGGTCGCCGAGATCACCGCGACCAATCCCAAGGACAAGATCGCCGACTACACGGTCATGGTGAACTTCCGTGACACGGAGGGCAATCTGCTCGACGCCGTCGTCCTGAGCATCGACGCGGTCGAACCCGGGAAGTCCAGAACCGGTACGGCGCGCAGCAACCGGACCCTCACCGGCGAGACGAAGGCCGAGGTCGCCCAGGCGGTTCGCCACTGAGCCCCGGCCACCTGACGGCTCGGGTGTCTCCGCCTCGCGCGACGGGCAGCGATCGGCCACGCTGGAAGGCATGGAGAACGACGAGATCCTCGAGAACATCGGTTCCCTCGTCGAGGAGGAGCGCAGCCTGCGGCAGCGCACCGGGGGCCTCCACGACGAGGAACGCGCCCGGCTCGCCGAGCTGGAGGTCCGGCTCGACCAGTGCTGGGACCTGCTGCGACAGCGCCGCGCCAAGGCCGAGTTCGGCGAGGACCCGGACACCGCGGCCGTCCGGCCGGCGGCCGAGGTCGAGGGCTACCGCAGCTGACGGACCGGCCGCCGGCCGGATGCCCCGGGCCCCGCACCGCCCGCCGTACGTTTGACGCATGGCGAAACCCGCACTGCCGCCCCGCACCCGCGCGTTCCGCGCTCCCCGCGCGCGCCTCGCGCCGCCCGCCTGGCTCACCGCCGGGCTGAAGCCGCAGCCGACCCCGGTGCCCTGGCCCGCCGTCGCCCGGGCGTCGATCGCGCTCGCCGCGCCGCTCGCCGTCGGTTTCGCCACCGGCCAGACCACGTACGGCGCGCTCGTGTCGATGGGCGCCCTCTCCGGAGTCATCGGCGACACCGCCGACGCCTACCGGATGCGGGTCTTCAACATCGCCGTCCCGCAGCTGTTCGGCGCGCTCGGCGTCACCCTCGGCGCGCTCGTCTTCGACCAGGGCTGGCTCGCCGTCGCCGTGCTCACCCTGATCGCGCTGGTCTCCGGGATGATCTCCTCGATCGGCGCCGTCGCCTCCGTCTCCGGACTGCTGCTGCTCCTCAACGCCGTCGTCGGCGCCGGCCTGCCGATGCCCGACCCCTGGTGGAAGGCGCCGCTGCTGCTCGCGCTCGGCGGGGTCGTCGTGCTGGTCCTCACCCTGCTCGGCTGGCCGCTGCGCGGCGGCGCGCCGGAACGGGCCGCGGTCGCCGGGACCTACCGGGCCGTCGCCGAACTCTTCGAGGCCGCCGGCACCGACGCGTACGACGAGAAACGGCAGGCGGTCACCGCCTCGCTCAACCAGTCCTACGACCTGGTCCTCGGCCGCCGCGCCCGCCGGCACGGCCGGGCGCCGACCCTGGTGCGGCTGCTCGCGCAGCTCAACGTGGTCATCCCGATCGTGGAGGCCGCGCCCGCCGCCCACCTCGCGGCCCGCCGTTTCCACCGGCCGCTGCCCCCGGAGATCCCGGCCGCCGTGCGGGAGCTCGCCGACGCCGTCGAAGCCGGCCGCACCGGCACGCCGGAGCTGCACCTGCCCGAGGCGCGCCGCCCGTCCGAGAAGGCCGTGGACGCGGCCGTGCGGTACGCGGCGACCGTCGTCCACGAGGCCGAGCCGCGCCCGTACAACGTCGACGACCGGCTCGGACTGCCCGCCGCCCTGCGGGTGCGGGTGCGCCGCGCCGCGCGCGGCGTGCTGCTGTCCGGGGCGTCCTGGCGCTACGGCCTGCGGCTCGCGCTGTGCATCGGCCTCGCGCAGGCCTTCGTGTCGCTGATCGCCGTGCCCCGCTCGTACTGGGTCGCGCTCACCGTCACGTTCGTGATGAAGCCGGACTTCGGCTCGGTGTTCTCGCGGGCCGTGCTGCGCGCCTTCGGCACCGCCGCCGGGCTGCTCGTCGCCGCGCCGATCCTCGCCGCGCTGCCCCTTGGGGGCACCTCCCATGCCGAAGGCTATGGGGGATGGTGGGACGTGCCGGTGATGCTGGTGCTCGCCGCACTCATCCCGGCCTTCTCCGCGAAGGGTTACGCCTTCCAGACCGCGGCCATCACCCCCGTCATCCTGCTCCTGTCGGACCTGCTCAACCAGCAGGGCTTCCACCTGGTGCTGCCGCGGCTCTACGACTCGCTCATCGGCTGCGCCATCGCGCTGGTCGCCGGCTACCTGCTGTGGCCGGAGTCCTGGCACACCCGGGTCGCGGACCGGCTCGCCGACGCGGTCGCCGACACCGCCGCGTACGTGGCACTGGCCTTCGGCACCGGGGCCGGACCCGGGACAGGGGCCGGGGCCGACGGCGGGCGCGGCGGCGGGGGCGGTGGAGCCGGCGGCGGCGACCAGGGCGCACGGCACCGGGCCCGGCGCAAGCTGTACCGCGACATGTCGACCGTACGGTCCGAGTTCCAGCGGGCGCTGACCGAACCGCCGCCCGCCGGGGACCTGGCCGCCGCGTGGTGGCCGCTGGCCATCGCCGTGGAGCGGATCGTCGACGCCACGACCGCCGCCCGGATCCGCGTCGACCACGGCGCGCCCGCCCCGCACCCGGCCGAGGTCGCCGTGGTGGAACGGCAGTTGCGGGAACTGGCGGAGGGGCTGCGCTCCAGCGAGGTCCTGGTGGAGGTGCGCGCCGACCTCGGCGGCGACGAGGACGGCGTGCTCGCGCCGCTCCGCCAGGAGGTACGGGCGGCCCGCGCCGTCGCCACCCCGTCCACGGACACCGGGACGTCATCTCCCGACACCGGCTCCTCGAACTCCTCGAACTCCTCGGCCTCCTCGGCCTCCTCGGCCTCCTCGGCACGGGACGGCCGCAGCGCGCCGTAAACCCGGCCAAAGGGGCGTACGGGAGCCCTTACCGGCGGTTGCGGAATCGAACCCTCCCACCGCCGTTACCGGATCCCACGCGTACGACTACGATGCGCTCGAATTCACCGTGATCCACGTCGCGTTCCGTCCCCGAGCGACCTGGTGGCCCGGTCACGTCGTCCTGCGTACCTCCCCCCTCCGTCCTGCGTTCCTCCTCCCCCCGCGCCCCCGAGGACACCGCCATGCGCACCACTTCCGGCAGAGCACCCGGCACCTCCGGCCGCCGCGTTCCCGACCGAGGCCCCGGCCGGGGCCTCCAGCCCAACGCCCTCGGCACCTTCGACACGATCGTGATGGCCGTGGCCGGCAGCGCGCCCGCGTACTCGCTCGCCGCCACCACCGCCGTGCTCTTCGGCGCGGTCGGCCTCGCCGGACCCGCGTCGCTGCTCTACTGCGCGATACCCATGCTCGGCATCGTCCTCGCCTACGCGCGCCTCGGCCGGATCGACGTCAACGCCGGTGCCGGGTACTCGTGGGTGGGCCGCACCCTCCACCCCTTCCTCGGCTTCCTCTCCGGCTGGGCCCTGGTCTTCGCGGCGACCGTCTTCATGGTGGCCGGATCGCTGCCCGCCGGCTCCCTCACGCTCTCCCTCCTCGACCCGGACCTCGCCGAGAACACCACCCTGGCCCTGGCGGTCGGCGCCGGCTGGTTCCTGATGATGCTGCTCGTCGTCCTCGGCGGCGCGCGGCTCACCGTCCGCGCCCAACTCCTCATGTCGGGCGTCGAGCTGCTGATCCTGGTGCTGTTCGTCCTCGGCGCGGTCATCCACCGCGGGCACGCCACCGCCTTCGACTGGTCCTGGTTCGGCCTCGGCCACTTCGGCGGGGCCTCCGGCTTCGCGTCGGGCGCGCTGATCGCCGCGTTCTACTACTGGGGCTGGGACGTCACCAGCAACCTCAGCGAGGAGACCCGCGACAGCCGCCGCACCGCCGGGCTCGCCGCCCTCGTCGGCATGGGCGTGGTGTTCCTGCTCTTCGAGGCGTTCACCGTCGCCGTCAACGTGCTGCTGAGCGCCGAGCAGATCGAGCGCGGCGGCGCGAACGTGCTCGCCGTCCTCGGGCAGGAGATCTGGCCGGGCGTCGGCGGCAAGCTGCTGGTCCTCGCGGTGCTCCTGTCGACCGTCGCCACCCTGGAGACCACCCTCATCCAGGTCACCCGCTCGCTGTTCGCGATGGGCCGCGACCGCACCCTGCCCGCCGTGCTGGGCACCGTCCACCGCCGCTGGAACACGCCGTGGGTGGCGGTGGCCGTCGTCGGCGGCGCCGCGCTCGTGATGTTCGCCGCCGCGGCCGCCGCCGGTTCGATCGGCCAGGTCCTCGGCGACGCGGTGAGCGCGATCGGCCTGCAGATCGCCTTCTACTACGCCCTCGCGGGCATCGCCGCCGTCGTCGCGTACAAGGGCCTGCTGCTGACCTCGGTGAAGGAGTTCGTGCTGGGCGGGGCCTGGCCGCTGCTCGGCTCGGCGTTCATGCTGTGGGCGTTCGTCGAGTCGCTCGGCGAACTCTCCACCGCCTCGCTCACGATCGGCCTCGGCGGGCTCGCCGCCGGAGTCGTACCGATGCTCGTGTACTGGAAGAAGGGCAGCGCCTACTACCGCCCGGCGCGCCTGGACGCCGCCCGCTCGCTCGCCGCGGCCGAGCCGTTCGCCTCGCCGGACTCGCCGCGTGCGCGGCGGGCGGACGAATCGCTGGCGACGGACTTCTGAGCACCCGATTTCCCGCCCTCCGGGTCCGGGGCACCGGACCGGAGCACCCCGCCCGGAGCACCGGACCGGAGCGCCGGACCGGAGCGCCGGACCGGAAGGCCGGACCGGAGACCGTTTTCCGATCCCGAGTCCGGCCCCCGAGTCCGGACCCCTGAATCCGGACGCCTGAGTCCGGACCCCGAGTCCGGACCCTGAATCCGGACCCCTGAGTCCGACTTTCCCGTCCTCACGTCCGAGTCCTGACACCGTCGGCCACCACACCACCGCCGACGGCCGCCACTGCCTGCGAGGGAGGTACCAGGATGGCCGCGCTGCGCCGCCGCTCGGCCCGACAGGGCCGGTTCACCCCGGACTTCGACCCCGACTTCGGCGACCGGGCGCTCACCGAGGCCCGTCACGACATGGTGATCGGCCGCTGGCAGGGCGTACGGGATCTGCTGACGGCGACCGGCGAGGACTGGTCGCGCCGCACCCACCGGCTGCGGCTGCTCTCGCACGCCGCCGCGGGCAGCTCGACGGTGGAGGCCTGGCGGGCGGCCGAGCCGGACAACCCGGACGCGGCGGTGCTGCGGGCGGCGACGGAGGTGGTCCGGGTCTTCGACGCGGCCATCGCCGCCGGCCGGGGCAGCACGGTCGACCGGGGCCGGGTCGACGCCTCCGTCGACGCGTGCCTGGCGGCGGCCGACGCGGCACCGGCCGACCCGATGCCGTGGGTGTCGCTGCTGTCCGTCGCCCGGCTGTACGAGGGCGGCGTGCCGCGCCGCCAACTGCGCCACTGGTTCGACGAGCTGCGGCGCCGCGACCCGTACAACACCGAGGGCCACACCCAGGTGCTCCGCTACTGGTCGGCCCGCTGGCACGGGACGCACGGCGCGATGTACGACTTCGCGCGGGACGCGGCGGGCGTGGCGCCGCCCGGTTCGCCGCTGCCGATCCTGGTGCAGATCGCCCGGGTCGAGGAGTACCGCTACGTCGTGGACGGGGCACTCGGGCGGGGGCCGGTGCGCGGCTTCGACCAGCACTGGAAGCACGAGCTCGCGGTGACCGAGCTGCGCCGTACGCACGCCCGCTGGATCGGCGGCCGCGAGCCGGGGGCACCGGTCCGCCCGGAGGAGGTCGCCGAGCTCAACTACCTCGCTCACGCCGCCTGTTACGCGGGCCAGGTGGAACTGGCCCGGGAACTGCTCGGGATGCTGGGGCCGCGGGCGGCGTGGGTGCCGTGGGTGTACACGGGCGAGCCCGAGGAACAGTTCGTCCGGTTCAGGGAGGGGCTGGGCCTCGGGACGGAGACGGGGCCGGGGACCGGGACGGGGACGGGGACGTCGACAGGGAGAGGGGCGGGGCCGGGGACGGGCTGACGCCCGCCCCCGACCGACGCCGGGGCGTGGGTCAGACGCCGATGTCGCGGCCGTCGGCGCGCCACACGGCGACGACCGCCGGGCGGACGATCTTGCCGGGGCCGTCGGGCCAGACGGAGGCCGGCTTCTCCACGGAGGCTCCGTCGACCTCGCCCGGGTGCTGCACGGAGACGAGGACGCGGCGGTCCTGGATGAGCGGGCCACAGGTCTCGGCACCGGCCGGGACGGTCAGGAACTGCTTCAGCTCACCGCGCCGCTCGCCGCGCGTGGCGACGCCGAAGAGGCCGTCGTGCGAGCCGAGCTGGTTGCCGTCGGTGGAGATCCACAGGTTGCCGTGCGGGTCGAAGGCCACGTTGTCGGGGCAGGAGATCGGGCTGACCTTGTCCTTCGGGAAGCCCGCGAAGTAGGTGGCGGGGTCGTTCGGGTCGCCCGCGACGAGGAAGAGCCGCCAGGCGAAGCCGTCGCCGGCCGGGTCGTCCCAGTTCTCGGCGAGCTCCAGGATCTGGCCGTGCTTGTTGGCGTTGCGCGGGTTGGCCTCGTCGGCGGGGGCCTTGCCGGCCTTGCCGCGGTCCTTGTTGTTGGTGAGGGCGACGTAGACCCGGCCGGTGCGCGGGGAGGGCTCGACGTCCTCGGGGCGGTCCATCTTGGTGGCGCCGACCTTGTCACCGGCGATGCGGGTGAAGACGAACACCTCCTCGGCGGTCATGCCGGGCACGTGCGAGACGGCGCCGTCGGGGCCGGCCGTGGCGAGCGGGATCCACACGCCGGTGCCGTCGAACTCGCCGTCGCTCGGGTGCTTGCCGGTGCCGTCGATCTCCGCGGCCGGGGAGTCGCCGGTGAGCCTGGCGACGTACAGGGTGCCCTCGTCGAGCAGGGTGAGGTTGTGCTCGCGCGCCTTGCGGGAGCCGCCCTTCATCATCCGCTTGCTCGACACGAACTTGTAGAAGTAGTCGAAGCGCTCGTCGTCGCCCATGTAGACGACGGGACGGCCGTCGGCGGTGAGGCGGGGCTGCGCGGCCTCGTGCTTGAAGCGGCCGAGCGCGGTGCGCTTGCGGGGAGTGGACTCCGGGTCGTACGGGTCGAGCTCGACGACCCAGCCGAAGCGGTGGGCCTCGTTGGGCTCCTGCGCGAGGTCGAAGCGCTTGTCGAAGCGCTCCCACTTGCGCTCGGAGGCGCCGGCGACCATGCCGTACCGCTTGTCCGTGGCGCTCGAACCGTTGGCGAAGTACTGGTTGAAGTTCTCCTCGCCGTGGAGGGTGGTGCCCCACGGGGTGGTGCCGCCCGCGCAGTTGTTGAGCGTGCCGAGGACGGTACGGCCGGCCGGGTCGGCGGAGGTCTTCACGAGCGCGCTGCCCGCGGCGGGACCGGTGAGCTCGAACTCGCTGGTGGTGTGGAGCCGCCGGTTGAGGTGGTGGCGGGTGACCGGGGTGAGCTTGCCGGTGCGGTGCTCCTCCTGGACCACGACGACGGACAGGCCGTGCGCGGCCCAGGCGATCTCGACCTGCTCGCGGGTCGGGTTCTCGGGGTCGTAGCCCCGGAACATCAGGACCTCGTCGGTGTACTCGTGGTTGGCCACGAGGACCTGGCGGTGGTGCTCGCCGCGCAGCGGGAGGAGGGAGAGGAAGTCGTTGTTGTAGCCGAACTGCCCTGCCTGGGCGGCGGCGGTCTGCTTCTCGGAGTCGAAGGCCGGCGCACCGCGCAGGATGGGCTCGCCCCAGCGGATGACCACGTTCTGGGAGTAGCCGGCGGGGACGGTGACCTGGTCGGCGGTGTTGGGCGCGACGGGCGCGAAGCGCAGGCCGCGGGCGCCGTCGGCCTTGCCGGGCGCGGTGTGCCCGTGGTGTCCGGCGGGTCCGGTGTGGGCCTCGGCGGCGGGCGCGTCGCCGAGCGCGAGCGCGGAGCCGGCGGCGGAGGCGACGGTCACGACGGCGGCGGCACGCATGACGGAGCGGCGCGAGAGCGCGCCGGCTATGACGTCACCGACGTACTCGTTGTCACTGGTGTTGGGCACCTCCTGGAAGCAGGCGTCGCCACAGCGGAAACGGCACGTCAGGGCGGAACGGCCGCCTCCGTGTGAGTGGTTGCTCAGCATCGGCAGCAGTTTGCGCACGTCGTCCTCCAGGTTTGAGCGCGGGTCCGCGGTGACGTTATGTGCGCACGTCTGCACGGTGGAGGCGGGAGAATGAACGCACGATGAATGCGTGGCGACCGGGGGCGCCCGGGTCGTAGGGCGCGGGGAGCCCGGCCGCTAACCTTACGTGTCCGCCCTGGCCAGGGATGAAGGACGCATACCGCACCCAACTCATGCGAAGGGGTTACCCCATGGGTATTCGGAGCTTGCTGCGCAAGGTATTCGGCCGCGACCGCGCGAACACCGCGGAACTCGAGGTCCCGGCAACCTCCGTCCCGCCCCAGGGCACGTCTCGCGACGGGGAGGTGGACGCGGCGCCGCAGGCGGACGCCGAGGTGAAGGCGGAGGCGAAGGCCGAGGCACAGACCGGGGCGCAGGCAGCGGCGCAGGCCGAGGCACAGACCGGCGGCAGGGCTGACGGCGCGGGTACGGGCGCGGGCGCGGGCGCCGACACGGCTTCGCCCGAGGCCGGGGCCGGCGCCGCGGCTGGCGCCGCGGGCGGCGGAAGGCCCTCGGCGGCCGAGCGCGCGGCGGCGGACCTGGTGGCGGCCGCGTTCGACAACCCGCAGATCCCGCCGGCCCGGCGGGCGGGGGACGCGGAGACGCCGCGGGCGAAGACGGAGACGGACGCTGCGGAGGCGGCGGACGCGGTTGTGGCCGAGGGCGAGGCGCAGGCGACGGCGGACGCGACTGTGGCTGAGGCTGAGGCCGAGACGCAGGCGACGGCGGACGCGGCTGTGGACGAGACCGAGGCTGCCGTCGAGGGCTCCTCCGCGGAGCCGGAGCAGAGCGCTACGGAGAAGCCTGCCGCCGGTGCTGCCGCCAGTGCCGAGGCCACTGACGACGTGGAGAACCTCGCCGCGGAGAGCCCCGCCGTGGAGCCCGAGGAGCCGCAGGCCGCCGAGGCCGCTGCTGCGGAGGAACCGACCGCTGCGACCGAAACCGAGACGGAGGCGGAGGCGCCGGTCTCTGCGGCGGCGAGCGAGCAGGAAGTCCCGGCGGAGCCGGAGACCGAGGCCCCGGCGGCTGCCGCCGAGGTGGAGACCGAGGCCGTCGCCGCCGTGGAGGCGGCCCCCGTAGCCGAGGCCGAGCCGGAGACTCCCGTCGCGGATGAGGCCGAGCCCGAGGCCCCGGTTGCCGACGAGGCCGCCCCGGCCGCCGCCGAGGCCGAGACCACCGCGGACGCCGTCGCCGAGGCCGAGACCACCGCAGACGCCGTCGCCGCGGACGCGGAGCCCACGTCGGCGGAGCCGGTAGCCGAGGCCCCGGCGGCCGACGCCATGACCGAGGCCGAGCCCGAGGCCCCGGCGGCCGAGCCGGAGGCGGCCCCCGCCGCCGAGGCGGACGAGGCTCCCGTACAGCCGGAGGCGGAGCCCGAGGCCGTAACCGAGACTCCGGCGGCCGAGCCCGTCGCCGCGAGCGCGGAGCCCGCCCCGGCGCAGCCGGAGGCCGAGCCCCAGGCCCAGCCCGAGGCCGAGGCCCCGGCGGCGGCCGAGGAGACCGCGGAGGAACCCTCCGCGACCCCGACCGCGGCCACCCCGGCCCCCGCCCTCTCCCTCGCCAAGGTCAAGGCCGCCGCCCCGCACCTCGCCGACGCCTACAAGGCGGCCGGCGCCGTCCTCAAGAAGCAGGGACTGACCGGCGCCCGCGCCGCCGTCTACCTGGTCGTGGACCGGTCCGGGTCGATGCGGCCGTACTTCAAGGACGGCTCGGTCCAGCGGCTCGCCGAGCAGACGGTGGCGCTCGCCGCGCACCTCTCCGAGGACGCCGCCGTGACCGCCGTCTTCTTCTCCACGGAGATCGACGGCACCGCCGTCCTCACCCCCGCCGACCTCACCCCGACCCGCGTCGAGGAGATCAACGCGACCCTCGGCCGGATGGGCCGTACCAACTACGACCGCGCGGTCGAGGAGGTCCTCGCCCTCCACGAGAAGTCGGCGGACCCGGCCCGCCCGGCCCTGGTCGTGTTCCAGACGGACGGCGCGCCCGAGTCGAAGACGACCGCCACGCAGGCGCTGACGGAGGCCGCGGACCGCCCGTACGCGACGCACTGGCGGTTCACGGTGTGGGGCGAGGAGGAGACGAAGGCCTTCGACTACCTCCGCAAGCTGGCCACCCCTCGTACGGCCGTCCACTTCGCGGGCCCGGCCCCGGTCGAGACCCCGCACGCGACCTTCTACCGCGAGCTCCTCGCGGACTGGACGGTCTGACGGCCCGACCCAACGGCCGACCCACCGGCCGAACCCACCGACTCACCGACCCACCCACCGGCCGACCAGCCGACCGGACCGGGGCGGGGCGGGGCGTGGCGGGACCTGGGGCGGACCGCGAGCCGGACCCGAGCGGTCCGCGCGCGGGGCCCCGAGTCCCGCCCCCGGTTTATCCGTGTGAGGACCGCTCGCCCCGGCCGTTAAAATTCGCACCATGGCGGCCACTGGATCCGAGAAGCAGGGCTCGAAGGCGTACTACGTCACGACCCCCATCTACTACGTCAACGACGCTCCTCACCTGGGCCACGCCTACACGACCGTCGCAGGCGACGTGCTCACCCGCTGGCACCGCCAGCGCGGTGAGAAGGTGTGGTACCTCACCGGCACGGACGAGCACGGTCAGAAGATCATGCGCACCGCGGAGGCGAACGGCGTCAGCCCGCAGGAGTGGTGCGACAAGCTCGTCGAGGAGGCCTGGAAGCCCCTCTGGGAGCACCTGAACATCGCGAACGACGACTTCATCCGCACCACGCAGAAGCGTCACACCGACCGCGTGCAGGAGTTCGTGCAGGACCTGTACGACAAGGGCGAGATCTACAAGGGCGGCTACGAGGGCCCGTACTGCGTGGGCTGCGAGGAGTACAAGCTCCCGGGCGACCTCATCGAGGCGGAGGACGGCACGAAGCTGTGCCCGATCCACAAGAAGCCGGTGGAGATCCTCAAGGAGGAGAACTACTTCTTCAAGCTGAGCGAGTACGGTCCGAAGCTGCTCGAGTTCTACGAGGCGAACCCGGGCTTCATCCAGCCCGAGTCGGCCCGTAACGAGGTCCTGAACTTCGTCAAGCAGGGCCTGCAGGACCTGTCGATCTCCCGCTCGACCTTCGACTGGGGCATCCCGATCCCGTGGGACGACAAGCACGTGATCTACGTGTGGGTCGACGCGCTCCTGAACTACGCGACGGCGGTCGGCTACAACGAGAACCCGGCGAAGTTCGAGGAGACCTTCCCGGCGAACGTGCACCTGGTCGGCAAGGACATCCTGCGGTTCCACGCGGTGATCTGGCCGGCGATGCTGATGGCCCAGGGCCTCCCCGTCCCCGGCAGGGTCGCGGCCAACGGCTGGCTGATGGTCGGCGGCGAGAAGATGTCGAAGTCGAACCTGACCGGCATCAAGCCGCAGGACCTGACCTCTCACTTCGGCGTGGACGCGTACCGCTGGTACTTCCTGCGGGCGATCGCGTTCGGCAGCGACGGCTCCTTCTCGTGGGAGGACTTCTCCGCCCGCTACACGTCCGAGCTGGCCAACGACTACGGCAACCTGGCCTCCCGCGTGGCCGCGATGGTCGGCAAGTACTTCGGCGGCGAGCTGCCGGCCGCGACGGCGGACGGCGACGCGGAGAAGGCGCTGCACGAGGGCCTGGCGAAGGCCGTCGCGACGGCCGACGCGAAGATCGGCGACGAGCTGGACTTCCAGGCCGGCATCCTGGCGATCTTCGACTTCGTGAAGCAGGTCAACGGCTACATCACGGAGCAGGAGCCGTGGAAGGTGGCCAAGGACGACTCGGAGGAAGGCCGCGCCCGCCTGGCGACCATCCTCTACACGGCCGCGGAGTCCCTCCGCGCCGTCGCCGTCCTGCTCAACCCGATCATGCCGGAGACCTCGCAGGCCCTCTGGGACTCCCTCGGCGCCGAGGCCTCCCTGGGCGCCCTGTCCGCCCAGCCGGTCCAGGACGCCGCGACGTGGGGCAGGCTCCCGGCCGGCGCGACGGTGACGAAGGGCGCGGTCCTGTTCCCGCGCCTGGAGGACCCGAAGAAGGACTGACGTCCGCCGCGCCTGATGCCCGCTTCGACGGCCGCTGCCCCACCCGGGGCGGCGGCCGTCGCCGTACCGGAAGAGCCCGGGGCGGCGGCCGTCGCCGTACCGGAAGGGAGAGGAGACCCCGATGCCCCCGTGCCTGACGGCCACGCTGAAGGCGGCGTCGATTCCTTCGGCCGGGAAGACGAACAGCCCATGATCAAGCTGACCTTCACGGTCCGTCCCGGCCAGGGCGAACCCAGCGGCTTCGACCTGGGCGACATGGTCTGCGAGGGCGAAGGCGGCACGGCGGCCTCGACCGGACACGTCCCCGACCAGGGATGATGATCCACCTGTCGGTGCCGCTGCTCCTGCACCAACTGGAGCCCCTGCTCTCAGGCGAGAGGCGGAAGCTCACCTACACGCCCATCGGCTCGTCGTACCGCCTGGACTTCCACCGCCACCGCGACGGGCACGTCCGGGTACGGGCGAACGGCATCCCGGTGGGCCGGTGCAGCGCCGAAGGCCTCGCCCGCGCGGTACTGACCGCCGCGCAGAGCTTCGCGGGCGAGCACCTGGAAACCCTGCCCGCAGGCGACCCGGCAGCGAAGGACTACACATCCGCTCTACGCCGGTTCCGCCAGGCACAGCACCATCCGACGACGTGATGTCGATGGCACAGGGTGGGGTGGGCGGGCAGCCTTCGATGAACGAGAAACCGGCATCACCCGCCAGGGTGAAGCCCCCCCGCACTGCACCGACATAGCCGTCAGGCATATGCCAACGTCTGGCCATGGCGACAGCGACGAATCCGTCCGCGCGGTCGGACGAACACGTACCGTGGAAGGCACCACCGATCCCGGAGGAGGCCGCCGTGGAGGCAGTCGAGCAGCGGACCCGTGCGATGACCCAGGAGCTCTTCGAGGAGCTCGCCAGGGTCGGCGACCGGCTGAGCGACGCCCTGCGCCTGGAGTTCATCGACGGGAAGATCGGGGAGAAGGCTTTGCCTGACGGCGACCACGGGCGGATCATCCAGTGGCTCACCCGCCTCTGCATTCAGACCAACACGGAATGGTGGCTGCACCCGGACCAAGGCCTGCGGGTCGAGACCTACCGCAAGGGGAACGCACGTCCCGACGGTGTGCTCGCCCCGAGCGACGCCTTCGTCGGCCAGGGCGAGTGGGCCTCCGCCGACGGCGTCCTCATGGCCGTCGAGGTCACCTCCCACGACTCCGACAGCGACCGCCGCGACCGCGTCGAGAAGCCCCGCGCCTACGCCGAGACCGGCATCCCCGTGTACCTCCTCATCGACCGCGCGGCCGGCGAGGTGCTGGTCCACTCGCAGCCGGGGGAAGGCCGCTACGACATGGTCGTGACCGTCACCGTCGGCAAGACCGTGACCCTGCCGGAGCCCGTGGGCATGGAACTGGACACCGCGCCGCTGAAGGAATGGGCCGGCTAAAGCGACGGGCATCGGCCACCAGCCACCAGCCACCAGCCACGGGTCACAGAGCACGGGCCGGAAGCTCAATCGGCCATATTCAGCGTTGCTCGTGGAAATGATCACGTGACAGCATGAGCGCGTGACTGGCAACGGGGATGACATAGCGAGGCCTCAACGGGTCTCGCGTTTGACGGAGTTGGCGCAGGAAGCGGAGGAAGCCGTACCGGCGACGCCCGCGCCGGCGGCTCAGCCGGCGGACGGGCCGGCAGACGAACCGGCGGTGGCACGGCGCGAGTTTGCCCGTTTGCTAGGCGAATTCCGGCGTACGGCCGTGCTGGTGCCGTTCGACGAGAACGAGAGTCTGTGGACCGCCGACTTCCACGGGGTGCGGTGGATCTGCGCGTTCTCGGACGAGGAGGCGCTGGCGCGGTTCGCGGTGGCGCGGGGTGAGGCGGGCCGGGAGTGGACGTACCGGACGGTCCTGGGTGCGCGGCTGCTGGACGTGATGGTGCCGATGCTGCCGGGTCCGGGCGGTGTGGCGCTGGATGCGGGCAGTGCGGACGGGATGGTGTTCCCGCCGGTGGCGGGGGTCGTTCCGGACGAGGTGGCAGTGGACCTCGCGGAATCGCAAGCGGACAGGTCGGTGACTACGGGGGGCGTACGTGGGCGGGAACGAGCCTGAGCTGGTGGCGCCGGCGGCGGCGCTGGCGGAGATAGCCAAGGGCATCAACCTGGCGCATTCCGAGCTGAAGGATCTCGGGATGATCGGTGAGGCGACGGTCGGCCGGGGCTTCTCGGACCTGGCGCTTTCCGGGCTGGAGCTGGGTCACGGCGGGTTGACGTCGCAGTTCGAGACGTTCTGCAACCGGTGGGAGTGGGGTGTCCGCGCGCTGACGCTGAAGGGGAACGGCTTCGCGCAGGGCGTGGGCCTGTCGGCGGGTTCGTTCGCGGAGCAGGAGCAGTACGTCAAGGACTCGTTCAAGATCGGGGTGAACTCCCTCAACGGGAATCCGCACCTGTCGGAGGACGAGGTCAAGCAGAAGAGCTGGGCGTCCATCCGTGACCAGCACACGTGGGACGGCGCGGACTGGAGCCCGGAGTCGTTCACCGCGGCGCACCAGGAGGTCAAGCAGACCTGGAAGAACACCGCGTACGACGTCGAGGACTCGCTGCTGGACTCGATGGAGCGTTCCGGTGCGCTGGACCCGAAGCTGCGTGACGCGATGGACCGGGAGCTGAAGGACACGCTCGATCCCGATCAGGCGACGATCGAGCAGGCCGAGCAGCCGCGGTGGGGGGAGAGCCGCTGATGGTCGACTGGCGGGAGTGGGGCGACAAGCTGGTCGACGGTGTCGACCGGGGCATCGACAAGGGCAAGGAACTCCTCGGCGAGGGCATCGACTACGCGACCGACAAGACCGGCGAGGCGCTGGACAAGGTCGGTGCGCACGACTGGGCGGACGCGGTCGAGGACTGGGGCGACGAGACCGCCTCCTCGCTGGGCGCGGAGGTCGGGGAGCAGCAGCTCGGGCAGACGGAGCAGGCGGACGAGCTGATCCACGGCAAGCCCGACAAGATCGCGGCGACGGTGAAGAACCTCCGGGACTTCCAGAAGGCCTTCGACCTGGTCGGCGGCGGGATGAAGAAGCTGGACTCCGGTCACTGGAAGGGCGAGGCGGCCAACGCCTTCCGGGAGAAGTTCCAGACCCTGCCGACGGACTGGCTGCACGCGGCGGACGCGATGGAGAACGCGGCCAAGGCCCTGGAGACGTACGCGAAGGCGGTCGTCAGCGCGCAGGGCAAGGCGCGTGAGGCGATCGCGCTGTACAAGGAGGGCGACGAGGACTCCAGGACGGCCGCCGACAGCTACAACAAGAAGGTCGACGCCTACAACGCGGCCCGCACGGGGGACAGTCCGCTGCCGCATCCGGGGAAGTTCTCCGACCCGGGCGAGGCCAAGCGGCAGCGCGCCCGCGACATCCTCGGCGACGCCCGCAAGGCCCGTAACGAGGCCGGCGAGACGGCGAAGGCGGCGGTCAGCGCCGCGCTCGCGCACGCGCCGAAGGAACCGACGGGCCTGGAGAAGGCCAAGCTGGAGCTGATGGACTACGGCGTGGGCCAGAGCATGGAGCTGGCCCACTTCGGCGGCGGCATCGTCAAAGGCACCGCAGGCCTGATCAACTTCGTCCGCTCGGTCAACCCGGTCGACCCGTACAACCTGACCCACCCGGCCGAGTACTACAAGGGCGTCAACATGACGCTCGCCGGCCTGGTCTCCACGGTCGCGAACCCGGACCGTGCCCTGAAGAACGCCTGGGACGCGGCGAAGGGCGACCCGTCGGAGTTCCTCGGCCGCCTGGTACCCGAGCTGATCGGCACGAAGGGCGCGGGCGGCCTGAAGTCCCTGACCCGCCTGAAGAACCTGCCGGACGCGCCGAAGAAGCCGGGCACCACCCGCGGGGACCACGAGAACAACCCGGACGGCAACAGCCAGCGGTGCAAAGAGACGGTCTGCGAGGGCGACCCGATCGACATGGCGACGGGCCGCATGCTGCTGCCGCAGACGGACCTCACGCTGGCCGGCTCCCTGCCCCTGGTGTTCCAGCGCGTCTACGACTCGTCCCGCCGCTCGGGCCGCTGGTTCGGCCCGGGGTGGTCGTCGACGGTGGACCAGCGGCTGGAGATCGACGCCGAAGGCGTCCTCCTGGTCGGTGACGACGGCAGCATTCTCGCCTTTCCGCATCCGGCACCCGGTGTTCCGGTGCTGCCGACCCACGGCACCCGCCGCTGTGCGCTGGACCAGGACGCCTCGGACGGCACGTACACGGTGACCGACCCGGAGACGGGCGTCGTCCGGCACTTCGCCACCGTCGGCGACGGGGACGGCGACGGGCGCGGCAACAACGACGGCGACGAGGCCGTCCTCGTCCAGATCGACGACCGCAACGGCGACTGGATCACCTTCGGTTACGACGCGGACGGCGCGCCCACGGACATCGCCCACCACGGCGGGTACCGGCTCCGCCTGTCCACGGACGGCTCGCGGATCACGGCCCTGCACCTGGGCGACCAGGAGATCCGGCGCTACGACTACACCGACGGCCGTCTGACCTCCGTAGCGGACTCCGCCGGCCGCCCGCTGCGCTTCGGCTACGACGACCGCGGCCGGATGACGTCCTGGACCGACAGCAACGGCCACCGCTACGACTACGTCTACGACGACCGCGACCGGTGTGTCTCTCAGTCGGGCCGCGACGGCGTCATGGCGGGCAGCTTCACCTGGGGCGACGGCGAGTCGACGTACACGGACGCCCTCGGCCGGACCACCCGCTACGAGGTCAACGAGCAGGCGAGGATCACCGCCGAGACGGCACCTGACGGTGGCGTCACCCGGTCCGCGTACGACAGCCGGGGCCGCCTGCTGTCCCGCACGGACCCCTTGGGCCACACGACGCTCTTCACCTACGACGAGGAGGGGCGTCTCACGTCCGTCACCCGCCCGGACGGGCGGACGACGACGGCCGAGTACGACGCCCGTGGGCTGCCGGTCAAGGTGCGGCGCCCGGACGGGACGACGGTCCGGCAGACGTACGACGAGCGGGGGAACCGCACGTCGGTCACGAGCGCCTCCGGCACGCGCACGGAGTTCGCGTACGACGACCGCGGACGACTGGTGTCCGTGACGGACCCGCTGGGCGCGGTCACCCGGGTCCGCACCGACGACGCCGGCCTCCCGGTCTCGGTCACCGACCCGCTGGGCGGGACGACGACGTACGCGTACGACGCCTTCGGCCGCACGGTTCGCGTCACGGATCCGCTGGGTGCGGAGACCCGGCTGGAGTGGACGCCGGAGGGCCGGCTGAGCCGCCGGACGAACCCTGACGGGGCCGGCGAGTCCTGGACGTACGACGGCGAGGGCAACTGTCTGACCCACACGGACGCCGTCGGCGGCACCACGGTCTTCACCTACGGGGACTTCGACGTCCTCACGACCCGCACCACCCCCGACGGGACGCGCTACTCCTTCACGCACGACGTGGCGCTGCAGCTGACGGGCGTCACCAACCCACAGGGCCTGACCTGGGCATACACGTACGACGCGGCGGGCCGGACGGCGTCCGAGACGGACTTCGACGGACGGACCCTGACCTACGCGTACGACGCGGCGGGCCGCCTGGAGTCCCGGACCAACGGCGCCGGTGAAACGATCCGCTTCGAGCGGAACGCGCTCGGCCAGGTGCTCCGCAAGGACGCGGGCGGTGCCGTCACCACGTTCGAGTACGACATCTTCGACGAACTGGCGATGGCGGTGAGCCCGGACGCGACGCTGACGCGTCTGCGGGACCGGTACGGCCGCCTGATGTCGGAGACGGTCAACGGACGGACACTCGCGTTCTCCTACGACGAGGCGGGCCGGCGCACGGGCCGTACGACACCGGGCGGATCGGTGAGCACGTGGTCCTACGACGCGGCGGGCCGCCGCACGGAGCTGACCACGTCCGGCCGGTCAGTGTCCTTCACGCACGACGCAGTGGGCCGCGAACTGACTCGTGCGATCGGTGACTTCGCGCTGCTGTCCTCCGCCTTCGACGAGGCGGGCCGACTGACCGCGCACGAGGTGACCGGCCATGGCGGCCACCGCCTGCAGCACCGCGCGTACCACTACCGCCCGGACGGGAACCTGGTAGGCGTCGACGACCACCTCGCCGGGCCGCGCCGCTTCGACCTGGACGCGGCGGGCCGGGTGACGGCGGTGCGGGCCGACCGGTGGACGGAGCGGTACGCGTACGACGAGGCCGGCAACCAGACGGAGGCGGAGTGGCCACGCGCCGCGGACGCGACGGGCCCGCGCGCGTACTCCGGCACCCGCATCACCCGCGCGGGCGGCGTCCGCTACGAACACGACGCCCAGGGCCGCACCGTCCTCCGCCAGAAGACCCGCCTGTCGCGGAAGCCGGACACCTGGCGCTACGCGTGGGACGCGGAAGACCGCCTGACGTCGGTGACGACGCCGGACGGCACGGTCTGGCGCTACGCGTACGACCCGCTGGGCCGCCGCATCGCCAAACACTCTCCCACGGAGAGCGTCCACTTCACCTGGGACGGCGCGACCCTGTGCGAGCAGGCCACCGAGACCCTCACCCTGACCTGGGACCACGCCGGCCTGCGCCCGCTGGCCCAGACGGAACGCCGCCGCGACACCGACGAGACCCGCTTCTTCGCGATCGTCACGGACCTGATCGGCACGCCGACCGAAATGGTCGACGAGTCGGGCACCCTGGCCTGGCGCTCCCGCACCACCCTCTGGGGCACGACCTCCTGGACCCGCGACGCCACGGCGTACACCCCCCTCCGCTTCCCAGGCCAGTACTTCGACCCGGAATCGGGCCTCCACTACAACTACTTCCGCTACTACGACCCCGAGTCAGCCCGCTACCTCACCCAGGACCCCCTGGGCCTAGCCCCGGCCCCGAACCCGGCGACGTACGTCCACAACCCGCACACGTGGAGCGACCCGCTGGGGCTGACGCCCTGCCCGCCCAAGGGTGAGCGCTCGAACCCGTTCGGGAGTCGTGAGGAGGCCAGGACGGCCGCCTACGAACTGGCGGGCATCAAACCCGGCGAGGCAGAGTTCTGGGCCGAATGGGAGGTTGGTCCGGACATCACAAGAAAGCACAGCCCGGGGTACGTGTATTCGTCGGAGAGGTCACATTGGGGCACCTTCCGGCAATATGAGACACCTCAGGGATCACGCGTCGTGGTGGAACACACACACGACCCGGCCGGACCTCACTTCCATGCAGGTAAGCCCAAGGGCGACCCCGACCGTACCTTCGTGAACTTCGGTTGGGACAATGCCAACTACAGAGACATGGAGCGATATGCAAAGATCAATAAACCAGAAGGAGATCACCATCTCTTCTACGAATAGTGAATCTCACGCACATGACTGAGTCGACAAGAGAAATCTGGCTGAACCGCATCGCTTCCACCGGCCTGACGGTCTCGAACGACCCGATACCCGGTGACGTCCCCTCTGTCCTCGAGGCACTGCAGAGCGTTGCCCATTGGGAGGTTCAGCCTGTGGCAACAGTCCCTTTGAGTCACCCGAAGGCCCTGCAGGAGGTGGACCGGCAGTGGCACGTCCAAGCCGCGCAGAATGGACTATTCAGCGATGACGATTCCTTCCTGCTGAGCATTTCTGGCACCGGCTCCTCGACATTTGGCTGGGCTGTCGTGAAATGGCAGCCTGGCACGCAACTGGCGCCACGGCTCGCGAAGCGTGAAGAGGGGCTGGATTTCCTTGCGATGTCGCTGGACGGGAAAGTTGTGTGCGCCGTGACCGAAGAGGAATACGACTACTGGATCGTCCTCCAGCACCTTCGGTAGAAGCGCAGGCGACGGCGGCCCCGTCCACTGCTTGAGGCTCGCGTCGTCGAGGGCCAAAGAACCTCGACGACGCGGGCGCGGTTAGACGTCCGTGCCGCTAGAGGACGACCCACCCGGCTGGGCGGTGGCCTCCGTGCCTGTGTGGGTTTCGGACGGGGCCACCGCCATCGTGAGGGTGGCGTGGACGCCCTTCGCGATGTTGTTCTTCTTGTACCTGAGGGTGAGAAGGCTGCCCTCCGTGCCGTTGCCGGGGTAAATGGTGTGCTGGTCGAGGGTCGTGCGCTCGGTGGTGCTGGTGGAGTACGGGGCTACCTCGGCCGCGTCCAGGACGGCGGACTCCGCGAAGAAGAGCTGGCCCGTGTGGCAGGCGTGGCCGCCCTCGTAGGCGGCGGAGGTCATCTTTCCCGTCCACGTGGACCTTCGTGTGGATGTGGACGCAGCGGCCCCGGTACCAGCCCGGGAAAGACCGTCGTGAACTCGACGAAGCCTCCGCTGTCGGTGAGCTGCGTGCCGCGCAGGTAGCGCTCGTCGTCGGTCGGCACCTCGTGGTCGCCGCCTCCGCCACCCCCGCCACCTGGGCCTCTGGTGGGCATATCCGTCGGCGGAGTGCCCGTACTCAGGCTCTCGTAGCCCGAGTAGATGCCCAGCGCGTCGCAGTGCCAGATGTCCACCGCGCGTTCCGCACCGGCTTGCAGGTCTCCGCGTCGATCACCCTCAGGCGGAGGGTGATCGGGATGCCCTCGCGGTCCTCGGTGATGTCCCGGATCTTGTCCGCGTCGATGTAGTACGGGGCCCTCGGTCGTCTTCGAGGTGAGCACGTAGCAGGCCTCGCCCGTACGCCGGCCGCCCTGGCCCGCCGACGCGGTGGTGGCGATGCCCGTCCCGATGCCTGCCGCGACCGCGACGCCGCCGCCCGCGAAGAGGACCCGGCTCCGGGTCATGGTCCGCCGGTGCTTCCCCTGTTCTCGTTCGCCTTCTCGTTCTCGCTCATGGGCGAGGACCCTAGGCAGCCGGGCTGTCAGGGACGTGGGGGGGAAGCTATGGGTTCCAGTGTGCCGCTCGGCTCAGTAACCCGACGCGTACGCGACGAAGCCCGCCCACGCGGCCGGTGCGAGGGCGAGTTGGGGGCCGTCGGTGCACTTGGAGTCGCGGATGTGGATCGTGTCGGGCGTGGTGGCGACCTCGATGCAGGAGTCGCCTTCGCTGCCGCTGCTGTAGCTGCTCTTGAACCACGCCGGTTCCGTGGCGTCGCCGGCCGAGGTGTTGCGGATCATGTCTCTCCCAGCAGTTGCTCGATGAGGGCCGTCGACTCACGGGGCGTGAGAGCCTGCGCCCGGATGATGCCATAGCGCAACTCCAGGATATGGAGCGGCTTCCGCTCCGTCACGGGTCGGCCGTTGGCCACCACAGGAGAGCGCCCTACCGCCGATCCGTCCCCGAACTTCAGCACCTCGATCCCGCCGTCGACTCCAGCATGCTCCTCCCGGTCCATCGGCATCACCTGGAGCTCGACGTTGCGCATCCGGCCGACGTCCAGAAGGTGCTCCAGTTGAGGGCGGAGCAGTGCCCGCCCGCCCAGTGGGCGGCGGAGAGTCCACTCCTCCAGGACAAAGCTGAGCTCGGGGGCGGGATCGCGCTCGAACACCGACTTCCTGGCCATGCGGCCCGCCACCATCCGCTCCACCTCGTCCTGCGTGTACGCCGGGCGCCGCATCATGAGCAGCCCGCGCGCATACGCGGGTGTCTGCAGCAGGCCGTGGATGTTGAGCGGGTCGTAGAGCTGGATCTCGACCGCACTCGCCTCCATCTTGGCCAGGGCCCGCACCTTCTTCGGGTACCGGACCTTCGCCACGTCGTCCTTCATCGCCGAGATCAGGCCGTCCGCGCCGAGGACCTCGTCCGCCTTGTCCAGGTACTCCGGCCTGGGGATCCGCTTGCCGCCCTCGATCTTGTAGACCAGGTCCTCGCCGTAGCCGACGGCCACCCCGAATTCAGCGGCCCGCATGCCCACCGCCTCCCGCCGCAGCTTCAACTGCCGCCCCACAGTGGCGACGACGGCCACGCCCCAGTCGTCGTCCGGATCCACCTCCCAGCCCGGCTCGTCCTCCTCGGTCTTGAGCCGTCCTGCGCTCTCGTCCACCGTCATGCCGCGCCCTTCCCCTCGGTCCTGCGTGCCGCAACGGCCCTACCCGCCGCCGACGCCCCGACAGCCCGGACAGCAGTGGACAAGCCCCGGACAGTCACCCTACGTATCGGCGGAGTCACTGTTCACGGTAAGCACAGGCAGCCACGCTCGGTGACGTGAATCCGAAGAACTCCCTTGATTTCCGTGTCCAGTTGTCGCCAACCCCGCGCGGCGCCCGGCTCGCCCGGCTGCTCGCCGTCGAGTGGCTGCGGACCCGCGAACTGCCGTACGGCGTCGGCGACACGGCCGCCCAGATCGTCGCCGAACTCGCCACGAACGCCGTCACCCACGGTCGCGTGTCCGGCCGGGACTTCCTGGCCGTGTTGGAAGTGGACGCGGGCACGCTCCGTATCGAGGTCACGGACACCCGGAGCGAACGGCTCCCTCTCGCCGGGCGGGGACAGGGGCGTGGACTGCTGCTCGTCGAGGCGCTGGCCGACCGGTGGGGCGTCACGGTCGGGCCCGTACCCCGGAAGACGGTGTGGGCGGAGCTGGATCTCGTCGGTTCACCGGAGCTCGGTCAGCCGCATTCCGGTGGCTCGGGTGGCCCCAAGTCACAAGTACTGGAGAAGAAATGACCTCACCAAACCCACCCTTTCCCTCCCGGTAGGGCACCGTCACCCATGCAGGTGAAATATGCCAACTGGGCTGGCGCCGGGACCGGTTGCTTGATCTACGCTCAGCGCGACCGACAACAACCGCAGACATGCGTCGGCCCCCGCCGGGACGGCAATCCCGTTGCGAGGGCCTGACCATCCAGGAAGTACGGAGCTTCCCGATGGATAGCCAGAACATTAGCGTGCGCCCGTCCACCCCGTCTCGTAACAACGGGAAGATCCACCCTCATCGGCGTACGAGTGGCGGCGTCATTCACGAGAACACGCCCCATACCGAGCGCTTCACCATCGTCGGCAACGACCTCCTCCAGCACGAGGAGCTGTCGGGGCTGGCCCGCGCCATCGGCGCGTACATCCAGTCGGTGCCCACCGGCGCGCCGGTCGACATCAAGACCATCGCCCGGAAGATGCGCGAGGGCACCACCCGGACCGCCGCCGCCATGCGCGAGCTGGTGACCTTCGGCTATCTGCGGCGCGAGCGCCTACGCCTGCCGAACGGGCGGATCGTGACGCGGACGGTGTTCTGCAACCAGCCTGGCCGCAGCAGCACCACTACCCGTACCGGTTCCGCACGGCCGACGCCGAAGCCGAAGCAGGCACCGAAGCCGACACAGACAGTCCGGCCCGGGCCGCGTCGTCGCGCTCTGCCCGCCGTGCCGCAGCCGGCGTACTCCACCCCTGACCTGCTCCTTACCGCCGTCGAGGTGCTTGCCGGGCTCCGACTCGCAGATCCCCGCCTGCTCCTCTCCGCCGCCGAGACCGAGCACCTGGCCCCGGGTGTCGGCGCCTGGCTGGAGCGGGACCTCACCCCCGACCAGGTCCACCGCGCGCTGACCGCCGACCTGCCGGAGCCGCTGTACCGCCCCGCCGCCCTCCTGGCCCACCGCCTCGCCGACCGGCTCCCGGCCCCGCCACCGTTCCGGGCGCCTCGACAGCACCCGCTCCAGAACTGCGACGTCTGCGACCACGCCTTCCGGGGCCCCGCCCCCGGCCGCTGCGCATCCTGCCGCCACACCGGTCCGGGAGCCGATCACTCACGCGAGTGAATATGCCAAGTACATAGGCCGCAAGGCGCGGTTGTCATACCTACGCTCGTCGCGACCGAAGACCACCGGAAGCCGGAAGAAGGACCTTCCCGTGCACGACGACGGCCACCCCACCGACGGCCCGCCCCTGAGCGACGACGACCTCGACGTCGACTATGTCCTCACCCACAAGAACGACGACCTCACCGGCGGCTTCATCCTGCTCGACAACGAGCTCATCCACGATCGGACGCTGTCCTCGCTCGCTCTCGGCCTTGCAGCACACATCCTGTCGCTGCCCGCCGGGACGCCCATTGACGCCGAAAGTCTTGCCGAGCGGTTCCCCGAGGACGGCGGCGCCACCAAGATCGCCGCCGCCCTGGACGAGCTGGAGGCGCGAGGGGTCCTGCCGCTCTGAGAACCCGGCTCCGGCCGCCGCCCCGCCACGACCACTCGCAAGGAAGCCCATGGTCAGCTCGCCCCATGAAGCGATGCACCGCATCTTCCAACACGATCTCCACCTCTTCAGCCGCCTGTCCGAACTGCTCGGGTTACCCCTTCCCCCTCCGGTCGAGGTGACCGTCCTGCCCAACGACCTCACCGAGGCAAGTCCCGTCGAGCGCCGGGTGGACACCCTCCTGCGCCTCGACAGCGCGGAAGACGGGTCCCTCCTCCTGGCCATCGAGGCGCAGGGGAAGAAGGACCCGGCGAAGCCGGCGAGCTGGGCGTACTACACCGCGTATCTGTGGACGAAGTACGCGCTGCCGACAGCTCTGCTGGTCGTCTGCCAGGACCGGTCCACCGCCGACTGGGCCGGGCGGCCGGTGGCCAGCGGGCCGCCGCACATGCCCACCCTCACCATTCAGCCGGTCGTCGTGGGACCGCACAATATGCCCGTTGTCACCGATCCCGCCGAGGCCCGCGCCGACTTGGCGCTGGCCACCCTGTCGGCCATCACTCACGCGGGCGATCCGGACATCGGTGCCATACTGAAAGCACTGTCCACCGCTCTGCGGGACGTCCCCGAGGACGTCGCCGACCCGATCATCGAATTCACCACCCAGGGGCTGGAAAAGCGACCGGCCCTAGAGCTCTGGAGGAACCTGGTGGCCGTGGACCTCTCCTTCTACAAGTCGGTCATCTCCGAGGAGATCCGGGACGAAGGCCGTGCTCAGGGCCGGGCCCAGGGAAGTGCCGACGCCATACTGATCATCCTGGAGCAGCGCGGTCTCGACGTGTCCGACGACGCCCGTCAGCGCATCGCCGGCTGCGACGACCCCGAGGTACTGCGTCGCTGGGTCGCCCGTGCCGTCACCGTCTCCTCCGCCGAGGAGATCTTCGCCGACGAGGACGAGTAGTCCGTCCGAGCACACGAAAGGGGCCCAGAACCTACGAGACGGTTCCGGGCCCCTGCCCGTTCAGCTCAGCTCAAGAAGACCTCAGCCGCGCGCCGCGTCCGGGTGGACCGACTCCGTGATCGGGCGCTCGTCGGCCGGCTTCGTCGTCGTGACCGGCTTGCGGAGCTGGATGTTCAGCTCGCGCAGGCGGGCCTCGTCCAGTTCCGTCGGGGCGCCCATCATCAGGTCCTGGGCGTTGCCGTTCAGCGGGAAGGCGATGGTCTCGCGGATGTTGGGCTCGTCGGCGAGGAGCATCACGATGCGGTCGACGCCCGGGGCGATGCCGCCGTGCGGCGGGGCGCCGTACTGGAAGGCGCGGAGCATGCCGGCGAACTCGGTCTCGACGGTCTCGCGGCTGTAGCCGGCGATCTCGAAGGCCTTGAACATGATCTCGGGCTCGTGGTTCCGGATGGCGCCGGAGGAGAGCTCGATGCCGTTGCAGACGATGTCGTACTGCCAGCCGAGGACGTCCAGCGGGTCCTGGGTCTCCAGGGCCTCCAGGCCGCCCTGCGGCATCGAGAAGGGGTTGTGCGAGAAGTCGATCTTGCCGGTCTCCTCGTCCTTCTCGTACATCGGGAAGTCGACGATCCAGGCGAAGCGGAAGACGTTCTCCTCGAACTGGCCCGCGCGCTTGGCGGCCTCGACGCGGACGGGGCCCATGATCTTGGAGACCTCGTCGAACTCGCCGGCGCCGAAGAACACCGCGTGGCCGGGCTTCAGGCCCAGGCGCTCGGCGAGGACCTTGACGTTCTCCTCGGTGAGGAACTTGGCGATCGGGCCGGTCAGCGCCAGCTCCTCGCCGACGCGGACCCAGGCCAGGCCCTTCGCACCGAGCGAGACGGCGAAGTCGCCGAGGCCGTCGAAGAACTTGCGCGGCTGGTCGCCGGTGTCCGGGACCGCGAGCGCGCGGACGTGCTTGCCCGCGAAGGCCTTGAACTCCGAGTTCTCGAAGACGTCGCTGATGTCGACGAGTTCGAGCGAGGTGCGCAGGTCCGGCTTGTCGTTGCCGTACTTCAGCATCGACTCGCGGAACGGGATGCGGGGGAACGGGGACGTCACGTGACGGCCGCCGCCGAACTCCTCGAAGAGCTCGGTCATCAGCTTCTCGATCGGCTGGAAGACGTCCTCCTGCTCGACGAAGCTCATCTCCACGTCGAGCTGGTAGAACTCGCCCGGCGAGCGGTCGGCGCGGGCGTCCTCGTCGCGGAAGCAGGGCGCGATCTGGAAGTAGCGGTCGAAGCCGGAGATCATCAGCAGCTGCTTGAACTGCTGCGGCGCCTGCGGCAGCGCGTAGAACTTGCCCGGGTTGAGGCGGGAGGGGACCACGAAGTCACGCGCGCCCTCGGGGGAGGTCGCCGTCAGGATCGGGGTCGCCATCTCGTTGAAGCCGAGGGCCGTCATCTTCGAACGGATCGAGGAGATCACGGCGCTGCGCAGCATGATGTTCCTGTGCATGCGCTCGCGGCGCAGGTCGAGGAAGCGGTACTCGAGCCGCCGCTCCTCGTTGACGCCGTCGTCGGTGTTGATGGTGAAGGGGATCTGCTGGGCCGCGCCCAGGACCTCGACCTCGGCGGCCTCGATCTCGATCTCGCCGGTGGCGAGGTCCGGGTTCACGTTCTCGGCGCCGCGGGAGACGACCTTGCCGTCGACGCGGACGACCGTCTCCTTGGTCAGCTTGTCGAGAACCTCGGCCGCCGCCGTGCCGGGGCGGGCGACCAGCTGGGTGATGCCGTAGTGGTCGCGCAGATCGATGAAGAGGATGCCGCCCAGGTCGCGCCGATTGTGCAGCCAGCCGCTCAGCCGGACGTCGGTGCCGACGTCAGAGGCGCGGAGCTCGCCGCAGGTGTGGGACCTGTACCGATGCATCGTCGTTCATCCAGTTCTTCGGGATCCGTGATGGAGAAGCTTGACAGCGTCAAGCCTTCCCAAGCCTACCGGGCGACCCAAGATCGCGATTCGAATACTCTCAGTGGCGACCTGCTGTCCGATATTCATAAAGTGGGGCAATGCGCACCGAGGACGTCCTGGCCGCGATCGCGACCGGCCTGTGGCGCTGGGACAACGCCTCCGGGTTCGTCACCCTCGACGCCGAGGCGGCCCGGCTCCTCGGGCTGCCCGCCGAACCCGCGCGGCTCACCGAGGCGCAGGTGCGTTCCCGGTTTCATCCGGTCGACTGGAACGAGATCGACGGGGTGGTGAACCTCGCCGTCGCCGAGGGCACGCTCGCCGAGGCCCGGCTGCGGATCATGGACGAGCGCGGCCGGGTGATCCGTACCGTACGGAGCAGGTCCAAGCCGCTGATCGAGGGAACCGACTACCAGCTCGTCGGCACCCTCCAGGAGGTCGCCGAGCCGCAGCCCGGCGCCGCGGGGCCGCACACGCCCATCACCGGCGACTGGCGCCGCTCCCGCGAGGCCTTCCTGCTCGACGCGGGCCGGGCGCTCGCGGAGGCCCGGTCGACGGCCGAGGTGCTGCGGGTGGCGGCGTCCCTGTCGATGCCCGGGTTCTCGCCGGACGGGCTCGCCGTCTTCGGGATGTCCGGCGAACGGCTCACGGTGATCGGCCATCACGGGCACGGCGACGGCGACGAGGGGCCGTTCACCTCGATGACCCTGGACACCGACTACCCGGCGGCCGAGGTCGTACGGACCGGGCGGGCGATCTATCTGCCGAGCCCGGAGGAGTACGCCCGGCGCTTCCCGATGACCTGGCCGCTCGCGCAGCGCTTCGGCCGCCGCTCGTGGGCCTTCGTCCCGCTCGTCGTCGCCGGACGGACGATGGGCGCGTGGATGGCCGCGTTCAAGCATCCGGTGGCGTTCACGCCGGACGAGCGCAGCGTCCTGACGACGGTCGCCCGGATGCTGGCGCAGGCGCTGGCCCGGGCCGGGGTGGCCGAGTCGGAGCGGGAGCTGTCGCTGGGACTGCAGCGGGCGATGATGCCGGTCCTCGGCCCCGGCATCCCCGGCATCCAGGTGGCGGCCCGTTACGTGCCCACCGGCGGCGGGCTCCAGGTCGGCGGCGACTGGTACGACATGATCCGGCTGCCCGGCGGGTCCGGCGCCGGCCGGATCGCGCTGGTCATCGGCGACGTGCAGGGCCATGACGTGCGGGCCGCCGGGCTGATGGGGCAGCTGCGGATCGCCCTGCGCGCCTACGCCTCCGAGGGCCACCGCCCGGACGCCGTGCTCTCGCGCGCCTCGCGCTTCCTGTACGGCATCAACGACGGCACGGGCGGGGTGGCCGGGGGCGGTGTGGACGGCACGGGCGGTGTGGACGGCACGGACGTCGGAGGCGGCTCCCGGCCCGGGCCCGGATCCGCGTCCGCCTCCGGCTACGGGCCCGGATCCGCCTCCGGCTACGGGTCCGGCTACGGCTCCGGAGACGACCCGTACGGCGGGCCCCGCTTCGCGACCTGCCTCTACCTGGAGGTCGACCTGGAGACGGGCACGGTCGACATCGCGCGGGCCGGTCATCCGGACCCGGCGGTACGGATGACTGACGGAACGGTTCTGCTGAGACCCACCGCCGGCGGCCTGCCCCTGGGCATCGTCCCGGACACCGACTACCCCACCACCCGGCTCACCCTGCAGCCCGGCGAGACCCTGATGATCTGCACCGACGGCCTCCTGGAGACCGGCGGCCACGACCTCGACAGCGGCTGGGAACGGGTCCGCAAGCTGCTGGAGTCCGACGACGGCGACGACCTGGAGGCGCTGGCCGACCGGCTCGTGGAGGCCGTCCACGGGCCCGGCTCGCACCACACCACGGGGCCGCTCGCCGACCGCCGCGAGGACGACATCGCCGTCCTGCTCCTCTCCCGCCAGGGCGCGGCCGTACGGGAGGCCCCGCGCCGCACGATGATGACCGTCGCCCAGGCCGAGCCGGAACGCATCGCCGCCGCCCGCGAGCAGATGCGCCAGCTGCTGCACGACTGGAAGGACGGGGACCAGGTCGACTCGGCGGTCCTGATGGTCTCGGAGATGGTCACCAACGTGCTGGTCCACACCGACGGCGACGCGCTGCTCGTCGCCGAGGTGGTCTGCCGCGACCACGCCCGCCGGCTGCGCGTCGAGGTGGCCGACGCGAGCGACGAGCTGCCGCACAAGCGGCATCCGGGCGAGATGGCGTCCAGCGGACGCGGGCTGATCCTGATGGAGATGCTGGCGCACAGGTGGGGCGTGGACCCGCGGGGCGAGGGCAAGGCGATCTGGTTCGAACTGGAGGAGCCGCCGTCGGGGAACGGCTGCTGCGGCTGAGGCCGGGCCCGGGCCCGTGGCGGGCTCGCCCGCGGGCGTGACAGGCGGCGGCCGGCCGCTGGGCCCAGGCTCCTGGCGAGCCGGAACCACAGGAAGCCCGGCCGCTGGACCCGGGCCCCTGGCGAGCCGGGAGCACCGGAAGCCCGGCCGCTGGGCCCCAGGCCCCTGGCGAGCCGGGACCACCGGAAGCCCGGCCGTGACAGGCGGCCCCCGGCCGCTCGGCGCAGACTGGTGACGTACGGCCGCGGGAGGACGTCCGGGGGGTCGTGGGGCCCGCGGGAGGCAGCCGGGGGGACCACGGAGTGCGTCATGGATACCCACAAGGTCGGCAGCGACACCACGGTCCTGGCAGACAGTCTGGAGGTCCCCGGGATCGGCCACATCCCCGTCAACGCGTACGTCCTCACCGCCCGCGAGCCGGTCGTCGTCGACACCGGCCTCTCGGTCTCCGACCGCGACTTCGTCGCCTCCCTCGGCGAGGTCGTCGACCCGGCCGACATCCTCTGGATCTGGCTCACCCACCCCGACCGGGACCACACGGGCGGCATCTTCGACCTGCTGGTGGCCGCTCCCCGCGCACGGGTCGTCACCACGTTCATCGGCGCGGGGATCATGACCACCGAACGTCCGCTGCCGATGGACCGGGTCTACTTCCTCAACCCGGGCCAGAGCCTCGACGTCGGCGACCGCATGCTGCGCGCCTTCCGGCCGCCGCTCTTCGACAACCCGGCCACCGTCGGCTTCTACGACGACAAGACCCGGATCTGCTTCAGCTCGGACTGCTTCGGCGGCCCGATGCCCACCGCCGAACTCGCCGAGAGCGGGCACGCGAACGACCTCAGGCCGGACGAGCTGCGGGCCGCGCAGCTGCTGTGGGCGACGGTGGACAGCCCGTGGGTGCACGTCGTCGACCAGGCGAAGTACCGGGCGTCGATCGAGCCGTTGCGGGAGATGAACCCCGAGATCGTGCTGTGCACGCACCTGCCGCCGGCGGTGCGGATGACGGACACGATGCTGGAGACGATCTCCATGGCACCGGACGCCGACCCGTTCACGGGCCCGGACCAGGCCGCACTCGAACAGATGCTGAAGGCCTTCGAGTCGGGCAGCACCCCCGCGGCGGCCACCTAGGCCGTCTCCTGGGCCGGGCCCTCGTACCGGCTGCGCAGCTCCCCGATGATCCCGAAGAAGGCGGCGGTCAGCGGTACGGCGAGCAGCATGCCCAGGACCCCGGCGACGGAGGCGCCGGCGGTGATCGCCAGCATGACCACCGCCGGGTGCATCTGCACGGTGCGGGACTGGACCACGGGCTGGAGCACGTTGCCTTCGAGGACCTGGACGGCGAGGACCACGCCGAGCACCCACAGCGCGATGACGAAGCCGCGGTCGGCGAGGGCGACGAGCACGGCGACGGCGCCGGAGAGGAAGGCGCCGAGGTACGGGATGTAGGCGGTGACGAACACCAGCGCGGCGAGCCCCACCGCGCCCGGCACCTGGAGGACGAGCAGGCCCACCCCGATGAGGACGGCGTCGACGAAGGCGACGAAGGTCGTGCCCCGCATGAAGCCCTCGACGGCCTCGAAGGCGCGTCGCCCCATGGCCTCCACCATGTCGCCGGTGGCGCGCGGCGCGAGCGAGCGGAGCACGTCGGCGGCGCGGTCGGAGTCGCGGAGGAAGAAGAAGATGAGGAGCAGGGCGAGGACGGCGGTGGCGAGCATCTGGCCGACGACGCTGAGCCCGGAGATCAGCCCGGTGGCGGCGGTCCCGCCGAACTTCTCCAGGAGTTGCCGGGCGTTCTTGGCGAGGTCGTCGAGGGAGGTGCCGGCGGCTCCGAAGTGCTCGGCGATGTCGACGGCGGCCTGTCGCAGCGAGTCGACGATCTGGGCGCCGGTGTCGACGAGCGCGGCGACGACGATGTAGGTGGCGCCGCCGGCCACCACGAGCACGGCGAGCACGGTGATTCCGGCCGCGAGCGACTTCTGCACCCTCATCCGGAGCAGGCGCCGGTAGAGGGGGCCGAGGAGCGCGGTGCCGAGGAGGGCGAGCAGGACGGGTGTGACGGCGGTCTTGAAGACCACGCACAGCCAGACGAAGACGGCCGCGACTCCGGCGACGAGCAGCGCGACGGCGCACCAGGCGGCGGTACGGCGAGCGCCCTCGGGCAGCAGGGGGCGGTCGGCGGCGGTGCGGTCGGTGGGCACGCCTCCACCGGACCACGCCGCCCGGCGTGTCGTCGCGCGCTGAACGCCGTACGGGTGACGCCGCGTCAGGAGCGGTACGGGCGGGGCGGGCGCACGGGCGAAGGCCCGCGCCCGGCCCGGCGTACGGGCGAAGGCCCGCGCCCGGCGTACGGGCATGGGCCGGCGCCCGGCGCACGGGCATGGCCGGCGCCCGAAGCTCCCGCCGCGTCCGGCGTACGGGGCCGAGGCCTCGCGCCCGGGGCGAGAACCCCGCCCGCGCCCGGCCTCCGGGCCAAGGTCCGCGCCCCAGCCCCCGCCGGGGCGACGGCCCGCGCCCGCCGCCCGGCGTACGGCCGAAGGCCCTCGCCCCGCGCCCGCGGCCCCTACCGCTCCGCTCCGCCCCGTAACCGACGCCTACGGCGTCTGCTCCCCCATCCCGTGCACCGCCGGGATCGTGCCGAGCCGGCCCGCCTGGAAGTCCTCGAAGGCCTGGCGGAGTTCGGCCTGGGTGTTCATGACGAACGGGCCGTAGTGGGCCATCGGCTCGCGGATCGGCCGGCCGCCGAGGAGGACGACCTCCAGGTCGGGCGTGTGCCCGTCCTGCTTCTCGTCGGCGCGGACGGTCAGCGCCCCGCCCTTGCCGAAGACGGCGGTCTGGCCCATGTGGACCGGGCGCCGCTCCGCGCCGACCGTGCCGCGGCCGGCCAGGACGTAGGCGAGGCCGTTGAAGTCCTCGCGCCACGGCAGGTTGATCTCCGCGCCGGGGCGCAGGGTGGCGTGGAGCATCGTGATCGGGGTGTGGGTGATGCCCGGGCCCTGGTGGCCGTCGAGCTCGCCGGCGATGACGCGGAGCAGCGCGCCGCCGTCGGGGGAGGTCAGCAGCTGGACCTGGCCGCCGCGGATGTCCTGGTAGCGCGGGGCCATCATCTTGTCGGAGGCGGGCAGGTTCACCCACAGCTGGAGGCCGTGGAAGAGGCCGCCGCTGACGACGAGGTGCTCCGGCGGGGCCTCGATGTGGAGCAGGCCCGAGCCGGCGGTCATCCACTGGGTGTCGCCGTTGGTGATGGTGCCGCCACCGCCCTGGGAGTCCTGGTGGTCGAAGATCCCGTCGATGATGTAGGTGACGGTCTCGAAGCCGCGGTGCGGGTGCCAGGGCGTGCCCTTGGGCTCGCCGGGCGCGTACTCCACCTCGCCCATCTGGTCCATCATGATGAACGGGTCGAGGTACTGGTAGTTGATGCCGGCGAAGGCGCGGCGCACGGGGAAGCCCTCGCCCTCGAAGCCCTGGGGCGCCGTGGTCACGGCGAGGACGGGTCGGGCGACGGCGTCGGCGGCGGCGCTGACGCGGGGCAGGGTGAGCGGGTTCTCGACAGTCACGGCAGGCATGGCGGGACCTCCTTGTGCGACCAGTTTAGTTGAATTCTGAACTTCCTGCCACCCGGAACGCGAAACGCCCGGGAGGAATTCCTCCCGGGCGCCTCGCCACGAGCCTCAGGTACGAGCCTCGCTCAGCCGTACATCCGCCGCATCGCGTAGTCGACCATCTGCTCCACGGCCTTCGCGTCGAAGACCATCCGGTGGTCGCCCTCCATGTCGAGGACGAAGCCGTAGCCGGTCGGGAGGAGGTCGATCACCTCCGCGCCCGTGATGACGAAGTACTTCGACTCCTTGCCCGCGTAGCGGCGCAGCTCCTTGAGCGTGGTGAACATCGGGATCACCGGCTGCTGGGTGTTGTGCAGCGCCAGGAAGCCGGGGGTGTCGCCGCGCGGACAGTAGACCTTCGAGGTCGCGAAGATCTGCTGGAAGTCCTCGGCGGAGAGGGTGCCGGTGGTGAAGGCCCGCACCGCGTCCGCGAGCGACGGCGGGGACGGCTCCGGGTACAGCGGGGGCTGCTGGGCGTAACCGCCCTGCATGCCCGGCTGCATACCCGCCTGCATGCCTCCCTGCATGCCCGGCATCCCCTGCTGCGGGGGCTGGCCGTACTGCTGCTGGGCACCCGGGTTCTGCTCGTAGCCGTACATGCGGGTCAGCCTATCGAGGCCCGGGCGGGGCGTGCGGCCCGCGTCACAGATGTCCGGATAGGGGTTGCCTTTTATTACCGGTGGGTAGCATCATCGTGGAGAGCGTGGGCTACTCGCCGGTAGTACGCCGTTGCCGAGTACGCGCACGAGGACATCCGCCTCCCCGAGCCTTTACGGAGCCGTCGCCATGGGGCACTACAAGTCGAATCTCCGCGACATCGAGTTCAACCTCTTCGAGGTGCTCGGCCGCGACAAGGTGTACGGCACCGGTCCGTTCGAGGAGATGGACGTCGAGACCGCGAAGAGCATCCTCGACGAGATCCGCCGCCTCGCCGAGAACGAGCTGGCCGAGTCCTTCGCCGACGCCGACCGCAACCCGCCGGTCTTCGACCCCGAGACCAACACGGCCCCGGTCCCGGCCTCCTTCAAGAACTCGTACAACGCCTTCATGGAGTCCGAGTACTGGCGCCTGGGCATCCCGGAGGAGATCGGCGGCACCGTCTCCCCGCGCTCGCTCATCTGGGCCTACGCGGAGCTGCTGCTCGGCTCGAACCCGGCCATCTGGATGTACTCCTCCGGCCCGGCCTTCGCCGGCATCCTCTACAACGAGGGCAACGAGGCGCAGAAGAAGATCGCGCAGATCGCCGTCGAGAAGCGCTGGGGCTCCACCATGGTGCTCACCGAGCCCGACGCGGGCTCGGACGTCGGCGCCGGCCGCACCAAGGCGATCCAGCAGGAGGACGGCTCCTGGCACATCGAGGGCGTGAAGCGCTTCATCACGTCCGGTGAGCACGACATGGAGGAGAACATCCTCCACTACGTCCTCGCCCGCCCCGAGGGTGCCGGCCCCGGCACCAAGGGCCTGTCGCTCTTCCTCGTCCCGAAGTACGAGTTCGACTGGGAGACCGGCGAGCTGGGCGCCCGCAACGGCGTCTACGCCACCAACGTCGAGCACAAGATGGGCCTCAAGGCCTCCAACACGTGCGAGATGACCTTCGGCGACAAGCACCCCGCCAAGGGCTGGCTGATCGGCGACAAGCACGACGGCATCCGCCAGATGTTCCTCATCATCGAGTTCGCCCGCATGATGGTCGGCACGAAGGCGATCTCCACCCTCTCCACGGGCTACCTCAACGCCCTGGAGTACGCCAAGGAGCGCGTCCAGGGCACCGACCTGGCGAACTTCATGGACAAGAACGCGCCCAAGGTCACCATCACGCACCACCCGGACGTCCGCCGCTCGCTGATGACGCAGAAGGCGTACGCCGAGGGCATGCGCTCCCTCGTCCTCTACACGGCGGCCGTCCAGGACGAGATCGCGGTCAAGGAGGCGGCCGGCGAGGACGCCAAGGCCCTGCACGGCCTGAACGACCTGCTGCTCCCGATCGTCAAGGGCTACGGCTCGGAGAAGGGCTACGAGCAGCTCGCCCAGTCGCTCCAGACCTTCGGCGGCTCCGGCTTCCTGCAGGAGTACCCGATCGAGCAGTACATCCGCGACGCCAAGATCGACACGCTCTACGAGGGCACCACGGCGATCCAGGGCCAGGACTTCTTCTTCCGCAAGATCGTCCGCGACCAGGGCGCGTCCCTGAACGCGCTGGCCGAGGAGATCAAGAAGTTCCTCGCGGTCGGCACCGGCGGCGAGGAGCTGGCCGGCGCCCGCGACGCGCTCGCCAAGGCGGCCGTGGACCTGGAGGGCATCGTCGGCGCGATGCTGACCGACCTCACCGCCACCGGCGAGGACGTCAAGAACATCTACAAGGTCGGCCTCAACACCACCCGCCTGCTCATGGCGTCCGGCGACGTGGTCGTCGGCTACCTGCTGCTGCGCGGCGCGGCCGTGGCCGCCGAGAAGCTGGCGGCCGGCGCCTCCGGCAAGGACGTCGCCTTCTACCAGGGCAAGATCGCGGCCGCGAAGTTCTTCGCCGCCAACGTCCTGCCCGGCGTCTCCACCGAGCGCGTCCTCGCCGAGGGCGTGGACGGCTCCCTGATGGACCTGGACGAGGCCGCGTTCTAGTACCCGCACAGGTACCGCACAGGTACGCGCCTGAGTCCGCACAGAGGAACGGCTCGCTCCCGGGGAGGGGAGCGGGCCGTTCCTTTTTCTTGTGCGCCTCCTCGTGCACTTCCTCTGCACTTCCCTGTCCACAGGTGCTGTCGCGGCCGGTTGTCCGCAGGGGACCCACGGGCCCGCGTCCGCATTTCGAGACTGCGTAAGGTGAACGACATGAGTAGCGCACCTGTCCGCTTCGACCGCGGCCACACCGATGACCTCATGACCTTCCTGGCGGCCTCGCCGTCGCCGTACCACGTGGTGGCGAACGCCGCGGAGCGGCTGGAGAAGGCCGGTTTCCGCAAGGTCGAGGAGACCGACGCCTGGGAGGGGACGGCAGGCGGGAAGTACGTGATCCGCGGCGGCGCGATCATCGCCTGGTACGTGCCCGAGGGCGCCGCCCCGCACACCCCGTTCCGGATCGTCGGCGCGCACACCGACTCCCCGAACCTGCGGGTCAAGCCCCAGCCCGACTTCGGCCGCGAGGGCTGGCGCCAGATCGCCGTGGAGATCTACGGCGGACCGCTGCTCAACAGCTGGCTCGACCGCGACCTGGGCCTGGCCGGCCGGCTCACCCTGCGCGACGGCTCCCACCACCTGGTCAACGTGGACCGGCCGCTGCTGCGCGTGCCGCAGCTCGCCATCCACCTGGACCGCCAGGTCAACGAGGGCATGAAGCTGGAGCGCCAGCGCCACATGCAGCCGATCTGGGGCCTGGGCCCGGTGCACGAGGGCGACCTGATCTCCTTCGTCGCCGAGGAGGCCGGTGTCGACGCCGAGGAGGTGACCGGCTGGGACCTCATGGTCCACGCCCTGGAAGCGCCGGCCTACCTGGGCCGCGACCGCGAGCTGCTCGCGGGCCCGCGCATGGACAACCTCATCTCCGTGCACGCCTGCGTCGCCGCGCTCACCGCCGCCGCGGCGCAGGGCGATGCCCTGCCGTACATCCCGGTCCTCGCCGCCTTCGACCACGAGGAGAACGGCTCCGAGGCCGACACCGGTGCCCACGGCCCGCTACTCGGGAACGTCCTGGAGCGTTCGGTGTACGCGCGGGGCGGCGGTTACGAGGACAAGGCCCGCGCCCTCGCCGGCTCGGTCTGCCTCTCCTCCGACGTCGGCCACGCCGTGCACCCGAACTACAGCGAGCGCCACGACCCGACGCACCACCCGCGCCCCAACGGCGGCCCGATCCTCAAGGTGAACGTCAACCAGCGGTACGCCACCGACGGCAGCGGCCGCGCCGTGTTCGCCGCCGCCTGCGAGAAGGCCGGCGTGCCGTGGCAGTCCTTCGTCTCCAACAACGACATGCCCTGCGGCACCACGATCGGCCCGATCACCGCCGCCCGGCACGGCATCTCGACGGTCGACATCGGCGTGGCCTGCCTGTCGATGCACAGCGCCCGCGAGCTGTGCGGCGCCGACGACCCGTACCACCTGGCGAACGCGCTGGTGGCCTTCCTGGAGGGCTGACGCACCTGACGCACGCGACGACCGGCCCCTGCCGTGCGGCAGGGGCCGGTCGTCCCGTCTCAGGCGTCCATTCCGGCCAGGATCAGCGGGAGCCGGGCCGCGCCGCCCTCCGTGATCCGCACCGGGACGCCCCAGTCCTGCTGGTGCACGTGGCAGGCCGGGTACTCGTTCTCCGGGTCGTCGTCGCAGGACGCGGCCATCGCCGAGACGTGCAGGACGCCCTCGGTCAGCTCCGGGTTCAGCTCCAGCTCGCGGAAGAGGTCCGTGCCCTTGCCCTCGCCGGAGAGCAGCAGCTCCGGAGGGGTCGAGGAGACCAGGAGCCGGGTGCAGGGGCCGTAACGCTGGTCCAGCTTCTGGCCCTTCGGGGCCTGGAAGACCACGTCGAGGCGGAGCCGGCCCGGGGCGACGTCGGTGGCCTCGCGCTGGGTGCGGTGGGCGACCGCCTCGACCTGCACGGCCTCCTCGGGGAGGCGCAGCCGGGTGAGCCGGTGCCGGGCCGACTCGACGACCACGACGTCCTCGCCGACCACGACCGCGTCGCTGGGCTCGCGCAGGTCGGTGGCGAGGGTGGTGACCTCACCGCTCGCCGGGTCGAAGCGGCGCAGCGCGTGGTTGTACGTGTCCGAGACGGCGACCGAGCCGTCCGGCAGGGCCGTGACGCCCAGCGGGTGCTGGAACAGGGCCTGGCCGGCGGCGCCGTCGCGGTGCCCGAAGTCGAAGAGGCCGGTGCCGACGGCGGTGTGCACCGTCCCCTCGGTGTCGATCCACCTGAGCGCGCTGGTCTCGGAGTCGGCGATCCACAGCCGGTCCGCGGTCGCGGCGAGCCCGGAGGGCTGGGCGAACCAGGCCTCGGCGGCGGGCCCGTCGACCAGGCCCTCGTTGGTGGTGCCGGCCGCGACCTCGACGGTGCCCCTCTCCGGGTCGTAGGTCCAGATCTGGTGCACGCCGGCCATCGCGATCCACACCTTGCCCTGCCACCAGGCGACGTCCCACGGCGAGGACAGGTCGACCTCGAGGGCGGGGCCGGAGGTGGGGGAGCCCTGCCACCACTGGCGGCCGGTGCCGGCGATCCGCTCGACCGCGCCGGTGGCCGGGTCGAAGAGCTGGAGCGCGTGGTGCACGGTGTCGGCGACGACGACCTTCCCGTCCGGGAGGACGGCCAGGCCCTGCGGCTCGCGGAACACCTCGCCCTCGGCGCCGATCCGCCGTACCACCGTCTCGCCGTCCTGCTCCAGCTCGACGAGCTGGTGCCGGGTGGTGTCGGAGACCAGCAGGTTCCCGGAGGGCAGCAGGACCGCCTTGCCGGGGAAGCGCAGGTCGGTCGCGACCGGCTCCGGCGGCACGTACGGCCCGTCGCCGCGCCGCAGCGTCCCCTTCGCCTCGTGCTCCGCCTCCAGCTCCTCGACGAGGGTGCGGATCGCGTTGGCGTGGCCCTCGCCGGCGTGCTGCGCGACGACGTAGCCCTCGGGGTCGATGACGACGAGCGTGGGCCAGGCCCGGACGGCGTACTGCTTCCAGGTCGCGAGCTCCGGGTCGTCCAGGACCGGGTGGTGCACCTCGTAGCGCTCGACGGCGTCGACGACGGCCTGGTGCTCCGCCTCGTGCACGAACTTCGGCGAGTGCACGCCGACGATCACGAGCGTGTCCCGGTGTTTCTCCTCCAGCTCGCGCAGCTCGTCGAGGACGTGCAGGCAGTTGATGCAGCAGAAGGTCCAGAAGTCGAGCAGGACGATCTTCCCTCGCAGGTCCATGAGGGTCAGTTCGTCTCCGCCGGTGTTCAGCCAGCCGCCCTTGCCGATCAGCTCGGGGGCACGGACACGGGCACGGCGGGGCGCGGGCGCGGGGGTGGGCGCCGGGGCGGCATCGTTCATGGTTCAAGAGTGCCGCACGGTTCGCCGGACGGGTGAAAGAGGGGTCCGGGTGGCGGGACGGGCGCGTGTCTTGCCCAGGGCTCGTGCGGGCGGCATGGCGAGCATGGCGGGCAGTGCACGACCGGAACGATCATCCGACTATTCGGCCGGGAGGTGTCATGCGGCCGCGTCACACCACGCTGCTCCTGCTGCTGTTACTCCTGTTGCTCCTCCTCCCGGCGGGTCCGCAGCCCGCCCTCGCGGGCGGCGCCGGCGACGGCGCCCTCGGGATGACCGTCACCGTCAACGGCTCGGCCACGGAGGCGACCGTACGGGCCGGCGGGACCGTCGTGAAGCACTACCGCCTGGTCAACCGAGGCGAGGCCGACCTCCACCGGGTGCGGGTCACGGATCCCGACGTGCCCGGCGGCGAGGCCGGCTGCCCGGCACGGCCGCTCGCGGCGCTCCACGCGACGGTGTGCACCGCGCGCTTCCGGGCCCTGCCCGGGCGCCATGCCGGCACCGCCCGCGCGACCGGCGACATCCCGTCGCTCGGCCGGAGCCCGACGGTCACGGCGCGCTCCGGATACGACGGCGTGGCCGGCGCCCTCGTCCTCACCGAGGGGGTACGCGTCGGGCCGCCGGGCACGGCCACCGTGCGGTACGCGGTCACCAACCGCGGCAACCGGCCGGTCCACGCCGTCCGGCTCACCGACCGGACCCTCGCCCCCACGCCGAGCGGGCTCGTGTGCACCGTGCCGGCCCTCGCACCCGGCGCCTCCGCGACATGCGCGGCGACGGTACGGCGCGGCCCCGGCGACCACCGCAGCGCGGGCCTGGCCGAGGGCAGCGACCGGATCACGACCCTGGGCGAACACGGCGAACGCCTCCCGCCGCCGCTGCTCACGGCCCGCGCGTCGGCCGCCTTCCGGATGCCGGCGCGACCGGCGCCCGAGCCGCCACCGGCGTCCGCCGCACCACCGGCGCCGGTGCCGCCGGCAGCCGTACCGCCTCCGGCCGCACGCACCCGGCCCGGGCCCCTGCCGTCCGCGGGGGCGGCGGGCACGGGACCGGGCGCGGGGACACCCGCGGCGGGAGGACCGGGCGCCGCTGCCGCCGGTCCTCCGGCGGGTGCCTCGGGAACGGCCGCGGGTGCGGCCGGGGCGGCAGCCGGTGCCGGTACGGCGGCGGCCGGCACGGCCGCGGACGCGGCGGCAGCGGCTGCGGCGGCCGCCCTCGCC